>NZ_JACJPA010000087.1:0-137875 GCF_014695845.1 Trichocoleus sp. FACHB-591
GTCAGCCAAGTTCGTCATCGTGTAGTTAATCGGACTGCTTAGTAAGTACTGGCAGTAATCCAGTTTGGTGAAGCTCATGCCTCTAGTTTATGTCTGTCTCTGCGTAAGTCCTGCTAACGTTGCCCATCACCCGCCGCAGATGCCCTCTACATCAAACTGATACTTTTTTGGCGGCCGGTGTGCATGGGCGTTATCAGCCTGCGATCGCTTCATAGCTTTCTATCAATAGCGTCAGAATCACCTCGTTGTACCAGGAACCATCCACCCAAGAACCGTGAACTAATAGGCTACTTTCGATTGTGCCCATAAGTATTTCCACAAACACAGAGTTGGTCACAAAGCATTTTCGATAGAGTCAGCCCTAGTGATCCAATGTTGGCCATTACCCACCCCAGTTATGCTTCCGTTTCCAGTAGATCTCCTTTCAGCGATCGAAGTGTATGGGTTTTGTCACGTAGCATTTTGAGCCAACTGCTTCAATATTTTTTCAACTTCTCGTGGATTACGAACTCCTAGAAATCCTATCTCTTCAGTTCTTTGATCTCCATCATTGTCTCTCCAGTGCCGAATCATAATAACTACATCACCCGTTCCATCTGCTCTTTCCTTCCGATATACATCTGTTAATTGCTTAGGCAGATAGCTTCTAATAGTAGTAGACCAACCACCCTGAATTGAAATAGCCCGTTGATCCGTAACCAAGTAAACTGTTCTTCGTACTGCTTGCCATGTCCATAGGGGAGTAGACAGGATTCCAAAACCAATCAGAACGAAAGGTATACCGAAAAGAGCAAACAGATACTCAGGTTGTAAACCTGCTTGTAAATCGGGGAGTTTAAACCCCAATGCCCCCCACATCCAAAATATGGCAAAGCTAGTCCAGGGAATACCAAACAAAACACTCACGATTAGAGATGCTGTGATCAATTGAGGCACAGGCTGATCAACCCATCTTATAAATTCTCCGGGCTGAAGCTCGTCATCTATTTTTCTGCGGACTTCTTTTGGTATACGTAAGTTGCTTAGCATAACGGGTTCTTTGCTTGTTAGGAACCTTTGCGAGAAACTAACTTTTTAACTAACGTTCCCGTTTATCCGCTGCTATTAACTTTTAGAACTCGACTACTATCTCTATACAGTTCGTGTGCAACGGAATTGCGATGCAGCGACCTCGTACCGATGTCACCGATTTTCGTAATACGATCGCAATATAATCTCACTCATCACACATAAAGAGCGATTGGAATCTAACCTTACTCGACACATACTCTGAGCGATCGCAATTCAACTCATCCATCATCTATCTTTTGGCGATCGCTCTACATTTATGCTCTTAAATACTTCTGAATAAACCAACCCTTCATTGCAGTTCCAGCAGAAACGAGCAGAAACAACGCAGGCATAAGACGAGTACCAGAGAAGGTGAATAAAATGCCTGCAAAACCAATTACCCACGATAAAAAACTAATGGCAAACCATCTCAGGTTCAAGTGCTCAGAGTTGAGACTGGCTCTATAGTGATTTCGGATTAAAAAGAATTGAGCTAACCCCAATGGTAGCCCACCTAAAAATGCCAACAACGGCAGGCTAAATATTAGAATAAGTGCTCCTTGGCCGCGCGTGTCAACACCAAGCAGGAGCAGGAATAGATCGTGCAATAGCATTATGAAGCAGCCAACTGCACTAGTTATAAAGAACCATTGATACGCAAATTGTCGCCCTTGGAACTTCCAGAATAAGATTGCTCCTTGTAGAGCTCCCAGTAAAAGCCAATAAGCCAGATAAACTGCAAGCGATCGCCAAATATCAAAATAGGCTGGATACCAATCCAATTGATAAAATCGGAGTACACTTGCTACTAGGCCCAAGCATGCAGGGCTGGCTAAGCCCCAAAAAACTAAAAATCTATTCATTATTAATTTACATTCTGAATTTCAGGCTGGGAATTTGCACTTAGCATGGTCGCACAATAATCGGCATTAAATGAATAGGCAGAGTTTTTTTATATAAATTTAGGCTCAGTACACAAATCAAAAAACGATTCACGATCGCAACCTCTATGCCAAAGTTTTTATAATGTGATCGCTGCTATCCAATCTCATTCAACCCACACTCTAGGCGATCGCTCTTTAAAGTTCTCATCTCTTTCGTTGAGTATTCTTTAGTCTAGGGATAAGGGTCTTTAAAGACCTACTAAATCAACTGAGTCCTTGAACTTTCAGGAGACCAGATCAGAATGGAGAGTCCTGCGAGTCTGCTGAAAACAGAAGTGACAATCGCCTCTGAATCCAGCCGCGATCGCATACTTTTGGCCTCAATGCGTTAGCTCAATGAAGCTACTTTTTCAGTGCAGTTGCCCCATAGATAAAAATTAATTTTCTAGCATCTGTCTAGAGAAGTACTTAACTGCTTCACATAATGACCCATTTAAGTGTTGGGCGCTACGCTCGCCTAGACCTAAACACGATCAAGGTCATACAGACAAGGCTGTGTCTTGGGTCTGATTTTTCTGTTGTTCGATTGTCATAGCGTGGAAGCAATGGCTCAAGCAGTGTGACATCCTGTGGATTAACCACTTGCGGTAGTGCGGATATCTTTTCTAGGATGCTGTTGCCTTTGCTAATGTAGCGAAAGGAGGGAGACATGAGTGCTGAAGAACTGATGCAGAGATATGCAGCGGGAGAAAGAGACTTTAGTGCGATCGCGCTCAGTGAGGCAATACTAGAAGGTGCAGACCTGAGCGGTGTGTTGCTATCTGGAGCATCTTTGGATGGAGCGAATTTACGCCGAGTTAACCTCAGCCATGCCGACCTCAGTGGCGCAGACCTCAACGGCGCAGATTTGACCCAAGCAGACCTGAGCGGTGCAGATTTGAGAGATGCCATTCTTGACGGAGCTACCTTAGAAGGAGCCATTCTAGATGGCGCGAATTTAAGCCAGGCTGATCTAAAAGTTGCCAACATTGTCCAAGCCGACCTCAGCCATGCGCGGCTCAGTCAGGCCAATTTAAGTGGCGCGAATTTAGAGGGAGCTGACTTGAGTGGTGCAGACTTAGCGATCGCCGATCTTCACCAGGCCAACTTGCATCAAGCTGCCTTAGAGGAGGCCAATCTCAGTGGTGCAAATTTGGCAGACACGAACCTAGAAGGCACGATTTTGGAAGGGGGCGATAGCAATTTAGCCACTTAATACAGATGCTCCAGTTGAGGTGGCTTGTTGTCAGAGGGCGATCGCTCGTACGCTAAGGAACGTCCCGCAAGAGCATATTTTCATGGCCGCTCAAATTCGTGAACTCTATCCCGCGATCGCCCCCTATCGCACCGGAACTCTACAAGTTTCTGATCTCCATACCCTTTATTTTGAGGAATCTGGCAACCCAGAAGGCAAGCCTGTCGTGTTTCTGCATGGCGGGCCAGGAGGCGGCAGTATTGCCCGCTATCGTCAATATTTTGATGCCACCCAGTGGCGAATTGTCGTCTTTGATCAACGCGGATGTGGTCGCAGCACACCTCATGCAGACCTACGAGAGAATACCACCTGGGATCTGGTGGAGGATATCGAAAAACTGCGATCGCATTTAAGCATTGAGCAATGGGTTGTCTTCGGTGGCAGTTGGGGCAGTACGCTCTCCTTAGCTTATAGTCAAACCTATCCAGAACGCTGTCTGGGTCTGATTTTGCGCGGTATCTTTATGCTGCGCAAAAAAGAGTTGCAATGGTTTTACCAAGAGGGAGCCAGCTATATCTTTCCGGATGCTTGGGAAGCTTATCTGCAACCCATTCCCCCCGAAGAGCGTCATGACCTGATTGCGGCTTATCATCGGCGCTTAACTAGCCCAGATCTACAGGTGCGTTTAGAGGCGGCTCGCGCCTGGTCGGTTTGGGAGGCAAGCACAAGTAAGCTATATCCCGATCCGGATTTGCAAGCGAGATTTGCGGAGTATGACTTTGCGGATGCCTTTGCCCGGATTGAATGTCATTACTTTGTGAATCGTGGTTTTTTTGAGCCGGAAGACCAACTCCTACAAAATGTTGATCGGATTCGTCATATCCCGTCGGTAATTGTGCAAGGTCGTTATGATGTGGTTTGCCCAATGATCTCAGCTTGGGAATTGCATCGAGCTTGGCCAGAAGCAGAGTTTATTGTCGTGTCGGATGCGGGACACTCGATGATGGAGCCAGGAATTCGTACGGCATTATTAGCAGCCACTGACAAATTTGCTGCTCAACCTTATTAAAGGGTGTCAATTCAAGCAGCAAAAAAGTGAATGCTAGCTCCAAGCGAACTCAACAGCGATCGCTCAAATTTCTTCATCCGGAAAACTTTGTCTTTTTTTGGTAAAAAATCCGGATTCTTCAATTCTCTCTTGTAAAGATTTTGTGAAGCTTTGGAGAAGTGGAAGAGATTTTTTAGGTTGTCCGTCATTTAGATCGCTGCTGTCATGTAGTCATCCGGGAGAGCACTATGTATCGGACAAAATCGTACGCAGCCTACACAGCCCTCTGTGTAGCTCTAATCTCATCCTTCGCACCGTTGGCTCTGCCAATGTCAGCGATCGCCAATTCAGTTAGACCTCCGGTCAAAGATGGCCCAGGAGGTCGCACTTCCGGTGGTTCTCGCCCTGGAGATTGCTTGGGACGCAACTCTATTACGGCTTTGATTCCAGCTGCCCAAACTAAAAGTCTCACCACCGATCGATATCCCACGCTCTTCTTCCACGTTCCGCCGACGACTGCTAAAACGGCTGAATTTGTTTTGCAGAACGAGAACAAGCAACAGGTGTACAGAACTAAATTACGATTGGCTGCACAACCAGGCATTGCCAGCTTTAAGCTGCCAGCGGTTGTCACATCTGGGCTCACAGCAGGTAAAAACTATCGTTGGTTTTTCTCAGTAGTTTGTAATGAAGCGGCACCTGATAAATCAGGCAATCCCTTTGTGATGGGATGGATTAAACATGTGAATCCTAGTCCTGCTCTGGTGCAGCAGTTGCGGCAAGCTAGCCCACGCGATCGCGTTGCTCTGTATAAACAATCGGGGTTCTGGTACGAAGCATTGAGCACCTTGGCTCAGTTGCGTCGCTCCTATCCTCGGGATGCGGCTTTAGCTGCCGACTGGGCTAATTTATTGGGATCTGCGGGTCTCAATCGCGTGGCTCGCGAACCCTTAGTGCAGTTCTCCGCCCTCGAACCCATTGACATCGCTCAGAAGTAACAGCAAGTCTAGAGGCTAGGTTCCTCGCTTCTAACAACCCGTAGAGGCATAGCATTCAGCCATCAAAGTACAACGTTAGTCCTAAATTTTGATCTGAATGCTATGCCCCGTGCAACGTTCATGCCAACAACTAGCCACGCTCTACCTTGAAGGGTTTAGCATTTGGAGCGAGATCTTATGTTTTTGGCATCTCCATTTATGCCCCAATGCTAAACCCCTACGGACCTCTGGAACTTCTCCCTAGGAAAAACGGGTGCGATCGTGGGGGGCATCAAAATCAATAATGGGGCCTTTCGGAACGATGCCTGTAGGATTCACTTTGGGATGGCTTTTGTAGTAGTGCAGCTTGATGTGGTCTAGGTAGCAAGTGGGTTTGACTTCTGGATGCTGATAAATATCTTTGAGGTAGTTCCACAGATTGGGATAGTCTACGATTCGACGCAGATTGCATTTGAAGTGGCTATAGTAAACAGCATCAAACCGCAGCAGTGTGGTGAACATACAAATATCCGCTTCTGTCAGGCGATCGCCGCAGAGATATCGTTGCTGGCTCAATACTTGCTCCCAATGATCGAGCGCGTCAAACAACTCGGTAACGGCTTCTTCGTAGGCTGACTGTTGAGTGGCAAACCCGGCTCGATACACCCCGTTGTTAATTGGTTGGTAAATAGCATCAATGGTTTGGTCAATTTGCGATCGCAGATCTTCAGGATAGAAGCTGGTCTCCTTTTGGGCGATCGCGCCAAACTCTGTATCCAACATGCGAATGATTTCGCGAGACTCGTTATTGACGATAGCGTTGGTGTGCTTATCCCACAACACAGGCACTGTGACTCTTCCCGTGTAATCACGTTCTACCTTAAGATAAATCTCGCGCAAATATTTCGTCTGATTCACCGTGTCAGGGATAGAGCCTGGATAATCGGAAAAAAACCAACCTTCTTCTCCCATCACAGGATCAACAGCGGAGAGAGTGATCACAGACTCTAAGCCTTTCAGTTGGCGCATGATAGCGGTGCGGTGCGCCCAAGGACAAGCCCAACAAACATAGAGATGATAGCGATCGGGTTCGGCCTTAAATCCACTCGAACCATCGGCGGTAATTTGGTGGCGGAACGTTGTGGAGGGCCGTAAGAAGCGGCCTTGCGTATCTTCTTGCTCCCGCTCTGTCATCCATTGGCCTTTCACCAACATGCCCAAACCCATGCTGACCTCCTGCTGCGTCAATTGTAGTGACTCTGGTTCAAGCCACCTCTGCTTCTCCCTCGATTATGAACCACGGCAAAATTTTTGTTGGGTCTTATCTTGAACTGATGTCGTTAGGAGTGAGAGGCAGTTCTACAGTGAAGCAGGTTTGTCTTGCCGCACTCTCTACCTCAATGCTGCCTCCCAAATATTCGGTAAGTTTTTGGACTAAAGCCAGCCCTAAACCTGTTCCGCCTTGCTTCCAGGGATCTGTGCTGGGCACCCGGTAGAACTTCTCAAAAATGTGAGGTAACTCCGCCGCAGGAATTTCGACCCCAAAGTTAGTCACCTTGAGCTGTATCCGCCCCGACGCTGGATGAGCAGAAACGACAATTTCTTCACCGGGTGGGGTGTACTTACAGGCATTGTTCAACAGTTCTGCCAGAATCCGGGTGAGGCTGGAGGAGTGAGAAAGAATGGGGGGTAGACGAGTGGGTAATTCTAGCCGTAAGCGTTGCTCTCGCCCTCGAGCTCGGTCATAAAAGGGTTGGGCGGCTCCCTGAATCCACTCTTGAAGCTGCACAATTTCTAAAGTTAAGGGTTGACTGCCCACCTCCAAGCGCTGCAAATCAAGCAGGTCATTAATTAAGCTGATCTCTCGATTGCACTCATCCTGCAAGACCTGCAAGTAACGAGCGGTTTTACCAGAGGCTGAGTTCAGACAGTTTTCACGATTCAGGCTCAGCTCCAACATCTGAATTGCCATTTTGATGTTGCAAACGGGAGTTCTCAACTCATGAGAAACGGTGCTGAGAAAGTCGTCTTTGAGCCGATTTAGCTTTTCTAGCTCTCGCACTTGCGCCTGAGCTTCTTGATAGAGTCGGGCTTGACGGATGGCGATCGCGCATTGATTCGTCACTTGCTGCACCAAGCGAATCTCTAACTCACTAAAGGCTGCCTCTCTATCTCGAAACAGCCACAGATCCCCGATCGCGCCTTGGTCATCAAAAATGGGGCAGGCCAACATCGATACCCGATCCCGGCAAGGATTCGGTACGATTTCGCAAAATTGAAAATGTTGTCCTTGCAGGAGTTGGCTGTATAGTTCGGGAAAATCTGCCATTTTTAACACTCGTCCCCAAGATGCAGGGAGCGAGGTGGTGTACTCATAGCAGATCGTGGAGGTTGTATAGTTAGCGTCGTAGAGGGCGGTATCGCAGCAGGCGACTTGCAACACTAGCGCTAGTTCTTGCACTGCAGTTTGCAAGATCTGACCTTCGTCCAAGCTATCGCGCACCTTATCTGTAATCCGCTTCAGCATGGCCTCAAAGTTGAGCGCTTGCTGCAATTGGGCGGTACGCTCCATCACTTGAGACTCTAGAGCCGAGTTGAGCCGTTGCACTTGCTGATAGAGTTCCGATTGCTGGATGGCGATCGCCACCTGAGTTGCTAACTCCTCTAGGAAATTTACTTCTTGAGGCAACCACTGCCGAGGCGCAATACAGTGATGAGCAACTAACAAGCCCCACAACTGCTCTCCCTGCATGATGGGCACGACCAAGCTGGCTTTTACTTGCAAAGCCGCCAACATCTGCACATAGCAAGGGTCAACCTCGGCAGCATCTAGATCGGCAATGGCTCTGATTCGAGGATAGGGGGCAGGGCCACTAGGCGGAGTAAAACAGCGATCGTGAATCACCCGACCGAGGATAGGTTGGCAACCCTCTGTTACGGATTCCACACTCACGCATCCACTACCATCCGGGTTAAACCGAAAAATAATGGCTCGGTCAGTCTGGAGAAATTGCCGCACTTCTGCCACGGTTGTATCGAGAATTTCTGCTAGATCCAGTGACTGATGGATGCGTTGAGCAATGAAGCGCATGAGCCGTTCTCGCTCTGTTTGCTTCTGCAAAGCCCGCTCAGCTCGTTTCCGCTCAGTGATGTCCCGTGAGTTGGTAACAATTCCCAAAACTGAGGGATCAGCGAGCAAATTTATCCCTGTGGATTGGATAAAGCGCCAAGTTTCATCTTTGTGCTGAAAACGAAACTCAATCGAAAGCGAAGGTAATATGCCTGCAACTAAATCTTGAAAGGCTTGCGCTACATGTTCCACATCTTCGGGATGAATCAGTTCTAGAGCATTCCTGCCGACTAGTTCCTGAGGCGAGTGCCCCATAATTCGCTCCACCGCTGGGCTCTGGTAGCGCACCGTGCCATCAGCTTCCAGAATGGCAATGATGTCAGAACTGTTTTGAATCAGCGATCGCCACTTAGCTTCACTCTGAGCTAACGCTGCTTCTGCTTGTTGGCGCTGAGTAATGTCCCGGAAGCTCCAAACTCGACCGACAATCTGGTTGCCTAAGCGCTGTGGTTTAGAGTAGCGCTCAACTACTCTGCCATCCTGAAATTCAATCAGGTCGTTCACTTCCGCTTCAGGTTGCGTTTGTAAGGCTTGGATCTTTTTCAAGAAGACATTGGGGTCTTTCATTTGAGCGGCCAAGAATTGCAAGCGCTCCTCACCCCGCGAAGCAGCCATCAATTCATCTGAAATTCCCCACATTTCCACCAGTTTGCGGTTGGCACACAGCACTTGACAATCTGCGCCAATGGCCATGATCCCGTCGGCAGTAGACTCCAAGGTGGCACGGAGCAACGCCAAGGATTGCTCTAAGGCTGCCCCTGCTTGCTTATAAGCTGTAACATCATGAACCACCACACACAAAAATGACCAGTAGTGGTTGCTGACGACATGGGCACTCACTTCCACTTCGATCAACGAGCCATCCTTACGACGATATTGGCGCTCCCCGATGAAATACCGCTTCTGAGTCAGAATGTGTTGAATATTTCGCTCGATGTCCGCGCGATCGTGAGCCACCACATCGTAGAGCGTTAAGGTTGATAGCTCCTCAGCGCTATAACCCAATAAGCTTTGGCAGGCAGCGTTGGTTTCTAACAACCGTTTGGTTTCTACATCGACTAAGAAAATTCCTTCTGCTGCTTGCTCAACTACGGCTCGATAGCGTGCTTCACTCATTTGCAGCGCAATTTCTGCTTGGCGACGCTCAGTAATATCGAGCATAACGCCCCGCAACTGCATAGGCTGAGCATCAGGTACGACCGTGATCATGTCTCGAAACCAGATGACTCGGCCATCCTGAGCGATCATGCGGTATTCCAGCGTGTGGTTGCGTCGAGCTTGGGTTTCTCGTTGGCAAGTCGCCATTACCCAGGCGCGATCGTCTGGATGGATGTGATGGAGCCAAAACTGCGAATCGCTCAGCCACTCAGCCAGCGGATAGCCCAAAATTCGCTCAGCTTTAGGGCTGACAAAGGAGAACTGAAGGCTCTCGGCCTCGCCTTCCCAGACAATCCCTTCGACTGAGTCTACGAGGTGTTGGTATTGCTGCTGCTGCGATCGCTGCAATGCCAATTCTGTCTGTCGCCGCTCTGTAATATCCAGGCCAGTACCAACGACGTATTCGACTTTGCCTTCTTTACCTACAATAGCTGTGTTAGACCAAGCAATTAAGCGAGCGGAGCCTGCTTTTGTGATCCAATAGTTTTCATACTCGTTGGGAAATAATCCTGATCGTAATTGGCTAAATGCAGCTTTGACACCTGCAATCTCCTCTGGCAAAAGCAGAACATCCCAGAAAGGAATGCCCTTGACTTCTGCAAACGTGTATCCAGTCATTTGCTCACAGGCACGATTGAAGCGAACGATACGTCCCTGAGGATCCAGAACCACAATTAAGTTAACGACGGTATCAAGCACAGCCGCCACAAAGTTGCGTTCTTGCTGGAGTCCTGCCTCTACTTGCTTCCACTCAGTAATGTCTTCACACAATAGCCGCACTGCCGTTACGGGTGAATTGCTAGAGCGGCTATCGTTGAGGTTAGTGGTTGGTTCGAGGTTTGGTTGCATAAAAGCGTCTGGTTGCACAAAAGCTTTCACCCATATCACCCTGCCATCCTTACAAACCTGGCGCAATTCCCAGTATTGATACTGAGTCATTTCTGTCTTTGCCCCTGCTTGCAGAGGTATGACATTTTGTAAGTACTCATTTAAATTTATTCGGAGGAAATCTTGGTCATCCGGATGGAACAAAGTAAAAACTGAGTTGCCGATTAGCTCCTGCACGCTGTAACCCAGACATGCTGCTCCCAGGAGATTCACCGTTGCAATTGTGCCTGTGGCATCTAAATCAAGCTGAATCGAGCTGCTTTGTTGGTAGAACGAGCGATATGGCTGCACTTCCCCGCGAGTCAGGTGTGAACTGGTTGAAAATACCTGATACTTATCACCTAAGTTCGGCGGTGGCAACTCATCTGAAGCGGCGGATTTAGCCAAAAACTGGTACCAACGCGGTTGTTGATTAGAAGTCATTAGGTCAACTAACAGATGAGGTGCAGACTGAATGAGGATGCAAGATTAAGGTGACAGAGCTCCCACTAGCCACTCAGTCGGCTAATCAGGTTCACAAGTTGTGGTTGTCAGTCATATCAGTATGCCGAAATCCCGGAATAGCAGGTCCAAGACTGAGTTTTTATAAAACAGTTTAACGATATTTTCACGGATACCCTATTGTATCTATTCAACTGCCGACCTTGGTTTGCAGTTAATTAAGTTTTGATCGAGGAAAGCAAAGCTGTTGTAAGCTCGCTTGCTCTGGTGGAGTCAGATCCCGCCATTGACCTGGCTCTAGACCGACTAATTGGAGATGGGCGATCGCGACTCGTACCAAGCGTAAAGTCGGGAATCCGACAGCAGCGGTCATGCGCCGCACTTGGCGATTTTTCCCCTCGGTTAAAGTGATCTCCAACCAAGCGGTTGGCACATTTTTACGAAACCGAATGGGTGGCTCGCGAGGCGGCAAAGTAGGTTCTGTGGGTAGCAATTGTACCTGAGCCGGGCGGGTACGATAGCCTTGAATCACGACACCCTGGCGCAACTGGGTCAGAGCTGCTGCATCGGGAACTCGCTCTACCTGTACCCAGTAAGTCCGGGGGTGCTGAAACTGCGGATCGCTTAAGCGGTGCTGGAGTTGACCGTGGTTGGTGAGTAACAACAAGCCCTCGCTATCTCGATCCAATCGGCCTACCGGATAAATCTCTGGCACTGGAATGTAATCTTTTAGCGTTGACCGAGGCGCTACAGAGCTATTGTCTGTAAATTGCGTTAATACGTCGTACGGCTTGTAGAACAGAAGGTAGCGATAAGGCACGAAAATTAAGCCCAAAACCCAGACCAACTATTGTGCCTGATCATGTACCCGATCATTTGCCCAATCATTTGCCTGCTCAGGCTCGCACTTGTTGCCGTTCTGCTTGCAAAGCTACTTCTACTTTCTGGTATTCTGCCTCCAACTGCGCCAACCATTCATTCTGAATCGCGATCGCCACCTCTGGATTTAGAGATTCTATGGTTTGGCAAATCTGACAGAGCGTGATGGCACCTAAAGTAGTGCTGGTGATTCTAAGGGTGTGGAGGGCATGCTTCAAGGCTGTGGTGTCTTGGATGGTCCAAGCGGCGGCGATCGCTTGCAAGAGTTTAGGAGTGTCTTCCAAGTAGGTGTCGATCACCTCTTGCAACAAAGCTTCTGCTTCTTCTCCGCCTAATTCGCGGAGTTCCTCTAGGGCTTTTGGATCGATTACGACTGTAGATTCTACGGTTGAGTGATGTGTTTTCAATCCTGCTTGAGGTGGACAACGGAGTAACGCCTGAATTAGTTCTTCGGTCCGAATCGGTTTAGTGATATAGTCGTCCATTCCTGCCCGGAGACAGGCTTCGCGATCGCCCTGCATGGCATTAGCGGTCATGGCGACTAGTCGCGGTCGCTGGCTCGGTGACCATAATCGACAGATATGCCGAGTCGCGGTCAAACCATCCATTTCAGGCATTTGCACATCCATCAGCACGACATCGTAGGTTTGACGATGCAGCGCGTCTAGCACTTCCAAGCCATTGCCAGCGACATCGGCGCGGTAACCCATTTTTTCGAGCAGACGTAAGGCTACTTTCTGATTTACTACATTGTCCTCAGCCAGGAGTAGACGGAGGGGATGGCGATCGCCTAATCCGCGATCAAAAGTAGGAGCCGCCTGAGTACCGCTAATCGGAATCGGTTGGGCTCCCATCACTTGCAAAAGCGCATTGTAAAGCTGCGTTTGTTTTACTGGCTTTGTTAAAAAGGCAGCAAACTGGGCGGCGATCGTCTGAGCGTTACCTTCTGGGCGACCCAAAGATGTAAGCATCACCAACGGTAGGTATTGGCATCCGGGTAGCTTGCGGATTTCTCCTGCCAACGTGACACCATCCATCTCTGGCATCTGCATATCTAAAATGACCAGATCAAATACTTCTTGCCGTAGGCGATCGAGCGTGGCCGCTCCAGACTCAACTGTTTCAGGCAACATCTCCCAAGACTGCGCTTGCAAGGACAAAATCTGGCGATTGGTCGCGTTGTCATCCACAATCAGCAATCGCTTGCCAGCCAACTGATCTGGAGCGGATGCCACTTGGCTGGGAACTAGCTCTGGTACTGCTTGGGCTAAAAAGGTGAAATAGAATGTTGAACCTTGGTTTAACTGAGTTTCTACCCACATGCGCCCCCCCATCATCTGGGTGAGCCGTTGACTGATCACGAGACCTAGCCCAGTGCCACCATATTGGCGCGTGGTAGAAGAGTCTGCTTGGCTGAAGGACTTGAATAAGCGATCGAGGCGATCGGGCGGAATGCCAATGCCTGTATCTTTGACCGCAAAGCAGATCTCATATTTTTTGCTGTTGTCTTTTGGGGGCTGTCGCCGATCAATCCGCTGCAATCGTGAATGGGTGACTACCCCCGCCTTAACTGAAACCACGACTTCTCCAGCGTGAGTAAACTTGACTGCGTTACTCAGCAAATTAACCAAGATCTGCCGAATACGGGTGATGTCGCCGACCAAGTACTGAGGCACTTCTAGATCAATCCAGTAGGCTAGCTCTACATTTTTCTCCGAAGCTCTGGGAGCAAGCAGATCCAGGCACTCTTCAATGCAGGTGCGTAGTTGGAATGGTTGCTCCTCTAGCTCTAACTTGCCTGACTCAATCTTAGAGAAGTCCAGAATGTCGTTAATAATGGTCAGGAGGGCGTCGCCACTGCTGCGGATCGTTTCCACAAAGTCCCGCTGTTGCTCGGTCAATGGCGTATCCAGCAACAAACCTGTCATCCCAATCACGGCATTCATCGGTGTCCGAATTTCGTGGCTCATCGTTGCCAGAAACTCACTTCTTGCTTTTAGCAAGGAGTTAACCCTGAGGCGATCGTGCAGGACGACCGCTCCTGTGGTTACCGTAGCTAGGACCAAAGGAGCCGCTACTGGCACCCAGTAACCTGCTTCAAACAATAGCAGGCTGACCATACCCCAGCTCAAACAAGCACCGATCCAGATGCCAATTTGCTGACTGGTATTCCCACGACTCAGGATCCAACTGAGGCCAGGTCCAGCAACTAGTAACAACCAACTCCAGTCTTGAGCTGGACGGTGTAGCCAATTTTGCTGCAAAAGATTACTGACCACAGCAGCATGGAGATGGACACCACTAGCAGAGGGATTGCGATTGAAGGGCGTGGGCAGGGGATCAAAGCCGATCGCAGTCATGCCGACTAAGACAATTTTGCCCTGGAAAGCCGTGTCAGGCACTTGTCCCGCTAAGACGGCTGCATAGGAGTAGTGCTTGAGGCCACGCACTGAACCAGGCCAATTGACCCAAAGTGGTTGGTCTAAAGGTGGGAGGCGGACAGGTTCCTGAACTAAGGAATATACTTGCACCGTCGCTAAACCCAGAGCTAGCACTCCTCTGACTTGGGGTTTAATACTGCGAGTGACACCGTCGGCATCTTCTTGTTTGAGTACATGGCCGACATCAAGTGCAGCAGTCTTTAAAGGGGGACTAATGTGCAAGAGAGCGCCAAGATAGTCCCAACCTTGGGCTAACAGAACTTGGCCTTGATCCTGCATTGCAGCTGCTAATTGGGCATCTTGTGGGCTGGGTTCTGACAAAACTACGTCAAAGGCGATCGCGCTGGGTTCGGCTTTCGTTAATCGCTGCAATAACTGCGTGTGGTACTGGCGAGGCCAAGGAAAGAGACCAAATTTTTTGATACTAGGTTCATCGATCGCGACGATGACCACGCGCTCATCCCAGGCTTGGTCCCCCCGCAAGCGAAATAACAACCGATAGGATAATTGCTCTAAAGGCTGCCAAGCTCCTACTTCTAGTAGACCAACCACAATGAGAGCAGTGATGCCACCAGGTGACAGTCGCAACCCCCATTCACGGAACTGCCAATTCATAAATTTGCTGTTTCCCCAAGGGAGTTCTGACTACGGCCCGAATCCGGCGCTCTCGCGGCAGTGCAACTCTGACATCAAACTGACCTTCGCGATCGAGGCTCAGGGGTTGATCATTCACTAATACCAGATTAACAACATCCACCTGACCAGCAATTTGAGCTTGGTTGTTGCCAACGGCCTCTAGAACTTGGAGTTGCAACCGCGTGTCTTCCCGCAAAGGAGTCGGGGGTAAGGGGGCTTCTCCAGGAATGACTAAACTTTGAAACCCAGCTTGGATCGGCACGCTGGCTCCTTGAGCGATCGCTGCGACTTTACCTTCTAAGGTGGCAACCCCAGTTTTACCGTCTGGCTGCACACTCACCCCGAATTCCGTGCCACGAACTGCGCTTAAACCAGCGGGAGAAAGGATTTCTAGGCGGGACGCTGGATTGGTAAACTTTCTCACTTGGAGGCGGGCTTGTCCTCCAGTCACTTGCAGCTTGGTGACTTGTCCGCCAGTCGCTAGCCGCTCTAGCTGTAGTACGCGGATGTTTGTATTTTCTGCAACTTTAATGAAACCAATGCCAGTATCTACGGCTAAAACTGCACTAGACTTCGCGCCAGTTTGAATACCCTCTCCTACCGCTTGAATGCGACTGCCATTGCGAGCGGGTTGAGATTTTTGGCCTTGGTAGAGGCTGACTGTCCCTTGAATCTGCCGCACCTCCAACCAACGATTCACCCGCACCTTTAAGGATTGGGCGATCGCCAAGTCAGCAATGGTCAGCAGGCTAATTCCTAATACGAATAGGAGAAGTAATTGCACCCAAGTCCGTTTCAAAGCCAGTTCCTCAGTGTTCAGCTTATTGACGTGATTGACGACGTAGACACAAGCAATGGTCCCACAGGCTGTCTAGGTTAGTAATATGCTCAGGCTGGTGTAGCTCAATTTCGCGAGTGCAGAAGTGAGGACTAACCATCTTTTAATCATGCCCAGTCGTTACCGTACGGCTACATTTAAGCTGTTATATTCTTTACCTAATCTGTAAAGAAATACATACATCAAGCATTTGGATGAATGTTTTGGTTGGGCGATCGCTACCGATGCTTAATCAATCCTGACCCGGAAGCGCACAAAGCCAAAGTTTTGGCCAGGAGTATTAGAGATTTCTCCTAAGTTGACAATGACAGAGCCGTTGGTATTGCCCTGCGCATTAGCCGGGCAAGCATTGCCATTGGGTAAAGGTGCTAAAGGGGTAAAGAAATTTCCCTCATCAGTGTCAGCATTATTCGTCAGCGATTTCTCGGCGCTGGCTCGGTTCAGCTGTAACCCACTACCTGTACCAAAGCGATCGCGGGCAAAGGTGGTTCTGTTAGGAATGGGATCGCAGAGGCTGGCAGCGGTTGCAGGAGTTGTGCCATCAGACAGAAAGTAAAGCGTATATTCAACTGAATCTCCACTGCGTAAAGACAGCGAAGTTGGTAGATTGACCTCGCCAACCGGAGACAGTTGAGCCCAGCCAGGAGCCGTATCGGTGGTATCAGTAGGATCATCCACAAAGCGATCGAACGTTTGAGTTCTGCCTCCTTGTTCTACGGCTGTAATTCGTTTGAGTAAGCGCAGTTGGGGCTCTCCTACAGGAAGTGGTTCTGGCTGAACGGGGGTTGGTTGGTCTTCATCAGGATTAGTATCACCGTTGGGGTCAGGGTTGGTGCCATTGGTAGATTGATCCGTAATTATCGTTCCTCCTGGGCTAGTACCCCTACCTGTGACCGTATTGCTAAAGGAGCCAGGCTGACCATTCGTTGTCACCTGAACACTAAAAGTTACGGTGGCTGTTTGTCCTACCGCTAAATTAGTAGTGCCTACTAAGAGATTGGGGTCGCTGTTGCCGTTAAAAGCAGAGTTAACCGCTAGAGTGGGGCTGGTGGGAGCCGCAGCAATGGTGAAGGTAGTGGGAGGCCCAAACGTGCTGGTGAGGTTTTCGACGAGTTGTAGATTATTGATGGGGACATTGCCCAGGTTGCTGACGGTGACGGTGTAAGGCACAGTAAACACGCCGTTACCGCTGTTAACCACTGCGCCTGCTTGTTTCGCAACACCAAGCTTGGGAGTTTCGCCAAAGCTAACCACAGTTGGTTGTCTTTCCTCGGGGATGGTATCACCATTGGGGTCAGGATTTGTGCCATTGGTGGATTCATCTTGAGCTGGTATCCCTCCTGGCCCAGTACCGGTGCCTACAACTGTGTTGTTGAAAGGACCTAGCTGACCATTCGCTGTAACCTGAACACTAAAAGTCACGGTAGCACTCTGCCCAACTGCCAAAGTTTGATTGGCAGCTAAGAGATTGGAGTCACTGTTGCCGTTAAAAGCAGGGTTGACTGCCAAGGTAGAACTCGTTGGGGCAGCGGCAACCGTGAAAGTGCTAGGAGGTCCAAATGTTTCCGTCAGGTTCTCGGCTAATAGCAGACTATTGATTGGTACATTGCCCAGGTTACTGACTGTGACGGTATAGGGAACGGTGAAAACCCCATTGCCATTGTCAACTACTGTCCCTGCTTGCTTAGCAACGCCAAGCTTTGGTGCGGCAATAAGAGTCACTGGAGTTGGGTCATTTTCTCCGGGCTCATTTGGGATACCATTGCCATTCGGGTCAGGGTTGGTGCCTGCATCAGACGTATCTTGCACAGTGGTGTTGCCTGCATTCCCAGTGGCGATCGCGCTGTTGTTGAAAGGACCCAATCCTTGGGGACCTGCTCCGGGCGTGATAGTGACATTAAATGTAATTGTGGCAGTGTCACCGGGTTGCCCAGTGGCGGCTAACGTATTGCCAGGCGCGAGAATGTTGCGATCGCTACTGCCATTAAAGTTGGGGTTGACGCTTAACGTTGGGCTTTGCGCTCCAGAAACGACAAAGCCAGCTGCGTTGGCAAAAGTTGTAGCTAGGTCGTCTGTAACTTGCAAATTGGTAATGGCATCGGTTCCATAGTTACGGACGGTGAGGCTGTAGGGCACGGTAAAAGTGCCATCGGGATTGCTAACCGCTGTGCCCGCTGCTTTGGCTATGCCGATGTTCGGAAGGCACTGTCGCAGCCCGATCGCGGTATGACCGAAATCATCCCCATTCACGGTATTGGCACGATCGACGATCGCCAGAGTGATGCTGGTATCCGTCGGCAGCGTCGTAAACGAGAATTGCACAGGCAGCCATTCACCCCCTAACCCATTAGGCACGCTGCGAGGCACAGAAATTTGCGGACCCAGGTCAGAGGCAGTGTTCCCCCGTTTAATCTGTAATTGAATTTGTGGGTTAGCTGCTTCGGCGTTAGCGGTAGCGCTCAGTAGATTATCAAAGTAGGCAATAAAGTTATAGGTCGTGTTGGGAGTAACCGTTACTGTTTGCTGCCAAATAGTCGGATTTATGAATTGTCCCCGTCCCGGTGTACGTTCGATACGGTTTCCCTGTAAATCTTCGTTGGGATTGGAATAAAGAAATGTGTTGGATGGTGGTGCACCATTCTCAAGGTCGCCTGGAAAAACCGGAGTTGCTTGCCTACTGACTACAACGCCATTGGCATAGATAACTGGCCCAGTCTGAATGGAGATGCCGCCTAGTGGCCCCCTTGGTCCCAAAGGACCATTCACTCCTCGGTCGTCGGGATAAACCGCATCGCCTCGATAGGGCAAATCACTCGTAAAGCCTGCGGCGGGGTTAATGTTTGGCTCAGAGCCCCCGCCTAGGATGTTGTAGTTACCATTAAAAACTAAGTTATCAGAACTCAGAATGGTACCGGCTGGACATTTGGATCCAAGGGAAGTTGCTTGGGCGGAAGCTTTTTCTGTAAAAGGTTCGAGACTAGCTACAACGAAAGGAATGACGAGGGCTACACGAGTTAGGCGACGCAGTGCGGGTACGGCAGACATAGCTAAATTAATTCACTCCTCTGACTGGTTGCTGGCGGTGCTATGGGTTGGTGTTTGGCATGGGTGCAACGGGAGCCAAGGCTGTCGGGTTCACTTGGGATTCCTGCTGCTGACGGGGAGTAGTTTTTTGCAGACCAAAGCCATCAAACAGTTCATTTAGTTTTAGGTTTAAGCCCAAGTACAGGCCACCGCGAGAGCGATCGCCGTTGAAGTCGCGATCGTCTACATCACCGAAACTATATCCGGCGGCCAGTCGTAGATTTGGGGTGAGATAGTAGCCCGCTTCCACCACCCAACCCAGTTCGCTGTAGTCGGTGGCAGGCTGAGTGAGCCAACGGACTTCTCCAACTACATCCATGCGATAGCCCAAGCGGTAAGTGGTGCGTAATTGCGCCAAAGAAATGGTGTTGGTGTTGGATAAGTCTTGGGCGCGGTAGGAGGTGCTGTTTCGTAGCGCGTACTTACCGTAGAACTCCCAGCGCCAATCGGGAGCGTAAATGGCTTCTGCGGCAAATAAGTGATCAGTGGCGTCATCATCGCGTCGCCCAAACAGAAAGGTTTCTGGGGAAGTAGCAGGGTTAAGGCGGTACTCATAGCGCAGCAGAGCATTAAAGCGATCGCTCCGAGGATCGCGGTAGGCCAGACCCAGCTTCAGATTGGCTGTATCTCCTAAAACTGCTAGGAGTTGATTGGAAGCGCTGGCTTGCTGGTAACGCGCCAAGGCTGTAAGAGCAGGAGAAACTTTCCCGGCGGCAGCGGCGGAAATCACTGTATTGCTTCCGGCTGACGAGGTGCGATGCTCAAAGCGGGCGCTGGCTTTGAGATTGGGGTTGTCGGTGTATTCCAGTCCCACGCCATAACTATCGCCAGAGAGCAACCCTAATGCCGCAGCACCCTGACCTGTAGCAAAGGGTTGGGCAAAGCGTTCTCCGGCGGCAGTACGTCCAAACAAATTGCTAAAGATATGCTCATAGCTCAAGTTCAGGCGCAAGCCAGGAGCGATCGCCCAGCGATGATTTAAGCCAACTGCCCCTTGTCCAGTAAAGCCATTGAACCCACTCAGGACGGAGTAGCGTCCAGTGATGCTGGTGTTTTCTGAGAAGTAATGCTCCAGAATCGTATCAAGGCTGGTAATGGAGGTATCTCCTAGCAAGCCACCGGAAGAGAATTGATGCGCTAAGCGAACTGTCACACCCGGATAAGCCGCCCAATCTAAGCCGAAGGTGGTGCGATCGGGATAAAGGGGGTCAATGTCGCCTAGATTCAGTTCATTTTGGGCTTTGAAAGTTAAGCTTTCCGTTAAGGGCAGACCGAAGCGAGAGACCAGTTGGCTAGCGTCACCCTCAAAGAGTTCGGGGGTAGCGCGGTCTTCACGATCGCGGTTCAACCACTCCAGACTTAAATCTGCTGAGCCGAGCTTTTGCTGAATACCTGCACTGAAAGTGGTTAAGGTATTGTTGACGGCGCTCCCTGGAATTGGCTCAGGCGCAGGGTTAAACAAATCTGGAATGGTCGTGCGTACCAGCGGCGCAATCCCGTAGTTAGTCTCGCGATCGAACAAGAAGCTGAGTTTTGTGGTCTCACTCAAGGCTGTGGCTAATGCCGCACCGTAGCGAGTTTGTCCAGGAGTAAAGCTAACGGTGGCATTGTTATTGAAGCCTTCATCCACCGAGCGATAGTAAGCTTGACCTGCGATCGCGGAGGTGATCTTGCCGGAAAGTTCTAGGCGATAGGCCGATCCTGTGAGGTTGCCGCGAAATAGCGAGTCATAATTAGAGCGCGCCACCTCACCCACCAGTTGCCCATCAGTGCCGAGGGGAAAGAAGAAATCCAGGCCGTACAGTTCAAAGTCTTGTGCCCCTTGGTCTTCGCGTAGATAGCTAAACCCTGTCCAACTTTCGCGATCGAACTCCCGTGAGAAGTTGTACTGGAGCCGTCCGGCGTAGAGATTGGTATCGCCGTCACCAGCGGTTTCGTGCTGGTAAGTGACGACAATGCGACGGACTAAGCTCTGGCCTAGCGGGTTGAGTTCTACCGCCAGAATCGGACGACGGAATATCAAAGAGCCGCGATCGTAGTCAATTTCGTAGTCAGGGCCGCGATTTAGAGATTTGCGCTCTAGGACGGTGCCCGGACGATTAATTTCTTCGGTTTCGAGAAAAACGTTTTCGCTACCAGGGATGACTAAGCGACGAGACAAGAAGTAGTAACCACTGGTCCCATCTGGCACCAAAGTATCTCGCTGAAACCCTTGAATGTTGTTGCCATACAACAGCGTAGCTTGCAAATTGCCCAGGTTGTAGTTGCCCTTAAAGCCATGCAACTGCCGGTTCGTCGCGGTGAACAACTGCGAAGTTCGAGCAAACTCTAGGGTGTTGTAATCGCCCCACATGCCGTAGTCTGGCTCTGCCCCTGCCACGGGAGACGTGCGCTCAAAGCGGAGATACACACTATCGGTAGAAGGCGTGAGATAAGTCGAGGTAGAACTGTCGCCGTAAACTGGGTAGTTCTGCTCACAAAACTGGATATCTCGGAACAGTCGATTAGTGCCATCGCAAGTTTCGTTCAGCGATCGCTGGCTATTATAGGCTCCGGTAAACAACCACTCCCCGACTGCACCAATGCCAAACACCGCCACATTCACATCAACGCGGGTGTCGTCATCGAGCAGTTCTGGGTCTAAAAAGTCGCGGAAACTGTCGTAGAAGTCGGTGCCCCCTGGCCCAATTCGCAGATTGACCGAACCCGTGACCAAGGAGGGACGTAGGTTCGTAATGAACTCAACTTGGGTATAGGCTTCAACTTCTTCTGGTTGCCAAGTAGAAGTGACAAGTCCTCCAGTCGGTTGCAGTAAAGCTTCGGTTTCTGGCGATCGCTCCGACTCGTCTTCTAGGTCTACAGCTGCTCGGACTCTAACTTTTTGAGCTTCTAAGCTGGACTGTAGTTGGGCCGTAAACTGCCCTTGTTGCACCACAACCTGAAAACCAGGGCGATCGCGGTCTTGATCGGCTCCGACAAACTGACCCGCGCTAGCCGTGAGCGTGGCGATCGCGTTGATCGAAATTAATTCACCTTGCTCATTTAAGAGGCGACCTTGCAGCGTCACGGTAGAACGACCATCAGCAATCACACGAGGATCATCAACCGAAGCGATTTCTAGGCGAATCGCGCTGGTTTTGTCAGAGCTAACTGCTGGCAGAGTGGGGACTGTAGCGTCAGGGGAGCTGCTGGCTGGACTCGTTGGGCCGTTACTAGCTGGGTTTTCTGATGCCTCAGGACTTTGGGATTCTGGGGAATTTTCAGTCGTCTGCGCGGTGAGTGGCGGTAACTCTACGCTAGGTACAGGAGCAATCAAACCTGAGGGCTTAGCGTCACCGATGTTTGAGCTAGGTTCGCTTTGAAACTCTGCTAATTCAGAAGAATTCGCGATCGCAAAACCAGTTTTGTCCGGATCAAACTGGATCGAGTCTGTAGAGATAAATGAAACTGCAGCAGGCTGCCCTGGAGGCTCTGGTAGCTGTAAGGATTGAGATTGTATTGAGGGCTGAAGCACCTCAGTGCCGTGCACAGGAGCCGTAATGCCCAGCGCTCCTACAGCAGTGGTCAATAAACTTAGACGAATGATCGCCTTGCTCGAAAGAGCTGTCCCTCTCATATATTTGGTCCGCCAATAGTAGAGCGAATCGCTAAAAATGCTGCTCCTAAAACCCAGAGCCGAGCATGAAATGAAGGAACACCCGATGGCAATCAGCAAAAACAGTTAAGCAGTCTAGCTAAGACAGCGCTCCTGTTCCAGTACATCTACTGAGAGATGCAGCAAGGGCAATAGACTATCAGTCTCTGTGTACTGCTGTCAAACCTTGTAAGGGTTTGCTCCGCAACTGGGCTGCGAAAGATTGAGGCAAAACTTGGCTACCGAGTGGATTGTTCGCCAAAGGCTGGAGTGACCGCAAAATTCATGCGAGCTAAGCCACCGGGTGACAAGCGAACCAGCCGAGATTGGCTATTGGCCTCAATTCGGTAAAGATTGGGCGCGAGCGTATAGCCTGGTAAGCTGCTCAAATCAATGGCTCCGGTGCGGTTGCCAGCGATCACATTAGCGACTGAAAATAAGCCGTTTGGGTCGGTGACAATGCGATTGCCATCATCCATAAAAACGACCGCATTGGGAACTCCTGGTTCTCCTGGTTGCTGTTCGCCATCAAAGTTTTTATCCACAAAGACTCGTCCTAGAATTGTGCCGCAATCGGACAGGATACCAGGGCGAATTCTGACCAGGAAACTGGCAGTGTTGCTCTGGATCTCACGGGTACCCGTGTTGCCGATCGCGGAAGCTAGGTTACGACCACTGCCTCGAATCGCGTCAGGGGTCAAGACTACTGAGTAGGTGAGGTTAAGAGTTTGCTGGGGCGCGAGACCATTGGGAACGGCGATCGCGATAGTGCGATTGTTAGTAGTTGGTTCTGGCAGAGCGACTGGGGTCGTAGTTGTGCCACTGCCCACTGTGCCTTGCAGAGACTTACCAACGAATTGCATACCCAGCGGCAACACGTCTTGCACAACTAAATTGTTAACAGCGGCTGTACCTGTATTGCGAACTAGCAAACGGTAGGTGACAGTGTCTCCGGGTTCGGCGGCAGAGCGATCGCCTGTTTTCACCACTTCTAGATCTGCGACATCCGTTACAGCGGTGAACGTCGTGGAATTGGACGGCACCGTTCTAGGCGTGTCGCTATTGGGCGCTCTGAAGATGACAGAACCTGTGTTAGAAATTTGTAGCGTTTCCTGAGTCACGCCTGGTAGAACCTGAAGTAGCGCTACTCCGGGTAGAAGCATGGTCAAAAGCCAATGCCTGTGTTGCCACAGCGGTATCAACCCTTTCATTCGATTTGTTCTAACTCGTAGATGTTGAAGTGATTTCCCTAGCAGAGCCCCTGATGGCGGGAAGGCGATCGCTACAAATCTCCTCAACCTACCGCAAGATCACAGTAGGTGCAAGCTAGCGCCTCTCTAAGGTCATACTTACCTCCGATCGCTTGCCAAATTAAGGGTTCTGAAAGTATTACTTCTCTAATCAGAACTAATAACTATCTTTAAGCTTCGACAAAATTCCTCAATGGCTCGCAAACCTTGAGCGGGAGTGCCATCGGCTAAACGCTTGACGAAGGCGCTGCCGACAATTACTGCATCTGCGCCCCAATCCATGACTTGCCGCGCATGTTCTGGCTGGGAAATCCCAAACCCAACGCCAATCGGTTTGTCGGTAATGGTGCGCAAATCCATCAAGATATCTTGGGCGCGAGACTCCAGTTCGGTGCGGATTCCGGTCACACCTGTGACGCTCACCAGATAAATAAAGCCTTGCGCTTGTCGCGCGATCGCCTCAATCCGCTCTCTAGGGCTAGTAGGAGCCACCAACAACACCACTTCAACTCCTAGATTGGCTGCTGTTTGAATTAGTATCTCCGATTCTTCTAACGGTAAATCTGGCACCACCAAGCCTTTGACCCCAGCAGCCGCAATCTGCTTGAGGAAGTTCTCGATACCTTGGTTCAGGATCGGGTTGTAATAAGTAAATAAAACGATTGGCGATCGCAGTTCTGGGCTGACTTGCCGCACCATTTCCAAGACTGCCTCTAACCGGGTGCCCCGCTGTAAGGCGCGAGTTGCAGCCGCCTGGATGACAGGTCCATCCGCCAGAGGGTCAGAATACGGCACGCCCAACTCAATTAAGTCGGCACCGCTGCGGTCCAAGACCCGGAGCGCTTCCGCCGTTGTGGCTAAATCAGGGTCTCCAGCTGTGATGAAGGGGATCAGAGCACATTGACCGCGATCGCGGAGGGATTCAAAACACTGAGAAACCGATGTCATCCGAATAAATTTGCTTACAGGTTAACCAACTATCAAAGCTAGCTGATTTTAGGATAAGTTACCTAATTCGATCAGCCAGTAAGTTTCCCAGCGCCTGTGAGGGTTTAGATCTGCGTTTGGGCTGAATCCTGAGTTGAGGATTGCTGTTCTTGCTCAATCTCTGCCTGGATTTGCGCCAGTTCTTCTGGAGTTAGTTCTTCCAAGCGCTTTTGCAAGACTGCTTCTCGATAGTCCTTGACCTGCTGATTGAACGTCATCTTGTGCGTCAGTGCTCTTGACAGATAAGTCAGCAACCAACCCACCAGTCCAGCCACCAGCACTGCTTGGCTCCAAATGCCTGCCTCTACACTATCTAGCCCGATGAACTGTAGTAACAAGTACACCAGTCCACCCGCCACAAAAATGGCTAGACCAATCCCAAGAACGTCAATGCGCCGCATCTATGCCTGCCAATAAAAACCCATTTATGCTTCAATCTGCCGCTTCTGGGGCCGAAAGTTGAGGAACGGCGCTAAAACCAAAAGGCCAGGGAAGAAGAAGAAAACTAGAAAGTACATAAAAGCCCGCTCAAAAGAGCTTGCGACATGCCAGCGTTTTTGCAGGTAAAAGAACAAAGCTAACGGGGCAACAACCAAGTAAGCGCCGCCTAAAGCTGCGTACAAAGACAAAGTCAGGATGGAGTCCGAAGAAAGTGCACTCAACATAGAGGTTGGAAGCTACTAAACAATAGGGGTCTCGCTAGTCGTCTCAGCTAGTTACCTGACTGAGCGGTGTCAGCTCAACGAAAGCTGCTTGCAATCTTTTTCATTATCCTACGTGGATTTGACGTTTGCTGTCGATCTCATGGCTGATCTGACTTCTGCCTATTGGACTGGTTCGGCGATCGCCTCATTGTTAGTCCGAGTGAGTCCAACGAGTTATTAGCGGCGCAATCGCTCTAACCACCCGTAATTGGAGAAACTTCTGCAATTTTGCTCGTAAATCTTGCATAAATTCCCCATTTGATGTCCAATAAACAAGGTGCCCTGCAAAAACAATTGTAGGTCTGCTGAGGTGGAACATGCTATCCACAACACTTAGCAGTGCTTTACTGACTTTCAGTGAGCTAAAGGCGCATCAAACGGGGGTGTGGCGGAATGGCAGACGCTACGGACTTAAAAAATTGAGCCTTATCAGAGAAATTTGATAAGTGGATGCTCTCAAACTCAGGGAAACCTAAATCTAGCTGTAATAACGGTAGACATGGCAATCCTGAGCCAAGCCGATTAAATTGCAATGAGTGGCAACTTAACCTTGTTCTCATCTGTCAAATCTAATCGGAAGGTGCAGAGGCCCGACGGGAGCTACCCTAACGTTAAGTCGAGGGTAAAGGGAGGGTCCAATTCTCAAAGCCAATCTCTGTAGAAACTTAGTTTTTATAGAAGGTAGTAGTGAAAACTACAGGAGAATGAAAATCCGTTGACCGCAAGGTCGTGAGGGTTCAAGTCCCTCCACCCCCATCAAAAAAAGTTGTTACTCGTGGCCAAGCAGCTACGGCTGCTAGAGCGAACTTAGCAGTTTCACCGAACTACGAATTTAAGTGTTCCACTTTTTTGCAGGTGAATTGTAAAGTCGCGATCGCCCTGGAAGAATGGGCTGCACTGCCCGTAATTCTGGCGGCTTACAGGCATTCGTTGGTATCCTTTAAGCCCTAGATGCTACACCTGAAGTTAGTCAGGTTGAACGTACTGCACTTAGTCCGAAGGGGTGAACTACTTTCAGTAGGCTCTCCTTTATCATGGCTAATGAATTAAATAACTTTACCTCTACTGACAGCAGGCTGTTCTAAAAAACACATCATCCAGAGTGAAGCGGGTAGACTGGATTGATAGGGGCTTCACTGCTGACAACTCAAGAGCCACTTTTTTAGGCTCAAACTTACAGGTTGCACTACTTTGGCGGAAATAATGGGCAAACAAAAGACTTTAGAGTAAGCTGATATCTTCTTATACAAGGTGCCAATAGTGCACTCTTAGCAACTATTCCTTCACCTCGAATCGTATTTGAGTTCTGTAATAATGACTGGGGACGTTTTGACAAGCGATCGCCACAATGACTCTTCTGGCAAGCTTCATAAATCCAAGCGCAGCACGCAACAAGCTCAGGAAGTTTTGTTCAACTTTTTGCTGGAAATCGTCAATGCGCGCCCCCCGGAAGATGTTCTTTTAGAATTTCAGCGTCTCTTCATTCATCACGCCGATTCCAGTAGTTCTGCGGTTGTTCCGGCTTTATACGAAATTGTTTTTGCCAATAACGAAGAAGAGTTTAGAAATACTCTAAAGCGCTCTTGCTACATTCTGGTTAACAACTGGGGTACGAAGCGGCAGCACAAAGCAATTCAAGATTTAATTCAAGTTTTTTCTGATCCATCAATTACTCGACACACAGTTTCTCCAACTTTAAAGCGGTTGAGAACCTGGACTTTAAACTTTGTTAATAGCCAAGATTTTGAAGAGCTTAAGTTATTTGTCTCTCGGTATGATGATCAGGACGGTCACTGGACACAAAGATATACCGCGTTTCTTCTAGTGCCTCAATTCGTTGACTTGAAAAACCCTATTGAGCAACGAGAAGCAGCCAGAGCCCTTTCCAGGCAGTTAAAGGACCGCTTTAAGTTTGATTTGGCGATGTATATTGCTAGATCGCAGTCATCTACTTTAGGCAGTAAAGCTCCCAAAAATCCCACCGCTTTAGGGGATGAAGTAATCCGTTTAACGAAAGCGATTGTTGCCAGACGGGGGCCTTTTAATTATGCTAATGTTGCTAACATTTTTCTCAAGCAAACTCAGCAATCAACTTATAAAGAATTTAAGGCTAGCTTACAAGAGTATTTAGCTTTTGCAGTTGAGAATCAAGACTTTGTGGATACACTACGAAAAAAGTTATCTGAGAAGTTTGATTCTCTTTACGAAAACTATCATGATGAAGTTTTAAGCAGCGCGCTCTTGCTCAGAACCTGCAATCGAGTCATTGAGTATTTAACAATTGAACAAAAAGGAGAACCCTCTCCCCTATTTGCCTTATTACTATCTCAGGGGAATCCTCTCACATTAGTCATTGTCTTACTGAAGTTGATTTTGATTTGTAGTCATGCTCGAACTCACCTAGAAGCTTGTATTGCTGAGCTAGTGCGTTACTACGAAGGTTTCTCGGAAGAAGAGTGCCAGTGGGTGATTACTTTCATGGAAGTATTTAATATCACCTTTGCTATTTATGCCGAGAATGTTGAGTATAACCTGATTAAAATGAACCATAAAAAGCAAGATACCTATGAAATATCTCACACTGATTTAGACACTTACAAAATTTTCTCCCAGCTCAAGAGTGACAACTCTTTAGAACTAGCTGTTGAGCTTGAATTCCTGCCCGAAGCATCGGAAATCGAAAATAATAAACTCGATTTGCCAGACGGAAAGTAGAGCGCAGCCTTGAATTGAGCTTAGTCATACTATTGATTGTTTTTATTTCTGAGGAGTGCTTAACCAAGCAAGCCCAGCGCCAATAGACTCAGCCAGAATGCTAATCAGGCGATACAAGGCAACTACGCTCAAAAGCAAACCTGGAGAAAATTGCCGCCCTAATAAAGCGATCGCCGTGGCTTCAAAAACCCCAATTCCTCCAGGGGCTCCGGGCACGACCAACCCTAATAGCCAAGCTAGAGCAAAGGCGCTGAAGAGGGGAGGAATTTGGCTGGTATTCAAAGGACTAATGGCGAGGAAAGTCAGAAGGAAACCAGCGCCTCGGATGCCCACAAAGCCCATCTCTCCTAGTAAAGGTCGGATGGGGTAGCGAGCAATGCGAAGGTTGGAGGAATTGTCAGGGGCATCAGTCGCCTTACCCTTCAAGCGGCTGAGTAATTGAATGCCGAAATTGAGAATTTTAGGATGAACACTCGCCAGCACTACTAATAAGCTGACAATCTGCCAACCCCAACTAGCGCTGCGATTCCCGACCAAAGCAATCAGTAAGGCTGCCGCTGCCATTAATAGAGGTTCTAGTAGCACGCTTAAAGTGGCTGCACCCAGCGAAATACCTACAGCGGTAGCGGCTTGAGTGCGTCCATAAAAGTGCCAGATGTTGCCTGGAAGGTATTTGGCAATGTTGGTTCTGAGGTAGACCGCTACTGCCCAGAAGCCGCTGACGGGTTGGTTAAGTTCTCGCAAAATCCAACCCCAAACCCAACCTGACCAAACATGGGCAATCAACGTCACACCCAGCGCGATCGCCAAATAAAGCCAACCTGTTGCTTCTAGGCGAATGGCAACCACGTCCTCCCAATGATCTTTTAGCGCTTTTGCTAAAAAAATCAGGGTGCCACCCAGGACAACCCATCGTAGATAAGGCTTGAGGCGGGCACCAATTTGCTTCATGATGTATGACTTGGGTGGAGAGGGGCGATCGCCAGATACTGCTAAATGCAATCAGCCATATCTTAATCGTTGCTCCCCTGCCTAGTCACCTTCATCTCTTGCATTTCTTCCCTCATCCTTCTCTTGGATTTCCGATAAATCATAAATTAATCAGTTCTTCAGCGATCGAGGGATGTAGACCCATCGTTTGATTGAGTTGGGGTTTCGTGACACCCAGCCGCATGGCGATCGCTAGGCATTGAATAATTTCGGTCGCATGTTCACCGATTAGATGTGCTCCTACCACCCGTTGCGATTGAGCTTCAACCACTAATTTCAGCAGCCCTGGTTCATGGCGGGGAGTCAACTTTTGCGAGAGAGGCCGAATCTCAGTTCGGTAGCACTGCACTGCTTCACCAAATTGCGTACGTGCCTGAGCCTCACTGAGACCTACCGTTGCTGCCTCTGGCTGAAAACCTACTGAAACCGGAATTAAGTTGTAATCGACTGCGTGGGGTTGGGGGCCAAATTCCGTATCTGCCATGGCTCGACCAGAGGCGATCGCCACGGGTGTGAGGCTAGTGCGAGAGGTACAATCTCCGATCGCGAAAATATTGGGTTGGGTCGTGCGGCTATATTCATCCGCCGCGACCGTGCCTTGAGCTGTAAGCTGAACTCCAGCTTTTTCTAGCTTCAAACCTTGAGTTTTGGGGTGGCGCTGAGTGGCCGCAACCACAACATCAACGGTTAGAGTCTCATCGCGATCGGAGAGCGTCAGCTCTAAACCTGCCGCACTGCGCTCTACTTTTAATAACTGGCTGTGACAGCGAAAGCTGACTCCGCGTCGGGCTAGACCTGCCTGCACAGCACTGGCTAGCTCATGGTCACAGTCAGCCAAGATGGAGTCGGATGGAATTACTTGAAACACTTGGGAACCTAAGCTGTTTAAGCTGCTAGCCGATTTCACGCCAATATAATTGTCTCCAATGATGGCAAGGCGTTGAGGCAACTCAGGTAAGTTAAACAGCTCACGGGAAGTTATCAAATGTTCTGCGCCTGGGATGGGCAGTTGATCCCACTCAGCTCCCGCGGAGATCAAAATTTTGGCGGCTGTTACTGACTGCTCTCCCACCTGTAAGGTATGAGCATCTACAAAGACCGCTTGACCTGAAATGACAGCTATTTTGCCAGAGTCGAGATGCCGCTGATGAACTTGGTGCAGCTTTTCAATTTGCTGGTTTTTGGCTTGCACAAACTTGGCCCAACTAAATGAACTGGGTGCAGTGTTCCAGCCATATCCTGCTGCATCCGAGCAAACATCGGCAAAACTAGCGGCGTAGTTCAGTAGTCTTTCTGGGACACAGCCATGATTGACGCAAGTGCCTCCGACTGCGGCTAATTCTGCGATCGCCACTCGCGCTCCGTAAGTCGTTGCCCGCTCAGCCGCTGCTAAGCCACCAGAACCCGCCCCGATGACAAGTAGATCGTAGTCAAAGGCCATGATCCAGAATTACTCCGATCCGTTTGCACAATGCTTGTGACTGTGACCAGCTTGTGACTGGGACCAGTCACAACAGCATAAAAACCTTCTGTGGCCGAGTCTTCACCCCAGCGAGTCAGGTCTTGAATGTGTTAATCAATACGTTGATTTGCGATCGCTTCCTAATCGCTCTCTCTAGGGTTAGAGAAAAATAGCTGAGATCGGATGTGGAGAATGTGACCTCGGCTAGAGGATGCGATCGAACCCTCTGCGTAAGCTGAACAGGTATCAGTGAAAAAGTTTCTAGCTCAACTCCTACTGCCCCTGTGATGATCCTACAGCAACAGCCCGTAGGAATTTTGAGCTGTCATTTCTCTGTAAGAGGGCCACTTTTAATTAAGCATGAGCCCTTATGCACTGAGCTAATAAGGAGTCTTCTGTGAAGAATTTAATCGCTTTTCTCGAAAAAGTACGAATACGTCAAATTTTAACTGTCTTTATAGCAGGCGTGCTACTGGTAATCAGTACTGCTTGTAACAGTGGAGATGTGAATGGCGCTCGTCCCCAAAATCCTCCTGTGCAAATGGGTGGTAACAACAACCCGCACAAGGGTGGTGGAGACGGCTATACCAACTACAAAGCCTCTACTGATGCTAAAGCGGTTCGCGGTAATCGGGCTGATCTGCAACTCGTTGCTCCTCAATTGATCGCTGCTAGCAATATCGGTGATATTCAGAGCAATTCGGACGATGTACTTTACCCTAGCGCTAATGCTGGCAGTACTAACAATCCCGCGATCGGAACTAGAGCACAAAAAGAACTGCAAGCGCAAGTCAAACAGTTTCCTAAAGAGCGCCAACCTGTGATCGATCGCAGTGATCCGGGCGAAAAGATTATGGAAAGAATTGGCGAGCAGTTCAAAGACGCTTCTGCTTTTGTGAAAGAAACGGGTGATTCTGCTCTAGAGAAGCCAGAATTGGCCCCCGATCCTGCCAAGCGACGCTATTAATTCTTCTTTTAGGACTTCAACTTCAACGCGATAGCAGTGCAGAACTAATTGCAGGAAGCATAATTTTTCCTTAAAAAAAGACAATGCTTTCGTATCAATAAAGCTGCCCAAGTTGTGCTGAAACGTGACTTTAAGCGCACCTAAAAGCCTATCTAAGAAATCGTTGAGTTGCTAGTTGGAGTCCTTGAAATTTAGTGTCAATTCACTCAAGAAAATACAACGGAGTACTTCGTATGAAAAGATTGGTTTCTGCACTTAAAAAGATTCGCCTGAGCCAAGTTCTTGCGGTATTTTTGGCAGGCGTTCTGATGATTTCTACTGCCGCTTGCTCAGGTGGTGCCCAAGCTAGAGAGAGCAGCGGTACTCAAGGCCGAGATAGCAACAGCCCTGCTCAAGGCATCCCTGGACATCGCCAGCAAAACTACCAAGGTGGCATGAACGGCTACAGTGATACGGATGCTCGCTACAACAAGGGTGTGCAATCCAGAACTTCTACTCAAGCCAAAGGTTTGGTTGATAACGCTGAGCGCAATGTGATTGACCAAACTGACGATATTGGCACCAATAGCAAGCGGATCCTTGACAAAAAAGGCGAGAACTTAGAACAGCTAGGTGACAACCTCAAGCGAGACAGCAAATCTTTTGACAAGAAAGCTGACCGGGTCACCAGCAATGTGAAAGACCAAGCAGATAATATCCGTGATGATGCCAAGAGTGCTAGCAAAGGCCTGAGCAAAGTCGCAGACCAGGATCTAGTTGGTAACGCAAAGCAAGCAGTAAACAAGACTTCTAGCTACGTTCAAGACAAAGCTAGCGAAGCGGCTCGTAATACCCAACGAGCGATCGATAAGGCTAGCTAGTGCTGCTAGTCGCCACAATAGGATTTAATTTCCTCTAGCTACTTTTCATTCTTCAATTCAGCGATAAGGTCGGTCAGGTGAGGTATGGATTGTGCCACCTGATGCGGCCTTCTTTTGTTGGAGATACCAAGCTTGCAGCGCGACTCGGTGAACTTCTCGCCAGGGCAGATTCTGCTGTTGAGCAATCTGGGCGCAGTCTTCGTATTCAGGTTGAACATTAGCGATCGCCCCTTCCTTCCCTGGTCCTGCCCACGCAACTTTGACTCGAACTGATCCATAATCCGTTTCAATTTGCTGAATTTCGCGAGCCAAAATCCGGCGTTGCTGGGTGGAGCGGCGAATGCCCAAGGTGCTGGTTTCTCGAAACATTATTGCTTCACAATCAGCCACTTGCTCTGGGTGGCAAATTGCGGTTAATAGCACTCCGGGCCGTGATTTCTTCATCGCGATCGCCTGAGTAAATACATCCAAGGCACCCGCTGCCAACAAAGCATTAAAGACATAACCGATCGCCTGGGGATTCAGGTCATCAATCTGAGTTTCTAGCACTTCCACGGTTTCTAGCGGAGGCCCTGACCTCTCCCCGCTTGCGGCACCCCTCTCCCTAGGGAGAGAGGCTGGGGGTGAGGTGTTATTTTTATTGAGTTCGGGTTCCTGAGCGAGATGGCTAGGGCGATCGCCAGAATGCCAGTGCTGCTGTGCTTCTGTAGAACTTGCTTCTCCTTCTCCTAGCCACAGACGCACCATATTAGGAATGGATAAATCACGAGAACCAGCGCCTAAGCCCACTTTTTGAAGTGTCATCGTCGGCGGTGGTCCAAACTTTGTAGCCAGAGTCACGGCGATCGCGGCTCCAGTGGGGGTGACCAGTTCGCGATCGATGCCATTGCTGTAAATCGGGACTTGACGCATTTCCCACAACTTCAGTACGGCTGGAGTGGGCACAGGCAAGCGACCATGAGCCGCGCTAATAATGCCCCCACCCGTCGGCATGGGTGAGCAGTAAAGGTGGTCAATGTTGAGCCAATCTAGGCCCAGACAAGTGCCAACAATGTCCACAATGGCATCGGTCGCGCCCACTTCGTGAAAATGCACTTGCTCGGGAGCAATTCCATGTACCGCCCCCTCCGCTACGGCCAAGCACTGAAACACGGCTAAACTCCAAGCTTCGGCCCGCGTAGGCAACTGAGCGGCTTTAATTAGGTGTTCGATTTCTGGTAAGTGGCGAGCCTGCCTGTGGTGGTTTTTTGTTTGAGGTTCGCCACCGTCAGGCTGGCTGGGTTGCGAGTTGGGGTGAGGATGAGGATGCTCAGAGTGAGCATGATGAGTGTGAACATGGTCAGCGTGAGCATAGCCAGAATCAGCGTGATGATGCGTAGCAGCTTGAGCAGGTTCTGTAGCAGAATGGGAATGGACGAACGTAGTGTACGGTTGCTCAACTGGTTCAGAAACAAACTCTGAACTGGAGTTGGGCCTCAAATCGACATGAACTTTGGTTGCTTGCTGTCCATTTCGTTGCACTGACTCTGTCCGCAACCGATATTCATCTGAAATTCCCAAACGGTTAAGTTGCTCGATCAAGTACTCCAAGGGCACGCCTGCGTGGATTAGCGCTCCTAAGCACATATCCCCCGCAATTCCGGTCGGGCATTCCAGGTAAGCCAGCTTACTCATACACCAATCCAATTTCCATCGGTTAAGTCAAGCCAAATTAGCAAAATTATTAAAACTCAGTCTTGATTCAGCATCAAGCTGTCTTAAGTGTGGGGTTTGAGGGAGAAAAATTTTTATGGCCACAATCTACAACGTCCATCCGGATACACCTCAAGTGAGGCGAATAGAAGAAATTAGGGAGGCGTTACAACGAGGGGCAGTCGTGCTGTACCCTACCGACACAGTCTATGCAATTGGCTGTGATTTGAACGCAAAATCGGCAGTGGAACGAGTGAGACGCATCAAGCAGTTATCCAACGATAAGCCTTTGACCTTTTTGTGTTCTTCTCTCTCCAATATTGCTGACTATGCGTATGTGAGTGATCCGGCTTACCGCATGATGCGGCGTTTGATTCCTGGGCCTTACACCTTCTTGCTTCCGGCGACCAAGTTGGTGCCCCGACTAGTCATGAATCCTAAGCGCAAGACTACAGGAATTCGAGTGCCCGACCATCCGGTTTGTTCTGCGATGCTCAAGGCGCTGGGCAACCCGATTATTTCCACCTCTGCTCACTTGGTTGATGAGGAAACGGACGGTCAGCCTAAAACCAAGACTAACCCAGGGATTTCGCGGTTTGAGCTATTTGATCAACTCGACAAGTTGGTCGATGTCATTGTCGATGATAGGTCGGAACCAGGGTATCAGGTTTCCAGCATTTTGGATTTGACATCAGAGGAACCAATCCTAGTGCGTAAAGGTCTGGGATGGGAAGCGGTAACTGCTTGGGCAGCGGAAGTTAATTAGAGTTTTCCTTCAGCTTCGGCGAACCAGTTAACGAATTGTCCACCGGATGCAGTAGATGACACTCTTCGGCATCCAAGGCGATCGCCACAGCTCAAAATCCCTCTATTGCTGATGGAGTCAGGGCTCGCACGCATGGACTAGACAACCGCTGCTATATCAGGGTGCAAGACAGCAAGCAGTTACTTGAAAGAGTGACACATTCATCTATCTACGGCTCACTGTGACTTCTTAAAGTCAAGGTGTAGACAACGTTGAGACGCGATTGGGACACAAGCTATCTAGAAGCTATCCCCAGTTGCTCTTAGAGTTGGGCTACATTTCGCTGCTGTGCATCACCAGGGTCAAATCCATGAACGCCGAATCTACAAATTCCTTCAGCCCCTTCAGTCAACCTGCCTCCAGAACTTATTACGCTTCAGAGAAATTTACTAACTCTCATCTCCATGCCGACTCTAACGGCTTACAGGCCGAGTCTGATGCTTTGGGTGAGATGGATACTCAAAGCTTGTCTCACTTGCTACTGAAAGAACTGCGGCCTGAAATTAAGACGGCTAGTACTACAGCCCAAGCGGTAGTGGATCGGATTGTCCGCGAGGCAGAACGCATTTGCCAAAAGAGCGATCGCATTCAAACATCCGGTCGAGTGCAGTCTTGGCAAGTGGCGCTGGCGCAACATCGTCTGCGTAAGTGCCTTTCTTACTATCGTTTAGGCTCTCGGCAGGGTCGGGTAGAGCTGCACGGAACGCTGAGTGCGATGGTATATCGTCATGTGGCGGCAGCTAGAACTCAGCTAGGCTTTCAAGCCCGCTACAACTTAATTGAAGATTTTCTTCAACAGTTTTATATCGAATCGCTCAAAGCGTTTCGGCGGGAAAACGAGTTGCCAGCAGACTACACTCCCCGCACCCAGTTGGAACTAGCCGAGTATATGGCGTTCAGTGAGCAGTATGCCAAGCGGCGGATTACGCTCCCTGGTCGGCGGAATCAGCAATTGATTGTGTTGCGGGCTCAAGGCTTTGCGAAGCGGCAACCCCCTGAAACGGCTCTGGACATTGAGATGGCGGTGGAGTCAGCCAAGGGTGAAGAAGCAGAAGCTTACAGCCGTTCGGCAGCGATGCAGCAGGTGCGCGAGCAAATGGTAGCAGATACCGTAGACCCCTCAGAAGCGGTATTGCGCGATCGCGTAATTGCTGAGCTGGTGGAGTATTTGGATGCTCAAGGTCAATCGGATTGTGTGGATTACCTAGTACTGAAACTGCAAGATATGTCAGTGCCCGAAATTGATGAGGTGCTAGGCCTGACTCCGCGTCAACGTGATTATCTGCAACAGCGCTTCAAGTATCATCTGGAAAAGTTCTCTCGCTCCAACAACTGGCAACTGGTGCATCAGTGGTTAGGTGCTGACCTGGATGCCAACTTGGGTTTGTCCTCGCAACAGTGGGAAGCGTTTACGGCGCAACTCTCAGCTGAGCAACAGCAAATTCTGCAACTCAAGCGCAACCAAGCCAACGACCAAGCGATCGCCCAATCGCTCAAGTGCACGCTCAAGCAAGTGCAAAAGCGCTGGTACCAAATGCTAGAGCTAGCGTGGCAGATGCGGAATCGCAATCCAGAGGGCCAAGCTTAAGCCGCGATCGCGATAGGTCGCCCAAGCTAAGGCTTGCAAGATATGACTCAAATCCCAATTATTGGCTGCATGAGTTCCGCAACTCATCTCTTTCGATGCCACCGTCTATGGCAACTCACCCTGACGTAGGAGGCACATGTTCTTGTGCCTTTCTACTTAAACTAAACTTTTATTGCTAACTGCAACAGTTTTAATGAAGCGCTGATGGGCCTTAGTTAGAACTGGACATAGAAAAACAACTAAGCATCAATAGTACAAGTATCCTAACTCAAGTTGTGGCTACTTGCTGGGCGCACCTCCAACCGTAGACAATGCTTGCTACGATTTGGGAGAGTGCTTGAATGCCTCAGTGAGTCCAGCGCCTTGACTAAACTGATGGCAGTTTAACTTCGTTGCGATTTTACGTTTCTGCGGCTGTATGCTCGACTGTGCTCAAGCGATGCCTCAAACCGATTCACCTCAGCCCGATTCACCTCAGCCCTCTCCCCTGTGTTTGTTAATTATGGAGGATGAGAGGGCAGATCTGCAGCTGATCGTCCGTACTTTGAAATCGGCAGGAATTATCTTTACTTACGAGGCCGCTGACACTCTTGAGGTTTGTCAGCAGCTGCTGAATACTCAACCCTTTGACGCCCTGCTCTCCGACTATCGCATGCCCGGTTTCACGGCTTATCAGGTGTTGCCAATCTGGCAACAAGTTCAGCCAGAAATCCCGTTTATTTTGGTCACAGGCAGCTTGGGTGAAGAAGCTGCGGTGGCCTGCATCAAGTCAGGCATGACGGATTATGTGTTGAAGGAGCGTTTGTTTCGCTTGCCAACTGTGCTGATGCGATCGTTACAAGAATTTGCCCTCCGGCGACAGCAGCAAGCTGCAATGGCCCAGATTCAGCAGCAAGCTCAGCAGGAAGCCATGATTAATCGCATTGTGCAGGCGATGCGGGGGACGCTCGTGCTAGAAGAGGTGCTGCAAACCACCGCAGACCAATTGCACACAGCTCTCAAGGCCGATCGTTGCGTGATTGTGCAACCCAAGGCTGACGGTGCCATGACCGCCCAATATGTCAGCGCTGCTACGGTTCATCGAGCAGAAATCCTAGGCTATACCTGTCCGATCTCCACCTCTTATCGGGAGTCTATCGACCAGGGACAAACGCTGCAAGTCGAGTGCATGGGTCAAATCTCACGGCCTGAGCCTCGCACTTTAGCGCAACAGTTTGGGATCCAATCGCTGTTGATGATGCCCCTGCTTTACCAAGAGGAATGCTTGGGCGCTATTTCTCTACATCAGTGCGATCGCGAACGATCTTGGACTGTCAATGAAGTGTCTTTGGTGCGAGCGGTTGCAGATCAATGTGCGATCGCCATTCACCAAGCGCAACTCTTCCAACAAATTCAGCAGCAAGCCCAGCGCGAACAGTTGTTGAATCAAATCAGCCGTGACCTCAACTCCAGCCGCGATCCAAACTACATTTTGCAGGAGATTGTGGAATGCACCGGGGAGTGCTTTGGGGTTGATCGCGTCACCATTTTTGCCTTAGATCCAAAGTATGTTCATGTGCTCAATGAATGGCGAGCGCATGAACAAATCGTTTCTGTGCTAGATTTCAAGGCTCCTCTATCTACTTGGGCCGATCGCTTAGATCCAAACTCGGATGTGTTCTGGGGCAGAGTTTTACATGCGCCTCGCTTTGCCGATACCGTTAAACCGTCTACTTACCGAGATCAAGTAGAGCCAAGCCAAACGCTTTCGGTTTTGCGAGTGCCAATCTTCATTCGCGACCAGTTATTTGGAGGCTTAGTCCTACAAACCACGACCTGCTACCGCACCTTTGCAGACGACGAAATCCGCTTGGTTGAACGAATTGCGGATCAAGCCGCGATCGCCCTCTACAATGCTAAGAGCTATGAAAACTTGGAGCAGCTAGTGCAAGTACGGACCCGAGAGCTAAAGGAAGAAAAAATAATTTCGGAGGCAGCCAACCATGCTAAAAGTGAGTTCCTCGCGACCATGAGCCACGAACTTCGCACGCCTTTAACCGGAATTTTAGGATTCTCCAATCTCTTAATCAAACAAATTTTTGGCCCCTTAAACGAGAAGCAACAACAGTACGTTATGGGCATTGCCTCTTGCGGCGAACATTTGTTAGAGCTGATTAACGATTTGCTGGATCTCTCTAAAATTGAAGCGGGCAAAGAAGAATTAGCCTTAGAAACCATGGTGGTTGAGGATGTTTGTCAGGCTTGTCTGTCTCTGATTCAAGAACGAGCGCACAATCGTCAACTCCAACTAATTTTGGCGATCGCTCCAGATGTCAGCACTTGTGTGGCTGACCATCGTCGCCTAAAGCAAATCTTATTTAATCTGCTCTCCAATGCCGTCAAGTTTACTGAGGCTGGCTCCATTACCTTGCAGGTCCAGAAGCAACTAATGGAAACGGAAGCAGGCGATCGCGCTATGCTCCAGTTTTCCGTAATCGATACCGGAATCGGTATTTCAGCCACAGACCAAGCTTTACTCTTTCAACCTTTCCAACAATTAGACGCAGGGTTAGATCGTAAATACGAAGGCACAGGTCTCGGTCTGGCCTTATCCAGAAAATTGGCGCAACTACACGATGGGGATCTGACGCTGCAATCCGAAGTCGGCAAGGGCAGCTGCTTTACGCTTTGCCTGCCGGAAAAACTGCCTCAAGCGCTAGCTTCCGGGCCAGAGATGGAGTCACGCAATAAGAGTTAGGAGAAGTACACCCTGAGCCCCCGCCTTTTAGAGTGCAACGAACCAAGGCTCAAAAGTTAGGTGAGTCACAAGTTGGTGATGCGTGCTCCTCTGATACTCGGCTGATAGTGGGTGGCGCTTAAGCACTTCCAGCTTGCTTCTCGGCCAGCGGTGCTTCAAACTTGTAGCCCACACCCCGCACTGTCTGAATCAAATTTGGCTGGCTGGTATCTACCTCGATTTTTTTGCGGATCTGACCAATATGGACATCAACGACCCGCTGATCCCCCACATATTCGTAGTCCCAAACTTCTTGAATCAGTTCTGCTCGCCGCCAAACCCGACCGGGATGAGCGGCTAAAAAATGTAGCAAGTCGAATTCCAGAGCCGTGAGCGGCACAATATCGCTGTTGAGGGTGACTTCGCGCCGTACGGGGTCAATCACCAGTTTGTCGAACACTAGACATTGTTGCTCTGCTGGGGTGCGCTCTCGAATTCGTCGTAAGAGTGCCTCGACTCGTACGCCTAGCTCACCCAAGCTAAAAGGCTTGGTGATGTAGTCGTCGGCCCCTTGAGAAAAGCCTCTAATTTTATCGGCTTCATCTGTGCGACTTGTCAGCATCAAGACAAACACATTCGTGCGGCCCTGCATTTCCTGGCACAGGTTGTAGCCGTTTGCATCGGGCAGATTGACATCCAGAATCACTAAGTCAGGGTCAAACTGTTCAAAGAGAGTGAGGGCAGTCTTACCATCTTCTGCCGACTCCATTTGGTAGTTCTGTTTGGCTAAGAAGCGGTGAATCAAATTACGAACCGCAGGATCATCATCAACAACCAGAATTTTATTGGCGGGGGCCATGGCCATAACTTTGCACTAAAACTGTAGATCTACAGAGAACAAATTACTGGAACAATTAGGATAGGAAGTGGGGCACTACTCGGGACTTTAGATTGACAATAAAGTCGCACTAGGATGATGCAACTAGCATTTTAGACAATTATCTACAGGGAATGGCTGACTGCCAATCGTTTGGGCGAAATCAGCAGTCGTGGGACACCTCAAATTAACTGATCTTTTTGCCTTCTGGGGTTCATGTTTTAATTTGTGACATTTTTTGGAGATTTTTCTGCTAATTGATTAAGTCTGCGCGTTACTTTGGCCCGATTAATGCCCGATTAATGAAGTTAAAGTGATGAATTGTCAGTGGCCGCTGTGAGACTCTAGCCAGAGAATAGGGATTGGCGGTTACACTTGTTTCTAGAAGTTCCGACGGGGGCGATCGAGGCTTGCACTGGCTGCTCGCTAATTTTATTTTTCCTGTTGCCGATCATAATTGAGTATAGTGGGGGTCTCGGAGGTTTGAGATGAGTGATCACAATCCCTACGAAACGCTTGGGTTGAATGAGAGCGCTTCGTTTGATGAAATCCAAGATGCTCGTAATCGCTTGGTAGAAGAGCATGCTAGCGATCGCAAGCGAGTAGAAATGATTGAGGCATCCTATGATGCGATTTTGATGGATCGCCTACGGATGCGCCAAGAGGGTCGGATCAAGGTGCCCGATCGGATTCGGTTTCCTGAGAAGATTACGCCTGCTCCTCCTGCGGTAGCGCCTGCGCCTGCTTCCAAAGCGCCAGCCTGGTTACAGAATCTTCTAGTTTTAGATACTCCTAGCCGCTCGGATGTGCTCTGGCCTGCCACTTTGTTTGCGGGTTTGGGTGCGTTGAGTTTGTACGCTCCTGGTTTGGCCTTAGCTCTAGGTGTTGGGGTAAGTTTGTACTTCCTGAACCGCAAGGAGCACAAGTTTTTTCGGGTCTTCTTGCTGACGTTGGTTGGTTCTACTTTAGGGATTGTTATAGGTCTACAGCTATTTCCTTTCCTGGCAGCGCCACTGGCTGCACTCAGCATTGATAGCAATGCTTTTGCGTCTTGGGTTACTTTGTTGCTGCTCTGGCTGATTAGTAGCTTTTTGCGTTAGGCAATGTTCATTTGCCCCGTTTGTTGCCAAAACTGATCAAGCATCACTTCTACAGCTTCACTCAGGTTGTTGACAATCAAGGTGGGCTGATATAGCTCAAGCTGGGCGCGATCGCGGATGCCACTCAGGACAGCAATCACCTTGACTCCATAGGTCTGAGCCGCCACAATATCTGCTTCAGTATCGCCGACCATCCAGGTTTCGCTAGCGGGGGGTAACTCCTGGATCGCTTGGGCCATAAGTAGTGGCTTTTCTTTGACATCGCTGTTCTTGATGTAGTTGTCGCTGAGGCAGTAGCAGCGATCAGTAGGAAAGAATCGCTCTAAGTCATAGCGCTGAAAGACATACTTCAGCTCCCAGGTGCGGCGCATGGTCATGATGGCAATGTCAGCGCCTGCTTGTTGAACGCGCTCCAAGGCAGCAACGGAACCGGGGATCAAGCTGTCATAAGCTAAGTAAGGCAAAGTATGAATGGTGGTACGACGCAACCTAGCAAACTCGACGGCTTGGACTGCGTCTAACCCGGAGCGTAAACCAATTTGTGGTTCGGGGACGCGCGATCGCTTGAGCCGCCAAAATTCTGCTTTGGAAAGTGTCTGAACTGTTTGTCCAGAGCGTTTTGCCTGATTTAAGCAATATTGATAAACGAGGTAGTACCGATCGGAAACATCCATGATCGGACCGTCGAAGTCGGTAATGAGCCTTAGCATTGGCGAAGGTGAAAAGATTCTATTAACTTTTTGTATACAGTACTGCAAACCTCATCACCTGCCTACGGCTGCCTAGGAAGGTCTCCCTAAGGAACGATTTAAGGCTAAGAGAGGCGTTTCAACTGTTCCCGCTCTACCGCTTCAAATAAGGCACGAAAATTGCCTTCGCCAAACCCCTGAGCTTGTTGTACTTGGCCGTTCCGGCTGTAAACCTGTCGCTCAATCAGCTCAAAAAAGAAAGTGGGTTGCCTAAAAATCGGTTGGGTAAAAGTTTGTAGCAGTAGAGCCGGAGAGACTTCCGATTGCCAATCCACTAGAATTTGCTGCCTAGTAATCGCTTGCCAATCCGTGGCAGCTAGATCAAATCCGGGACGCTGCTGGAGCTGGGTATAGTAAGTTTTGGGCACTGACAGCAGGGATAGCTCCCTTTGTCGCAGTTGGGCGATCGCCGCCACAATATCATCGGTTTGCAAAGCAATGTGTTGGATGCCAGGGCCACGATTCAGGTCAAGAAACTCTTGAATTTGTGAACTGGCAGAGGTGGGTTCATTAATCGGCAGTTGTGCTCCCCCCTCCGGGTGCACCAATACTTGGCTGCGTAATCCGGAATACTCGGTTTGGATGGCGAATTGCTGTTGGGGTTGGAATCCTAAAACTCTTTCATACCAAGCGATCGCGGGTTCTAGCTCACCCAAGCCTACGTTCAAAACAGCGTGATCAATTTGGGTAAAAGTTAAAGTGACTGGCTCACAGTTTCCCGATTCATTTCCTAGCGGCAATAGCGGAGTTAAACCAGATCGCTGCAACAAGGTGTGTTTCAGACTGCCCCAAGCCGCAATTTGGCTCCACTGAAGACAACCTTGTGTTTGTTGCTGCTGTTGCACAGGTTCTAGTACTTGAGCACCCTGGGCGATCGCCCGTGACATGACCTCCGCCAAATCCTGAACCAGAAAGGCGACATCCACGACACCAGGAGGATGCTGCTGTAAAAATTGAGCTACGGGGCTAGTGTCACTCAGGGGAGAAGACAGCACAAAGTAAATCGAACCATGCTGTACCACTTCTGTAAGGGTGTCTGACTGAGCGATCGCAGCTACAGATTGAAATCCTAACTTTTGTTCAAACCAGTCCCGTGAGGCTGTAGCATCTTCCACGTAAAAATGGACATGATCGATTTTCATAAACCTGAAATCCCAGTCCCCAAGCTTGCCTGTAAATTCTCCCTTTGTTTACAGAAATCAGCGTTCTCTCTCAAGAAATAATTCTGTTTGTTGTTTGGGCTAAGACTGGTTTGGGCCAAATACAGTCAAATCCAGTGAGGCCTTAGCAGTTGTGTTTCCTTTAATCCCTCAGACTGGTATCCTGCTGGAGAAAGGTCAGTGATGAGTCGCTCGAATTCTCGATTACCAGCAGTGTGTAGTCCTGGGTAGGAAAATCCGGTGAATCCTTTAGATCCAAATCAGGTTGAAAAGCTGCAAGCCATTAGCACCCAGTTGCGCCAAGCGCGGGAAGCCCAGGGGATTACCCTAGAACAAGTGGCGGCTAAAACTTATATCCCTTTGCGGCTGCTACGGGCATTAGATGCAGGTGAGACGGATCTGTTGCCCGAACCTGTGTTTATTCAAGGATTTATTCGTCGCTATGGCGATCTAGTCGGTTTAGATGGTACCGCTTTAGCTCAGACCTTCCCTTTAGAAGCCGCTCCCCCACCGCCGCCAGAAGTTTCGGAACCAGAGCCTCAGACAAAACTATCTGGACAATCTGTGCTCTCTAGGCTGGAAAAGCTGCCCCGCTCCACAGTTTTGGCAGGAAGTGCGGGGTTAGCGATCGCAGTGCTAGTCCTGGGTGCAATCTCGCTGCTGAACCGACCCAAACCCGCGACACCCAATTTGCCAGCGCAGAAACCAGGACAAGTCCAAAGTCAAAAGCTAGGGCAAAAACCGGAGCAAAAGCCAGCAGCCTTGCAGTCAGCCAAAAAAGCAATTCAGCCTGCAACAGCGGCTAAGTCACCCACAACTCCTCGCACTGCTGCACCCATTGAAGCGGCTGTGAACCTAACCCAGGATTCCTGGGTGGAAGTGACTGTGGATGGCAAAATAGCCTTTGAGGGCACTTTACCCCAAGGGACTCAGAAAACTTGGACTGCTCAAAAACAATTCACCTTGCTAGCGGGAAATGCTGGGGGAGTGGTCCTGACAATGAATCGCGGCCCCGCTCAGCCATTGGGCAAAGTGGGTGAAGTCAAGCAGGTAACAGTTACGCCCAGTTCTCTAGCTGAACCGACACGGCTTTAAGGTGAGATTAAACCTTGATCGCTAAGGCTTGATCGGCACAGGTAGCTTTGTAGGTACCCGCTACGTATTGATCAAGATGTCGGAAGATAGCCACCGGAGGCACAACTCGACAGGTAAAGAACTCAACGGCGACCCGACCATCTGGGAAGCTTGCCACTTTAGGTATTAGATCTTTGGGAGCTGCCTTACGCCACTGCCATTTGATCTGAAGCGGAATCGTATTGATCAGATGGTGATGGCTCCATTCACAGTATTTTCCGAGGACGCCAAACTCTTGGAGTTCTCGTCTGAGGATGGAAGCCACTAGATAAGACGAAGGCGAGCGATCGCCCTCCACGGCCTCCATAAAATCTACTAGAGCACCGCTAGGTTGAGGTGGCTGAGCGCGATCGCCACTAGCGGCCAAAGCTTGTTCTAGTTGGGCGGTCGTACTAAACTCCTCTGGCAAAGCCCAAATCGACCCAGCTCCCCCTTCTGGGACTCGATACAGATAACCAGCTAAGCGAAAGTTTGGTTTTAGCTTTAATCCTGGCAGCTTTAGCAAGGTTGAGCCTGGATTGACAGCGCTCACAAACCAATGCCCCTCTGTATTGGGTGAAGGGGTTTCTTCTTCAGGAAGACTGGCAAACTTAAACAAATCGCCCAGCGCGTCTAGAGACTCTGGCTCTGGCGGTTCCTCGCTGGTATCAAACAAAGTTTGAGGCTTGGGGTAGTTCTCTGATTCTGGAAGTGCCAGGTTACTTTTGATGTACTGCCTGACTTTCTGTACGGCTTCGAGCGGAAGTTTTTGAATGGTCATAACGAACGTCGCACTTGCCAGAGGGGAACCTAAAGCGCTCAATCAGGCGCACGAATCTGGCACTATGCTACCCATCACGCAGTCTGGCACGGCATTAGAGAGACATAATTTATCATTAAACGCTCAATTCCCTCTCTCGGCGAATAGTAGCCAGGTTTCGCCGCATAATGAGAGAGGACGGTTTACACATCTTAATCATGGCGCGAGACCTGCGGGGATTCTTAAAACAGTTAGAGCAGCGAGGGCAACTCAAACGCATTTCTGCCCTGGTTGACCCAGACCTAGAAATTGCTGAAATTTCTAACCGAATGTTGCAGCAAGGCGGGCCAGCCCTACTGTTTGAGAACGTCAAAGGTTCTCCTTATTCGGTCGCTGTCAACACAATGGGGACGGTGGAGCGCATCTGCTGGGCCATGAACATGGAGCAACCTGAGGAACTAGAAGCTTTGGGTAAAAAGCTCAGTATGTTGCAACAACCCAAGCCGCCCAAGAAGATTGCTCAAGCGGTGGAGTTTGGCAAAGTTCTGTTTGATGTGCTGCGGGCCAAACCAGGGCGAGATTTGTTTCCGCCTTGTCAGCAAGTGGTGCTCCACGAAGATGAATTAGACCTCAACCAAATCCCGATGATTCGCCCCTATTGTGGGGATGCAGGCAAGATCATCACGCTGGGCTTGGTGATTACCAAAGACTGCGAAACGGGGACTCCCAATGTCGGCGTGTATCGGCTGCAACTGCAATCGAATAAAACGATGACGGTGCATTGGCTGTCGGTCCGGGGTGGGGCGCGGCACTTACGCAAAGCCGCAGAGCGAGGCAAAAAGCTGGAAGTGGCGATCGCCCTAGGTGTCGATCCACTCATCATCATGGCAGCAGCTACGCCAATCCCAGTAGACCTGTCAGAATGGCTGTTTGCAGGGTTGTATGGCGGCTCTGGGGTGAATCTGGCGAAGTGTAAAACTGTTGATCTCGAAGTTCCGGCAGATTCTGAATTTGTCTTAGAAGGCACGATTACCCCTGGCGAAATGCTGCCGGATGGGCCTTTTGGGGATCACATGGGGTATTACGGCGGGGTGGAAGATTCCCCCCTAGTTCGCTTCCACTGTGTCACCCAGCGTAAAGACCCGATCTACCTCACCACGTTTAGTGGTCGCCCACCCAAAGAAGAAGCAATGATGGCGATCGCGTTGAACCGGATTTACACCCCGATTCTGCGACAACAAGTTTCTGAAATTGTCGATTTCTTCTTGCCGATGGAAGCCCTCAGCTACAAAGCGGCGATCATTTCCATTGACAAAGCCTACCCAGGTCAGGCGCGGCGGGCAGCATTGGCGTTTTGGAGTGCGCTCCCCCAGTTCACCTACACCAAATTTGTGATTGTGGTGGACAAGAGCATCAATATTCGTGATCCGCGCCAAGTGGTTTGGGCGATTACTTCTAAAGTTGATCCGGTGCGGGATGTGTTTATCTTGCCGGAAACGCCTTTCGATACGCTCGATTTTGCTAGCGAAAAGATTGGGCTTGGGGGCCGTATGGGCATTGATGCCACAACCAAGATCCCGCCAGAAACCAATCACGAATGGGGCGCAGCGTTGGAGTCTGACCCAGATACCGCAGCCATGGTCGATCGCCGTTGGGCAGAATATGGTCTCGCAAATTTGCAATTGGGCGAGGTGAATCCGAACTTGTTCGGTTACGATATGCGCTAGCTACTCTCTATTCGGTCTAGATTTGCGATCGCTGAGACCCCTGAGCATGGATTGGAAAACATTGCTGAGATCCCAACAGGCTGACTTTATTAAGCGGTTCAAGTCTGGGACAGAAAATCTGCTATTTTGCGAGGTCGAAAATCAGTTTAGTGAATTAGCGTTTGTCAGTAGTCAAAAGCTTAAGCAACTCCGAGATGCCTCCTGGCTGTTGGCTGAGCGTTATAAAAACACCGCTCCAGTACACGATGTTTTTATTAAGCATTTAACGGGGAAGCTGGGTGAATCTGTCATTAAAAGACAGTTGAGTAATTTAGTCGCGAAAGGTAGCTATCGCGATATCACAGGTAATGATACGAGTGAGGCTTTTGATGCTCGGCAATGGAAGCTATTTATTACTTATATTCGCAGTTATCAATATCTCAGCCGTTATTTGACGGGGGATTTATTTCCCATTGGGTATTTGCGTTTAGCCGCCAATCCAGCAATTAGTATTCAGGTCAAAGCTTGCCACACCAAAGCCAACAAAATTCAGTGGGTGGTTAGTAAAGCCGAAGTTGAAAAAAACTCTGTAGTAGTTTGTATTTGGATTCGGGAAGAAGTGAACGAAGCCCAACCCGAATACCATTTGTTTTTAGCGGGTTTCTTGCCCACCGGGATGGTCCAATTACAAGACGGACAAGCAGTTCTGGGTTTAGAAGACCTGCTGTATAGTGGGGGACTACGCAGTTTTATCGAGTTTATTCAAGCTCAGTCGTTACAGTTCAACTCTTCCAAAACTCAATTGGATTACACCTCGGAATCCGCTAATTCTTCACTCTCCATCCAAATTGGTTCGTGGCAATGTCCTCTATCTTGGGAACAACTAACCAGTTTAGAAGCAGCGATTCAAGAGCTAAAAGCCCAGCAACAAGAGCCTCAGATTCCTGTATTGCCTCCCCACTCATCAGCAGAACTACCTTTAGATTTAAATCAACTCTGGCAAAAAGTTCTAGGCCAGCTACGGCCTCCTAGTACTCAATCTTTGCTACGTCAGCAAAGCCGCCTCTTATCTTTTGATGGTCATCAAGCCAGAATTGGTATTAGCTCTAGTGCCTTATTTCGGGTGAATCAACGCTGGTTACCCAAGATTGAAGAAGCTTTTAATAAAACTTGCCAGCATCAAGTCAAAGTTAGTTTAGAAGTGATTGCAGAATAGTTTCTTATAAGAAAACGATCGCTTTTTCTCAGCCCTTGAAAAAAGCGATCGCAGGGACTTTTAGTTGCTTGGAAGATCAATCTTGACCTTTCTTCTAGCTTACTGAGCGAAAAAACAATCGCCCTCCTGCGGCTAGCTCATCCAGTAAGGTGAGGCGAGCGCCACCAGTAGGATCTCTACTCAAATAAGCCCGCTACTTGGGCTGAGCAATGCATTCTCCAAAAAATCAGCGATCGCCAATTCCATCAATTAGTGATGGCGAGTATGGCGATCGCAGGGGTGCTGATGATGTGGGAGCAGCGCGATTTAATGACTTTTTGGCAGGCAATCCATTAATCAGCGATTCAATATCAGCGATTAATAGGAGCCGCGATAAATCCGGTGCGCTTGCTCGCGGGGTAGCCAGCTATAAGCAGACAATTCATCTTCTGGAAAATTACGACTAGGCTTGGGCTCTGGAGGCGCAGGCTTTGATTCGGTAACCGCAAAGTTGGGCCAAGTTCTCGACGAGATTTTGCTGTGAGGCGGCAGAAATTCGTGTTCCTCCGGATCGTAAGACAAGACTTCTCCAGTTTCGATGCTGTAGACCCACCCGTGGAGGGCCAGCTTGCCTTCGTGGAGTTTAGAGTGGATCACTGGGTAGGTTTTCAGATTTTCCAGTTGGGTAATCACGTTTTCTGCGATCGCCGATTCTAAAAGTTCTTCGCCTTCGCGATCGCTGTAATGCTCTCGGAGCAGACGGCGAGTGGCTTCGGCATGCTTGAGCCATTCGTATACCAGGGGCATCTCTTCCTCTAAGCTGCTGAGCTTGAGTAAGCCTTTCATAGCTCCGCAGTGCGAGTGACCACACACAATGACCTGCTCGATTCCCAAGGCGTGAATTGCATACTCTACGGCTGCGCCCTCTCCACCATTCGCGGCCCCAAAGGGAGGAATTAAGTTACCTGCATTGCGGATAACAAACAATTCCCCCAGTTGGGCTTGAGTAATCAAATTGGGGTCAATCCGGGAATCGGAGCAAGCGATAAACAGCACTCTCGGTTTCTGACCATGTGCGAGTTGTTCAAACAGGTCTTGGTGTTGGCTGAAATATCCGGCCTGAAACTCCCGCAGACCTTTGATCAATTTCTTCATAAAGGCGGCTCGATTCCCATCATAGGTAATTAATTTTAGTTGGTTTCTGCCCCAACTCTGATTAATGTTCCTAATGAAAGGCTTTAATGAATTAGAACGCTGAGCAGTTTTAGCCAGGGAGGTGTGGTGAGGCGATCGCTCCCGTTCTCAATTGGCTTTCGAGTCAACTATTTACTGAAGCTACTACTTAAATACAAATTGACTAATGATTCACCAAAAAACCAGTATAACCAGAAACATAGATGAACCGCAGTGATGGCGCAAAAGGTAGATTGATAGGAAGCTTTAATACTTTTGTGACGCAACTTCCGCTGAGCAATGAATGCTCCCAACCATCCGCCCATCAATTCACACAGGTGTAAAGTCTTTTCCGGTATTCGCCATCGCCCTTGTTGGGCACGAGATTTGTCATCGGCATATAGAGCAAAGGTAATTCCACTCATGAGTGGGTAAAGAATTAGCGGGATTGGGTTAGCGGTTTTCAGCATGAAGTGAATCGATCCCAGTCCAGGTAGCAAAGATAACAGGGACATCTGTAAGGTCAGGGAAGAAGACCAGCGAGTTAGCTTTGGCGTCGTCTTTACCTTTGTCGTAGAAACTGAGGAAGGGGGTGATTGCTTGGGCGCTACTCCTTGAATAGAAGCATGTGAAGCACGGGCTTTTCCGTTTTGCTCAACGCTGAGCTGATAGTAAATGACATCCCCTACTTGAGGTCGGTGGCTGGGGTCTTTCAAGGCAGTGATATGTAGGAAAACCTGCTTGTCACTATCACTTGCTTGGATGAAGCCAAAGCCTCGATCATCCTTCCATGTTACTAACTGACCTTTACGCAAAACGGGTTTCATTAATTAGCAGCAAATGTATAACTGCTTGTAATGTGCCCATCTTTCAGGTGCGATCGCCACCTCAAAACTCCAGACATAAGAGAGGTAAGATGCGTGAATCTTGGGCCACGCACCAAATCTTTAAAACTCATGCGTTACGGCTGCGCCTAACACACGCTACGTTTTGGCTTGGCTTAAGTTGAGAATATTTAGTACAATTGAACTGTAGAGTTGATAGTTTTGGCTGGGCTGAGAAGGCTATGGAGCAGCGATCGCGGTTTCCGAGCTCTCCCAGAATTGCTGCACTCGCTGCCAAATCTGTTCTACCAAATCAGGGGCATCAGAATCGAACCAGGTAATGGTGGGATCAGCATGAAACCAGGTGCGTTGGCGCTTGGCAAACTGTCGAGTATGCAACACCGTTAAATCTCGCGCTGCTGAAAGTGAGATTTCTCCTGCCAAATACTGCTTGATCTCTTGGTAGCCCAGAGTATTGAGCAAAGGTAGGTCAGGGCCGTATTTATTGCACAAGGTTGCCACCTCCTCAACAAAGCCAGCGGCGAGCATTTGCTCAGTGCGTTGCTCAATCCGACGAGTTAGGCGATCGCCCTCGGCATCTAGCCCAATCTGCAAGATCGGATAACTGGGCGGATTTTCACCCTGTTGGGCGGATATGGGTTGGCCTGTGGTGTACAACACTTCTAGCGCTCGCAAAGTCCGCACTTGGTCATTGGCGTGAATTCGGGCTGCTGAAGCAGGATCAACTTGCTGTAAGAAGCTGTAGATCTGGCGCTGACCCAACGCTTGAAGCTGCAATCGCAATTCTGGTTGCGGCGGTACGCGAGGAATAATTAACCCTTGCACCACCGAGCGAATGTAGAGTCCGGTGCCACCGACAAGAAAAGGGATAGGAAGAGATCTGTGAAACTGAGCAATCAAGCCCTGGGCCTGTTCCTGGTAGTCTGCCAGGGTTAAGGTTTCAGTTGGGGCACAAACGTCTATTAAATAGTGGGGAATTTGTTGTTGCTCAGCTATGGTGGGTTTGGCGGTGCCAATGTCGAATTCCCGGTAGACTTGGCGGGAGTCAGCACTGAGGATGGCTGCGGATTCTAGGCGTTGGGCTAGGGCGATCGCCAGCCCCGATTTACCTGAGGCAGTAGGGCCACAAATCACAACTAAACTAGGTACCTGTATCGCCTTTTGATCCATCCCTACCATAAAGCTCGCTGGAAACGCCTCTAAAATCGCTTATAACCCTTTTGTGCTATAATTTTGATAGATTTTGGTGTCTTGAGGCTTGATCGAGCTTCAGACCTAATTATTGGAGCGCTTCATTCATGACAAGCAATTACGGTGCCGATCAGATTCAAGTCCTTGAGGGTCTTGAGCCAGTCCGTAAACGACCGGGTATGTATATCGGCAGTACGGGACCGCGAGGACTCCATCATTTAGTTTACGAGGTCGTTGATAATTCTGTTGATGAAGCGCTGGCAGGTTACTGTAAGCACATCCGGATTGATATTAATGCTGACGGCTCAGTCACTGTAGAAGACGATGGCCGAGGCATTCCGACCGACGTTCACCCCCGCACGGGTAAGTCGGCATTAGAGACGGTCATGACCGTACTGCACGCAGGCGGTAAGTTTGGTGGTGGTGGCTATAAGGTCTCTGGCGGCTTACATGGGGTGGGCATTTCAGTTGTGAATGCTCTGTCAGAGTGGGTAGAGGTGGTAGTTCGGCGAGACAAAAAGGTTCACACCCAGCGCTTTGAACGTGGCGTGGCAATGACAGAATTGACTGTCAAGCCTACGTCTGAAGCTCGTACCGGAACAATGGTTAGCTTTAGGCCAGATGAGACCATCTTCACGACTGGCATTGAGTTTGACTACATGACGCTCTCCGGTCGGCTTCGGGAACTGGCCTACCTGAATGCAGGTGTAGAAATTACGTTCACGGACTATCGCCTGGAACTGGTTAAAGGCAATGAACCTCGATCGGAAACCTACTTCTATGAAGGCGGCATCCGGGAATACATCAGCTACATGAACCGGGACAAGCAACCGCTGCATGAAGAGATTATCTATGTGCAAGGCGAGCGCAACAATGTGCAGGTAGAGGTTTCTCTGCAATGGTGTACCGATGCTTATACCGACAGTTTGCTAGGCTTTGCGAACAATATTCGCACCATCGACGGGGGAACTCACCTCGAAGGTCTCAAGGCGGTGCTGACTCGCACGCTAAACAACTTGGCGCGTAAGCGTAACAAGCTGAAGGATAATGACCCCAACTTGGCAGGTGAGAACATCCGGGAAGGTTTGACGGCTGTAATCTCTGTTAAGGTGCCAGACCCAGAGTTTGAGGGCCAAACCAAGACTAAGCTGGGCAACACAGAAGTCCGAGGAATTGTGGACTCTCTGGTCGGAGAAGTCCTGACTGAGTATTTAGAGTTTCGTCCGGGGGTTACGGACAGCATTTTAGAGAAGGCAATTCAGGCGTTCAACGCTGCGGAAGCGGCTCGTCGGGCTAGGGAACTCGTGCGGCGGAAGTCGGTGCTAGAGTCCTCAACGCTTCCCGGTAAGCTAGCGGATTGCAGTTCTCGTGACCCTAGCGAATCTGAAATCTTTATTGTGGAAGGGGACTCTGCGGGTGGTTCTGCCAAGCAGGGACGCGATCGCCGTTTCCAAGCGATTCTGCCGTTGCGAGGCAAGATCCTCAACATTGAGAAAACCGATGATGCCAAGATCTACAAGAACACTGAGATTCAGGCATTAATTACGGCGCTGGGTCTGGGAATTAAGGGCGAAGAATTTGATTCCTCTCAACTGCGCTACCACCGCATCGTGATTATGACGGACGCGGACGTAGATGGTGCACACATCCGGACGCTGTTACTCACCTTCTTCTACCGCTATCAGCGATCGCTCGTGGAGCAAGGGTTCATCTATATTGCTTGCCCTCCCCTCTACAAAGTGGAACGGGGCCGCAGCCACTACTACTGCTATAGCGATCGCGAGATGACTAACCTAGTACAGCATGAGTTTCCCGCGAATGCTAACTACACGATCCAGCGGTTTAAGGGTTTGGGCGAAATGATGCCGACCCAGCTTTGGGAAACCACCATGAACCCAGAAAGCCGTACCTTGAAGCGCGTGGAGATCGAAGATGCGGCTGAAGCTGACCGGATCTTTACGGTTCTGATGGGCGATCGCGTGGCACCTCGTCGGGAATTTATCGAGACCTATGGGCCAAAGCTCAACCTGATCGACTTAGATATTTAGGTAAGTATTGGTTATCTTTTGGCAGAGGCGGAGAGGCAACTCATTGGCTTACCCCTAATCATTAGTTAGAGGGATTGACTTAACCAACGACAGACGAACAGTCTGACTCAAATGGTCTAACTTGTAAGAGAACCTAAAGGTTCCAAGCTATTAATGTTCATTCTCTTGTAGCTTCTACCGTGCTTTAAGTCGATAGAAGCTACATTTCTTATAAGCCTCTAGACAACAAAAAGCCTCTGGGTTTAACAGAGGCTTTTTGCTTAGGAAGGGTTGAAAGAAATTATTTCGTTTGAAGCTTTAGCTTTACAGCTTAGTGAACACTACGACGGCTGGTAACAGCGTAGTAGATGAACAGAGCGACGATTGCACCCAAGACGGAAACGAGGATACCACCAATGCTTAGGCCAGCCGCACCCAAGGCTAACGTGCCTGTGGTCAAGAAGCTGTAGAGGGTTCCACCCAGAAAAGCACCGATAATTCCTAACAGCATGGTGCCAAGAATACCGCCACCTTGACGACCAGGGTAAATAGCTTTTGCGATAGCACCTGCAATCAAACCTAATACGATCCAAGCCAAAATATTCATTGTTATTTCCTCAAAATCAATAAACTAAATATTCAACAACCGCACAAAGTGTTCTAAATTTCGCGATGCGCGTTCTTTAATGTATATAGATTAGCGAGTTACTCAGGGTTGGAGGCACTACCGGAAGAGGGAAACCCCTTCATGCTTGAGTAATAGTCTTAAATTTTTTAAGCTCTACCCATACATAGAGTGGATTGAAGAATATTTAGGCTTCGCCCGAGATCTGGCATAAGACTGTGCGATCGCGAGGACCGTCTAACTCGAACAATAGTATTGATTGGTAAGTTCCTAAAGCTAGTTCGCCGTTGATCACTGGAATTACTTCACTCGTGCTTAGGGTTATTGCCATGAGGTGGGAGTGAGCGTTCATGGGTTCGTCTTCGGGAATGTTGGGTCTGAGGTGCAGATCATTATGTAAGTAGCGATCGCTTTCGGGTGCTAGTTTTTCAAGATATTTTTTGATGTCTTGCAGGAGTCGTTCTTCGTGTTCGTTGATGGCTAAAGCGGTGGTGGTGTGGCGGGAGAACACGAGTACCTGCCCGTTTTGAATGGAACTTGTAGCAAGTACTGTTTCTATTTGTGGGGTAATGTTGTGGATATTGATGCCTTGGCTGGTTTTTATTTCGATTAGTTTGTGGACGATTGGCATTTTTCTGGTTGGGTTTAACTGTTTTGTGGAAGACTCTTGGGGGCACTCACCCCCAAACCCCCGCTGAAGGATTTGCGTCCTCCAGACCTCCTCCAGCGGTAACCTTGGGTTGCTCAGTTTTGCTCTAGGTGTTGAGACATTTATAGAGGTAGCTATAGAGGCAGCTTAGGACAAAATGCTTTGCAAACCTTTTACTAGCCGCTCGATCCCTGCGGTGGCTGTCTCTTTTTGCAAGGCTCCATAACCTATGCGGAGGTAACATCCTTCTGTCATGCCGAAGGTGTCTCCTGGTAGGACGGCTACTCGATGTTCGCGAATGAGGCGTTCGATTAATTGCATTGCTGGTAGGTCTGTATGAACTTTGAGGAAGCAGTAGAAGGCTCCTTCTGTCGGTGCAACGGTACACAGGTGATCCAAATGCTGGAGTTCGCTGAGAACTAGGTGGCGGACTTCGGCGATCGCGTGCAAATGCTCTCGGCAGTAGGCAATTCCTGTCTGTAAGGCTCCGACAGCAGCGTACTGGGAGATGACGGGGGGACAAATCAGGATGGTGTCCTGCACCTTTTTTACAGCTACGGAAAGTGATGCTGGGATCACCATGTAGCCGATGCGCCAACTGGCAAAGCCATAAGCCTTAGAGAGGCTGAAGAGAGAAATGGTGTGGGGATCGCTGCCTGCAAAGGAACCTGGAGAGATGTGCGGCACACCGTTGTAGGTGAAGTATTCGTAAGCTTCGTCGCTGATGTGATAAATACCGCGATCGCGACAGAGCTGATTCACTGCTTGTAAAGCCGCTTTGGGGTACACGACACCTGTGGGATTGTTAGGAGAAATGGTGACGACTGCACGAGTGCGTTCTGTAATCGCTTGAGCAATCGCTTCTGGACGCAACTGGTAATTCTCATCGGTGGGCACAAAGACAGGGCGGCACCCAGCGATCGTAATCGCCATGTCGTGGTTGAAGTAGTAGGGCATTTGCAGAATGACTTCATCGCCTACGGAAGTAATGGCCAGAAGGGCGTGCATAAATGCCATATTGCTACCCGCTGTCACCACTACAGCGTTTTGCTCGTTGATCTCAATGCGATTGAAGCGATGAAGCTTAGCCGCGATCGCCTCTAGTAACGGTGGGATTCCCTCATTTGCTTTATATAAATGATTCGTTGGGTCAGCTAGAAACTGAGGTATCTGCGCGATCGCTTCCGGTGGAGGCCCATAGTAAACCACTCCTTGCCCCAAGGAAATCGTGCCAGGATATTGACGAATCAGTTCCCCCACAATTGGAATGATGGGAGACTGGACTGCCTGCATACGAGAGATCAAATTTTCCATGTGAATATGAGCGGATATGAGCAAATGTGGTGCGATCGCTGGCTTCAATTGTCTCCTAAAAACCTTTTGCAGGAGTCTAGGGGATGCAAACGTGCTTCAGTAGGGGTTTTTGCAGGTGCCTCCAAGCTTTTGGTTCTCGCTTCCAAAGTGGCAACCATCACAACTAGAAGATCTCTCTTTCGGCACTAGCCTCAATAGTTTCCCTCCCAGCACAATTCCTAGTTGAGCCAGCTTTATTCATGTTTTTATTCATCTGCGATCGCACCGCTGCTTAGAGCTGTGCGCTAGTTTTTAACGTTTTCAGGGAGGACATTGAGCGTGAGACTTGGGGCGCAATATCTAGGGAATGGTCAATGTGAATTTATCTTGTGGGCACCTACTGCCGCTACCGTCTCCTTGCAACTACTGGCTCCTAATCAACAGCAAATTGCGATGGAGCAACAGGAGAGTGGGTATTGGCGGGTAGTAGTCTCTGACGTGCAGCCAGGCACTCTTTACCAGTACCAATTAAATGACGGCGAAACTCGCCCTGATCCTGCTTCAAATCTACAGCCACAAGGTGTACATGGTCCTTCGCAAGTTGTTGAGCCCCAGTTTAATTGGAGCGATCGCAACTGGAGCGGTGTTCCTCTAGAGGCAATGATCCTCTACGAATTGCATGTCGGCACCTTTACCCAGGAAGGTACGTTTGAAGCTGCCATCTCCCGATTGCCTGACTTAAAAGATCTGGGGATCAACGCGATCGAAATCATGCCAGTGGCGCAGTTCCCAGGCGATCGCAACTGGGGTTATGACGGAGTTTATCCTTTTGCCGTCCAAGACTCTTACGGTGGACCAGAAGGCTTAAAAAAATTAGTCGATGCTTGCCATCAGCAAGGAATAGCTGTCGTGCTGGACGTGGTTTACAACCACTTTGGCCCAGAAGGGAACTATCTCAGCCACTTTGGTCCTTACTTTACGAACACCTACCGGACCCCCTGGGGCAGCGCCATTAATTTCGATGACGCCTATAGCCCTGGAGTTCGCAATTATTTCATTGAAAACACCTTGTATTGGCTGCGAGATTATCACATTGATGCCTTGCGCCTGGATGCTGTCCATGCCATCTACGACCTTGGTGCCAAGCATTTTCTCCAAGAACTAGGCGAGAATGTAGCAACTCTATCCAGGCAAGTGGGTCGCGAGCTATATCTGATTGCTGAAAGTGACCTTAACGATCCCCGTGTGATTCGTTCGGTGGAGCAGGGAGGATATGGATTGGATGCTCAGTGGAGTGATGACTTTCACCATGCTCTCCATGCCCTAGTGAGCAGCGATCGCCAAGGCTACTACCAAGACTACGGTGAATGTGAACAACTAGCCAAAGCTTATAGTGATACCTTTGTCTACGACTGGAAGTACTCACCCCATCGCCACCGCTTTCATGGCAATGTCGTCACCGATCGCCCCTGCTCCCAGTTCGTAATTTGCAGCCAAAACCACGACCAGATTGGCAACCGCATGTTGGGTGAGCGGCTCTCCCATATGATCCCCTACGAAGCGGCTAAACTGACGGCAGCTGCGGTTCTACTATCTCCTTACATTCCGTTGCTGTTTATGGGCGAGGAATATGACGAACCAGCGCCTTTTGTTTACTTCGTCAGCCACTCCGATCCTGATTTGATCAAAGCGGTACGGGAAGGCCGTAAGCAGGAATTTGCCGCTTTCCACTGCGAAGGCGAACCCGACGACCCAGAAGCTCCGGAAACTTTTAACAAGTGCAAGCTGAACTGGGAAAAGCGCCACGAAGGCAAAAACAAAACCATGTTGGATTGGTACAAACATTTGATCCAACTGCGGAAAACCGTTCCTGCCCTGACTCAGCTCAGCCGCGATCGCCTCAGTGCTACCAGTACTGAAACCTTGGTCGTGCTACGACGCTGGAGCGAAACTGAGCAAATTGCGATCTTAATGAACTTCAGCGACCAGCCTATTACTTGCCAACCAGAGATCCCAACTGCTGAGTGGCGCAAGATCCTCGACTCAGCCGATTCAAAATGGCAAGGCTCTGCTGCCTCTGCCTCCGACGCTTTAGCATCTCAGCAATCCGTGACATTGCAACCGTGGAATTGTGTGGTTTACCAAGCGATCGCTTGATGTAACTGCCTCTCCTGCTTTTGCATTGTTATCCTTCATCCCTCCTCCTTCACTTCTCCCTCATTCCCCCTGACTCAGGAGCCAAAACTTTCCTATGAGGATTCCTCGTGCTACATATCGCATCCAGTTCAACTCCGCCTTCGGTTTTGAGGATGCTCAAAAGATTGCTTCCTACCTCGCTCACTTGGGTATTTCTGACCTGTATGCTTCTCCTATTTTCAAGGCGAGGGCTGGTAGTACTCACGGCTATGATGTGGTTGATCCCAGCCAACTGAATCCAGAGTTAGGACCCCCTGATGCTTTTGAATCTCTGGTGCAGGAATTGCAATCTCATCAGATGGGTTGGTTGCAAGACATTGTGCCCAACCACATGGCCTATGACAGCGAAAACCAGTACCTGATGGACGTGCTGGAAAATGGTCCTAGTTCTGACTATGTCGAGTATTTTGATATCGCTTGGAATGCTCCCTTTGCTAATAGTGAAGATCGGATTCTTGCACCTTTGCTAGGCGATTTTTATGGGCGCTGTTTAGAAAATGGACAGATTCAGCTTGACTATGATGAAACAGGACTGAGTGTTAATTATTACAGCCTGAAACTACCACTTAAATTAGAGTCTTATGCACAATTCCTGACTCAAAATTTAGGGCAGTTAGCTAGAACTTTAGGTAGGCATAATCCTGATTTCGTTAAATTGCTTGGCATTCTTTACTTAGTCAAGAGCGTTCCTTCAGAAGTGACTGGAAAGCAGCGACAAGACCAAATTGCTTTTGTCAAAGGATTACTTTGGGAGTTATACACCAGTAATGAAGAAGTCAAAGCTTTTATTGAACAAAATATTCAGACCTTTAATGGAGAAGCAGGCAATTCAGAGAGCTTTAACCTACTAGATAGTTTGCTGTCTGACCAGTTCTTTCGGCTTTCTTTCTGGAAAGTAGGGGCGGAAGAAATTAATTACCGTCGCTTCTTTACCGTCAATGAATTAATTTCCGTTAAAGTCGAAGAACTGAAGGTTTTTAACAATACTCATAACCTTATTTTTAAGTTAGTAGAATCGGGTAAATTTACTGGATTAAGAATTGACCATATTGATGGTCTCTATAACCCAATCCAGTATTTAGAGCGTCTGCGCGAAAAAACAGGTGATACTTATATCACTGTGGAAAAAATCCTGGAAGCAGGAGAAGATTTACCCAGCAATTGGCCGATTGAGGGTACTTCTGGTTATGACTACTTGAACTATGTTAATGGCATTTTCTGTCGCGTTGATAATGAGCAGCGATTTGATGAGATCTATACGAAACTAACTCGTACTAGAGTGAGCTATGGTGAGTTGGTAAATCAAAATAAACGGCTAATTCTGGAGAAGAATTTAGCTGGGGATATTGAGAACCTAACTTATTTGCTCAAAAACATATCTAGTAAGTATCGCTACGGCAACGATTTTACGATCAATGGTTTGAAGCGGGCGCTGGCGGAAGTGTTGACCATCTTCCCGATTTACCGCACCTACATCACGCAGGAAGGCTTACCTGAGCGCGATCGCGGCTACATCACAGAGGTAATTGATCGCGCTAAAGAACGGGTCCCCCTGCTCCAGAATGAGCTGAACTTCATTGAGAAACTGCTGCTTCTAGAATATGACGACTCTCTCACTCAAGCCGAGAGAGAATACTGGCTCTACTTCGTCATGCGATTGCAGCAGTACACCGGACCTCTGATGGCTAAGGGGGTCGAGGACACTACCCTCTATGTTTACAACCGCTTGCTATCCCTCAATGAAGTCGGCGGTGACCCTAGCCACTTTGGGTTATCTCTTGACGCTTTCCATGAGTTCAATCACAAACGGCAGACCGATTGGCCTTACGCTATGAGCGCCACTGCGACTCATGACACTAAGCGTGGGGAAGATGTCCGGGCTCGGCTCAATGTTCTTTCCGAAATCCCAGATGAGTGGGAGCAGCAAGTCAGCACTTGGAGCCAAATTAATCGCTCTCAGAAGGTGCGTCGGCAGCGTGAAATCATGCCTGATGAGAATGATGAATACTTCTTTTACCAAACTGTGGTTGGGGCGTTTCCTTTTCAGGATGGTGAATTTGAGCAGTTCGTCGGGCGAGTTAAGGATTATGTGATTAAGGGCGTACGGGAGGCGAAGGTACATACGGCTTGGCTCAGACCGGATGCAGCCTACGAGAATGCCTTTGCTCAGTTTGTGGAATCAGTCTTGCAACCTGGTGGAGATAACCCGTTCCTGAAGGAGTTGCGTCCTTTCCAAGAGCGAGTGGCCTACTATGGCATGTTTAACTCTCTATCACAAACGCTACTGAAGTTGGCTTCTCCTGGTATCCCTGACATATACCAAGGCACTGAGTTTTGGGAATTGAGTTTGGTGGACCCTGATAACCGTCGGCCTGTAGATTTTGAGCAGCGTCAGGCTTGTTTAGATGACCTGAAACAGAAGATCGCGAACAATATTCCAGAGCTGATTACTGAACTGCTAGAGACGAAGGAAGATGGCAGAATTAAGCTGTTTTTGACTTTCCAAGGGCTGCAAGCTAGAGCTAAACATAGTAACCTATTTCAGGATGGCGACTATTTGCCACTTCAAGTGACTGGTAAGTTGCAAGACCATATCATTGCTTTTGCGAGAAGGCAGGGAAATGAAACGGCGATCGCGATCGCGCCTCGGTTCCTCACGAATGTGATTCAACCTGGGGAGTATCCTCTAACTCAACAAGTATGGGAGGATACGGCCATTGAGCTGCCTCAAGGTGCTCCTACTTCTTGGCACAATGCGATTACGGCACAATCGCTGCAAGCTGAGGGAAGGATACTGGTTGGGGAGGCTTTACGGCATTTTCCTGTGGCTTTGTTGTTTGGTTAGAACAGAACCAAGAAGCTTGGGGGCACCTGCCCCCAGACCCCCGCTGAGGGATGGTTGCGTCCCCCAGACCCCCTCAAAACGAACTTGAATATAAGTGTTTCGGGTCTATGGATTCTGGCTGCTAATTTTTGGCTTCTATCTCTTCCCTTTTCATCCTTCATCCTTCCTATTTCATCCCTTCTACTTCCCTGCCGTTCTGCCTGAAAGGATATGTAGCAATGGTTCAGGCTGCTTACATTTATTAATAAATGTAAGTAAAACCTGTGATGTAATGGGTTGAATTCGGGTGAATGTTGGCTTGCTGTGGCTTTTGTTGGTTCTGGCTCAATAGAGCTTCAGAATATTTAACACAAATTCTCATCAAATCGTTTTACTGTAACGATTTAGGTGGCTTTTTAGTTTTTCGTAAGGATTGCCATTCCAGCAAGCAACTTTAGTGTTGGGAAGTTTAGCAGGACATTTAGTATGACCAGTACTGTCGCTACCAATTTAGAGGGCAACGGTAATTTAGCAACAAAACTCCGTGAGGGTACTAAAAAAGCCCATACTATGGCCGAGAATGTCGGCTTTGTGAAGTGCTTTTTGAAGGGAGTGGTTGAGAAAAACTCTTACCGGAAGCTAGTCGCTAACCTCTACTTCGTTTATTCTGCGATCGAAGAAGAGATGGATCGGCTCCAGCACCACCCTATTGTTTCGAAATTTTACTTTCCTCAACTGAACCGTAAGGTCAGTCTGGAGACGGATCTTTACTACTACTACGGTCCTAACTGGCGCGAGGAAGTGGCTCCTTCGGCTGCGGCTCAAGCCTATGTGCAGCGAATTCATGAGATTGCGGCTACTGAGCCTGAGTTGCTAGCGGCGCATTCTTACACCCGTTACCTTGGCGACCTCTCGGGTGGTCAGATCCTCAAGGGCATTGCTCAACGTGCCATGAATCTTGAGAGCAATGGTACTGCGTTCTACGAATTCGAAGATATTGCGGACGAGAAGGCGTTCAAAAACACCTACCGTCAAGCGATGAATGAGTTGCCTGTGGATGAGGCGACTGCGGATCGAATTGTTGAGGAAGCCAATGCAGCTTTCGGCATGAACATGAAGTTGTTCAATGAGCTAGAAGGTAATCTGATCAAGGCGATCGGTGTGATGCTGTTCAACACGCTGACTCGTCGTCGCGGTCGTGGCAGCACCGAAATGGCTACTGCTGAATAAGCTGGCTAAGCTAGAAAGTTAGCTAAGTTTAGGGAACGATCCTCTATCTAAAATTTAGTCTCCCTGGTGAGCGAACTTGTAATCCTGGAGGCTTGGTGGTTGTAAAGCAGTCACTGAGCTTGCAGGATTATTAGCTTGAAGGCATCCTGCCTGCAGTGATAACCTGAGCAAGCGGTATTTGGATCAGCGATCGCCCTTTTCGAGCCTCCCTTTTTCGAGTCTCTTTGAACCGTTTTCAAGCCCTTTTTGAGTTTAGGCATGGCTGCAAAAATTCCTGTTACTGTCATTACTGGCTTCCTTGGCAGTGGTAAAACGACCCTGATTCGCCATGTGTTGCAAAACAACCAAGGTCGGCGAATTGCGGTGTTGGTAAATGAGTTTGGCGAGTTGGGCATTGATGGCGATTTGCTACGCTCTTGCCAAGTGTGTCCAGATGAGTCGGGTGAGGAACAGCCAGTGAGTGCGGTCAACGCCCTTAATATTGTGGAGCTGACGAATGGCTGTCTCTGCTGCACGGTGCAGGAAGAGTTTTTGCCGACGATGCTGGAGCTAATCAAACGGCGAGATGAGCTGGATTGTATTTTGATTGAAACCTCTGGTTTAGCGCTGCCTAAGCCACTGATTCAAGCGTTTCGCTGGCCCGAAATCCGCAATGCTGCGACGGTGGATGGTGTGGTGACGGTGGTGGATTGTGAAGCAGTGACTCAGGGAACGCTGGCGAGTGACTTGCAAGCCCTAGAAGCACAGCGGCAAGCTGACCCCAATCTGGATCATGAAACACCGTTGCAAGAGTTGTTTGAAGATCAACTCGCCTGTGCTGATCTGGTGGTGCTGAACAAAACGGATTTAGTCGATGCTGAGGCCCAAACTCAAGCCCTAGAACTGATTCAGCAAGAATTGCCCAGAGCGGTGAAGATTGTGGCGAGCGATCGCGGGCAACTCAGTCCAGATGTGTTACTAGGCTTCCAAGCAGCGGTGGAAGACAACCTGGAGGAGCGCCCCAGTCACCACGACACCGAGGAAGAGCATGACCATGATGACGATATCAGCTCAACTCACGTTGTTCTACACCAAAGCTTTGACCCAGACCAACTACAACGCCAACTAGAAGCTCTGGTGCAAGAGCAAGAAATTTATCGAATTAAGGGATTTGTGGCAGTACCCAACAAGCCAATGCGGTTGGTGCTGCAAGGTGTGGGTAAACGCTTTGAGCGCTTTTACGATCGCCCCTGGCAAGCCGATGAGACTCCAGAGACGCGCCTGGTATTTATTGGTCGTGCGATCGATGCTGCCAAGATTGAGTCGCAATTACTAGCTGCGGCAAACTAAATCAGCAGGAAACCAACCTGAGAGTTAAGCTGTCAGCTAGAAATAGCTAGTATCTCGTTTATTGGTTGCGCTGTGAAATTTGTTTCTATCAATCAACGCTTAAAAAAGCTACCACAGAGTTTTCTAAGCGTTGGCTCTATTTTGGGCATTGTGTTGGTTGCGGCTGTTACCTTGGCTGCAACGCCAAGTTCCTTAACTAGCTTGTTTCGTCCCACCTCAGTGGTGGTCAATTCCAGCTTTATCAGCCCCTTAGTGGAGCTATTTGGCAATGTTGCTGTGGGCAAGCGGGTGTTTGTGGCTGGCAACACCGTTTTAAGGGCCGATCCTGACACGCACATCTGCATTGGCAATGAAACGAATCTTCAAGACAATATCCTCTTCATCGCCCGTCGCCGCACTCCTGCTCCCACTAGTGCCTGTGGCCGCAGATCGAGTAGCGCTGGAAACCAAGTCAGCATTGCTCACCAAGCGAGCATTGAAAATTCCAAAATTGGCAACTTCACCTTCATCGGTTTTAATGCACGACTGCAGAACACCATCCTAGAAGATGGAGCTTTTGTGCTGCATGGGGCTAAGCTAACTAACGTGCGGATTGGCAAAAACCGTCTGGTGCCTATTGGCGCAGTCGTTACCACGCAAGCTCAAGCAGATGCTTTGCCGCTAAAAACAGCAGACAACGCCGAGTTTCAAAGAGAAGTTTTGGAAGTAAACGAAGAGTTTGCGGAGCATTATAGTGAACTCTATCGATCGCAGGGATTCGATGCCGTCACTGGTATTAGCCCCGCCCCCCGAACCTCCTGGAACCCAAAACCCGTGCGACCCACCTTAGGCCAGAACGTCCAAATCGACCAATTTGTGCGGATAGTAGGTGACGTGCGTTTGGGTCGTAATAGTGTGGTGGGCCAGCGTACCTCGATTCGAGCCGACGAAGGTTCACCAATCATCATTGGCGAGAATGCCGCGATCGAGGACCGAGTTACCTTTCACGCCCTCAAAGGCACCAGTATCCGAATTGGCAGAAACTTAAATACAGACGACAACGTTGTCTTCCACGGCCCTCTAGAAGTTGGCGATAACCTGGCGATCGCAGACGACGCAATCTTGTTTCGCTCTCAAGTCGGTAACAACGTCACGATTGGCACGGGAGCCATTGTAGTGGGAGTGACGCTGCGGGATGGGACTCAGGTACCGCCGCAAGCTGTAATCACAGCGCAGCATCAAGCAGATGCGTTGAAAACTAATTAAAACTCCTAGAATTAAGCTGGTCAAAACCCTATTTAGCAATAGGGTCTAAGAATAGGCTTGAATGTCCTCACCACACTCGTCTACTAAGTAGCAGAGGGCACGAAATCGGAGGCCCACCAATTCCTCGTATAGAGGATTGAGTTTGCACAGTGGCGGGATGTGAGCCACCTTGCGGCCAAAGAGAGTAATGTCTCTTTCAAAAGGGCATTGAGCAGGAATTGTCTTAGCGAGAAAATGAGCTAACTCAGGAGTCTTGATTTCGATGCCATCTAGCCACTGCCGTAAAGGCTTGAGAGCATCAAACTGAGCCTTAAACGTAGATGGGCTTTTGGCGGGAGCCACTGCTGCATGGAACAGGTCGAAACTAACTTGATTTGTTGACGCCATAACATGCGTTCCAAGTAAGAGAGAGTTAGGAATGGCGGCGATGCTCTCAGCAATGCTTTGCGCGATTGCTAGTAGCAGATGCCCTTAACATTCCCATACATAACGATACAAATGCTAGCGAATTGTTCCGTAAAGTGGCAAATATAAACGGGTGATTTTTGATAAATCTCTGATGAAATCTACAAATTTGTAGCAAAAACTACCAGATTTTGCACTCAGCAACCTCTTCAATTCAGACGCATATTTTTTAATAGGAAAAACTTTCGTTTTATTGCCCTGAAAAACTAGCCATTCAGTTGAAGTCTATGAACAGCAATCTGACCTTAAATTATGAACGTTCGGTTTTGTAGTCTTGCCTTAGCTGGATTAGTTCTTACAGGTCTACTGGCAGAGCCAGCTAGAGCAGGGCAACCCGTGCTCAACCAAACTCCTCAAACTATCGAGCGCACCTTTGGTCCTTATCAGACTCGCCTCACCACCCCAGACGGCGTGACTTATACCTACTCCGCAACCCAATTGCGCCAACTATTTCCCAAATTTCCTCAAACCGAGTGGTCAATCACCTTCGTCAACAACCGCGCTAAATACATCAACCTGAACGTAGCCGCCAACCCCAACGCCGACGACTTCGCCTACGACCAAGCAGAAGCTGCCAAATTTTTTCAATTCGTTTTCGGCTACCAACCTCCCGCCTGGAAAGAGCTATCAACCCAATTCACAGGCAACACCACCATCTACGACTACGAATACTGCCTAGGAGACGGGATCGCCACCAGCTTCACCCGCATGGGCTACAAGCAATTTTCTGACTTCATACAGCTCTATTACGACCCTCGGTGTGAGAAAGATAAGTGAGGAGCGAGGAGTGAGGAGTGAGGGGTACACAAAAGAAGAAAGGCTGAAAGGAGGGGAGCCAAAACCCAGAAGTTAGAAAGCAGAAATCAGGATTAACGACCAAAGACCCGAAACACCCACACTCAACTTCGTTTGGAGGGAGCCTGAGGGACGCAACCGTCCCTCAGCGGGGGGTCGGGGGGCGCTTGCCCTCAATCTCTTGGTTCAACCAAGCCCAAAAACTAAACTAAAGCAGGCTCCGGTAAAGCCCCCTGCATCCGCCCCAACCAATCAATCAAATTCGCCAACTGCTGCTCCACACCCAACACTCCCAAACCTCGCACCGTCACTTTACCCGGCGTATAGACAAACCGAGATTGCAGATGATCTGGCAAGTTTGCCTTCAGCAAATTCCAGGCAGGCTCCTCCATCGGCGTTTCTAGCACCACATGTTGATTGCCCTCAGGCTTGATGCGAGAGAAACCTAGCTTCTTAGCAGTCTGCTTCAGCTCTACAATCCGAATTAATTGCAGAGCTGCGGGTGGGATCGTGCCATAGCGATCGCTCCATTCTGCTGCTGTTTGCGTCAACTCCGCCTTGGTACTGGCTGAAGCGATCGCGCGATAGGCACTCATCTTCTGATCGAGATCGGGAATATAATCAGCCGGAATAAAGGCAGTCACACTGAGATCGATCTGCGTATCGTCCACCTTGGGAATTTCCTGGCCGCGAATCTCCCGAATCGATTCCTCCAGCATCTCCATATAGAGGTCGAACCCGATCGCATCCATTTGTCCCGATTGTTCTGCCCCCAACAGGTTGCCCACACCCCGAATTTCCATATCCCGCATGGCGAGTTGATAGCCAGAACCGAGCTGGGTAAACTCCTGAATCGCTCGTAAACGCTGGCGTGCAGTATCAGAAAGCTGACTTTGCTTGGGATAGAGCAACCAGGCATGGGCTTGAATCCCCGCTCGACCGACGCGACCCCGCAACTGATACAGCTGCGACAAGCCGAAGCGCTGAGCGTCCTCAATCAGGATTGTGTTCACGCGCGGAATATCCAAACCCGATTCAATAATCGTGGTGCAGAGGAGAATATCGGCATCGCCATTGCTGAAGGTGAGCATGGTGGATTCCAGTTCTGCCTCTGGCATTTGGCCGTGGGCGATCGCAAGCCTCGCTCCTGGCACCATCTCCCGGATTTTGGCTGAAGTTTCCTCAATCCCCTCCACCCTGGGCACCACATAAAAGATCTGACCGCCGCGATCGAGTTCTTGTCGAATCGCCGATCGCACCGTTTCGGAGTCAAAAGGAGACAAGTGAGTTTTGATCGGACGACGAGAAGGCGGTGGTGTGGTAATCAGGCTCATTTCTCGCACTCCAGACAGCGCCATATAGAGCGTCCGGGGAATCGGAGTAGCGCTGAGTGTCAGCACATCCACTTGGGTTCTGAGGCTCTTGATTTTCTCCTTTTGGTTCACCCCAAACCGCTGTTCTTCATCCACTACCAACAAGCCCAAATCTCGGAAAGCAACGCCTTTACCCAAAAGTTGATGGGTGCCCACCACGATATCTAGCTCTCCGGTGGTTAAGCGTTGCTGAATTTGGCGGCGTTCCTCAGCAGTGCGGAAGCGATTCAGTAGACCCACTTGGATGGGGTAGGGGGCAAAGCGTTCCTTCAGCGTGTGGTAGTGCTGCTGCGTCAGAATCGTGGTGGGAGCCAGTAGCGCGACTTGTTTACCTGCTGTGACTGCCTTGAAGATGGCCCGGATTGCCACTTCGGTTTTGCCGAAGCCGACATCTCCACAAACCAAGCGATCCATTGGACGGGAATTTTCCATATCCCGTTTGACATCCTGCGTCGCCTTCAGTTGGTCTGGGGTGGGTTGGTAGGGGAAAGAGTCTTCCATTTCCTGCTGCCAAGGCATGTCTGTGGGGTAGGTATAGCCTTGCTGTTGCGATCGCTGAGCGTACAGTTGTAGCAGATCCACCGCCAACTTCTTGATTGACTTGCGAACTTTGCTCTTGGTTTTCTCCCAAGCCTTGCTGGACATCTTGTTCAGCTCTGGCACCGCATCCCCAGCCCCTCGGAACCGAGACAAGGACCCGACTTGGTCTGCGGCCACCCGCAACAAACCATCGGCATACTGCAACACCAGGTACTCACGGGTTTCGTGGTTGATCGTCAAGCTCTCTAATTTGAGAAACTTGCCAACCCCATGACTTTTGTGGACGACAAAATCTCCTGGTTGCAGCTTATTTGGGTCAACTTGCTTAGATGCAGCTCGTCGTCGCTTCCGCACATAGCTGGGGGTTGTCAGGGTGTGTTGACCAAAAAACTCTCGGTCTGTGACCACCACCAAGCGAAAGGTCGGTAAAACAAACCCTTCGATCTCCGCTAGGCCCGAATACTTGACTGCTACAGGCACCCGCTGAATCTGAAGCTTCTCGATCGCGGGATAATCTCTTGAATTTGGCACAAACTGCGCCGGACAATCGTGCTCCTGCAACAGCGACACCGATCGCGAAGGCTGCGCCGACACCAACCACACCGAGAAACCGCGATCGCGCTCTCCTCGAATCGTCTCCGCCAACTTACCAAACTGATGCGGAGTGGCATTAACTGGACGACTAGCGAGGTTGAGAGACGGAGCAGCACCTACAACTTCTTCTACCAGTTCTGAGAGATAGAGGCGATCGAAACATTCGACTTCGGCGAGTGAGTCTTGAAAGGAGCGATGGATCTTAGGCAGAAGAGAACTCTCCCCTTCATCCTTTCCCTTACCTCCTTCATCCCTCCACTGCTCCTCCACATGCTCAAACCAGCGATCGCCATGAGCTTGACACTGCTCCGGTTCATCTAGGGCGATCAAAGTATTTTCGGGTAAGTAGTCAAGCAAAGAAGCTGGCTGATCAAAGGCTAATCCCAGAAATCGGCGTAGACCTGCTAAAGGTTGGTCTTGCTCAAATTTCTCTTGTTCAGCGGGGTTGAGATAGGTTTTTAGCGCTGTGGCCTTCTCGTCTGTAAAAGCGGCTCTGACAATCGGGCTAAAACTGGTGGGCGTAAGGACAAGATGATTGATCGAGTCGAGCGATCGCTGAGTGGCAGGATCAAACTCTCGCATTTTGTCCAGCTCATCGCCAAACCATTCCAGACGGATTGGGAGTTCAGCAGCGACGGGAAACACATCAACAATGTCTCCTCGGCGGCTCCATTGGCCTTCTGTTTCTACCAGGGAAACGCGCTCGTAGCCTAAACGGGTCAGTTCACTGCTAAAAGCATTGAGATCAACTTCGGCTCCTCGTTGCAATCTCAGGCAATAGGGACGGAAGGCATCGATAGGGGGTAAGTGGGGCTGTAAAGCTCTCTCTGTGGCGATGATCGCGGTTCGGCTCGTCTCCGCACCTTGACCGTTCCCATTGCTGGTAGCTGCTTGGCTACCTACCAAATCCGCTAAGACTTGCAACTGGCCCCAAGCCATTTCTGACTCCAGGTCAAAGGGTTCGTAGGGAGATCCTTCGGAGGTGGGATAGAAATGAACCGTTTGCCAGCCCATTGCTTCTAGTTGGGCAGTCCAGCGGCCTGCTTCTTCTAGGGTGGCAGTCACTACTAACAAGTTGCGGGGGCCAGCTTGAGCCAGAGCCGACGCTACTAAGCCCTTGGGGATGCGAGACACACCGTTGAGCTTTAGAAGTTGTTGCTGTTTCAGCTTGGCTAATAGCTCGTTAGTGAGGGGCGATCGCCCAAGGGCACGAATAATTGAGGAGAAAGCCATAGATTCTGGAACCGGAGCAGCGAGCAGCCAAGAGTGTTTACCTATCTTTATATTGTAGAAGCCTGAGCAAAAGCCGTTGCTTTTCGAGGGCGGAATACCTCTATCAGGGGACATCCGAGCTGCTGGATCTCCCCCTCCTGGAGAGGTCAGCTCCTTTTTTAATCGATAAGCTTAGAGGAAATAAGGAAAGTTTATAGAATCGCCAGGGAGTTTTTTATGACTAGTATCAACAACTCACCATTCATGAGTAATGACGACAATCTAGCGCCGATCGACGTGGAAATCGTAGAGACGACCGCTGAGATTCAGCCCCAAGAGTCTGCTTCTGATAAAGGTCAAGCGACTAATCACATCGTTGCCGAAGCTATTGGCGCGGCTAGTGGTGGTATTGCTGGAGCCACAATTGGTAAAATGGTCGGTGGACGCCTAGGTGCAGCCGTCGGTGCTGTAGGTGGCGCGATCGCAGGTGCAGCAATTGGTAACCAGGCCGCAGAAGGCATTGACCAAAAGCTCGATAGTGCAGTCCACACCATGAAGGACGCCGTTGATGGTGTAACTCACCAAGTAGAAGGTGTAGTTGAAACCGTCAAAGAAAAAGTCAACGAGACTGACCTAAAGGGTGCTGTTAATTCTGCCAAACAGAAAATTGAGGAAGCTGATGTTCATGGCATCACGGACTCTGTGAAGCAGAAAATCAGCGAAGCGAATGTTCGCGGTGTCACTGACTCTGTTCAGCACAAAATTGAGGAAGCTGACGTTCAGGGTGTGAGTGCTTCCGTCAAACAGAAAATTGATGAAGCCAACGTGCGTGGCGTGACTGACTCCGTACAGCACAAGATCGAAGAAGCCGACGTGCGTGGCGTCAGTAACTCTGTCAAGAGCAAAATCGATGAAGCCAACGTGCGTGGCGTGACTGACTCCGTACAGCACAAGATCGAAGAAGCTGACGTGCGTGGCGTTAGCAACTCTGTCAAGAGCAAGGTCGATGAAGCGAATGTTCGTGGGATCAGCGACTCTGTCAAGAGCAAAGTTGACGACGTGAACGTGCGTGGCATGGCTGACTCTGTGAAGGATTCTGTTAAAGGCACCGCAGACAAGGCTAAAGACGCGATCGCAGATAAAGCTAAGCCCGTCTTAGGTAGCCAACCCTCGACTAGCTCAACTTCATCCACATCGGTTAACCGAGATCTCTACAGAGATCCTCTACTGGGTGTAGATCCCCTGCTTGATGTAAACACCACGCCTGTGATCACACCTCCGCCTGCAACAAATCCTAAGTTGATCACCGATCGCTCTATTGATTCTCTGACTACTGACGAAGAAACCAAGAAGCGTTACCAGTCCTAAGCAACCCATCTCTGGAATGTAGGGTCTAATCTGATTTCCTGAGATACTTAGTTAACGTGCCACAACGCTAGAAACAACTGCCTCCGCTCCCCATCAGAAGGGGGTCGGAGGCTTTAATTATGGACGGTAGTTGTAGAAGACTAAGCCAAAGCAGCTAAGCTAGGCGGCATCTGCTTGTATGGTTGAGAGGTGAGGCGATCGCAACAATATTTGCTTCAATCGTGTTGGCTGATACTTGTTAAGCTTGGGCAAAAACTGCACCTTAGAGTCTTGGAATGTTTAGAACCTTTGATTCTGAATATTAAGATACTTAAGACATTAGGCGCGATTCGCCACAATCACAGGCAACTCAGGAATGTCCTCTTTTCTTTTTGATTTCCTCATCCTTATCTTGCTGACCTTTGCCAACGGAGTCTTCGTGCTCTCGGAGATGGCGATCGTCTCGGTGCGCAAAGTGCGACTCCAGCAGATGGCCAATGAGGGGAATGCCAAAGCTCGCACAGCCCTCGACCTAGCAAGTGCTCCAAACCAATTCTTAGCAACCGTCCAGATTGGGATCACGCTGATTGTCATTCTGTCTGGTGCTGTGGGGGAATCCACGCTGGCTAAAAGAATTGGGCCGCTCTTCGCCTTGATCCCCGCCTTAGCTCCATACCGAGAGGCGATCGCTTCGGGTATAGCAATTGTCATCGTCACCTATTTAACCCTGATTATTGGGGAATTGGTGCCTAAGCAACTGGCGCTAAACAACCCAGAAAGAGTGGCTTCCTCCGTGGCTGGCCCCATGCGGATGTTGGCAATGTTCGCCGCGCCAGTGGTCCATCTCCTGAGCGCCTCGACAGATATGGTGATGCGATTGCTCAGCATTCGACCCTCCGATGAGCCAATGGTGACTGAAGAGGAAATCAAAGTCTTACTGCAACAAGGAACTGAAGCGGGCACCTTTGAAGAAGTTGAGCAAGACATGGTGGAGCGGGTGTTTCGCTTGGGCGATCGCCGCGCTAATGGCTTGATGACACCCCGCCCCGATATTGTCTGGCTTGACCTAGAAGACTCCTCAGAAGAAAACCGTCAGAAAATCACGGAAGGAGTGCATTCCCGGTTTCCGGTGTGTCAGGGTGGTATCGATAGCGTCTTGGGGGTCTTGCATGTCAATGACTTGCTAGTACGGAGTCTAGTTGGAGAACCAATCGATTTAGCTACTAACTTACGCCAACCGCTGTTTATTCCAGAGAGTACTCGCGCCCTTTCAGTTCTAGAGTTGTTCAAGAAATCCAGTACTCATATCGCGTTTGTCGTGGATGAGTATGGAGTGATTCAAGGACTCGTGACCCTCAATGACATCCTAGAGGCGATCGTCGGTGACATTCCTTCAGTTGAGGACTTAGAGGAACCCTACGCCGTCCAGCGTGAGGATGGCTCTTGGCTGCTAGACGGAATGCTATCAGTGGATGAGTTCAAAGACATTCTAGAAATTAATAAAATTCCTGGAGAAGAAAAAGGTAACTATCATACGCTAGGTGGTTTTGTAGTCATGCATCTAGGCCACATTCCCACCGCCGCAGACCACTTTGACTGGCAAGGGCTACGCTTTGAAGTGATGGATATGGATGGAAACCGCGTCGATAAAGTCTTGGTAATGCCTGTTGCCTCCGAGGAGGGTACTAGCTCTAGTGATGAGCCTTCTCAACCTAAAAGCTCTAATTAAAAATTTTTAATGCCCACATAGCCAATCAGCGAGCTGACAAAATCCTCCACCTTCTGGTTCTGGTGTGATGTAAGTCGGTTGATGCACGAGTTGATCCGCATAGTGTTTAACATTAGCGACCCCCACGGATAGGGGAAACTGGTCAGCATCAAACAAGCTTTCATCATTGGGACTATCGCCCACTGTGACGACCTGCTGAGCCGTGTGCTCAGGAAAGTACTGACCTAGAACTTGGTGTAACCCGGTCGCTTTGTCCTGCTCAATTGGCTTGATGTGACCTTGGACATTGCTGTAGGTGAAACCCCAGCCTTGATCTTGGCAGTAGGCATTAATGGCTTGAATGTCCGGTAAGCTCAGCTTCTGAATATCAAATGTCCAATCTGTGACGCGAAAACGATTGTCGGCAGATTCTTGTAGTTGCGGAAAATCGGCTTGTAGGCGCTGAAAAGTTTGGGCCAGCTTTTGGCGATGCAAGGCCAAATCAGGAATCGTCACCAACGCGATTGGAGTCTCAGTTTGGCTAGCGTAAAACATACCACCGTTTTCCGCGATCGCTCCCCAAATGGGCAAATAATTGACCAAGCCACCCACCCAACCTGCCGATCGCCCAGTGACAATCAAAACTTGGATTTCCGCCGCAGCTAACTGCTCCAAAGCTTGTAGTAAGGTGGGCGTAAATTTGCCATTCTGCGTCAGTGTGCCGTCCATGTCGGTGGCCACTAGGCAAACATTCTTAAGGGAATTAGCGACTAAAGCCTGAGACAGTAGCGTTAAAGGCATTTTGGTTAGTAACTGTAATGATTAGGTCAATTAAGTGCTGTAGCTTATGGCAAAACTGACACCAGACCAGCGCAACTACCTTTACTTATTAGAGGCAGAACGAGCCGGAATTCATAAACCCATCCTGGCAGCACTTTATCAGGTTCAAGGTAAGCCAACGCTGGAAGATGGCGAAACTGGGCTAGGGATTGCACCTGCCAACCGGATTCCCCTCGGGCAAGTCAATACTTTTGCGGCTCAAGTGCAATATGCCGCTAACACAATTCGCAGCATCACCGATAGCTTGGTAGCCCAAGGCTGGAAAGCCACTGACCTATGGAGTAAGGAAGCAGGGCGATACGGTAACAGATTTATTCAAGCTGTAGCAGCAGGTTATACACCGCCAGCCAATAATGAAGCCTCCGCCCGCCTAGAATCCTCAAACCCTCAAGCTCTGCTGCAAGCTTACCTGGACGATTTAGCCATTGACTTCAAAGCCGAAGGGTTGCCACAAAACCTGGCTTACCTAGACAGTGCACTACTGACTTTAGTCGATCGCCTACCTAGTTATTACAGAAGCTTGCCTTACCAAAGAGATGCTTTTCTAGAAGCCCTACGGATTTGGCGCAAACTCGATTCCCGTGAGGCTGCGATCGCCTCTCTCAACCTGAAAACGCCCGTTGATGCTGACCCTGAATCCGTAGACGAGTCTTACCTAGACAAAGCGCTGATTCAGTTTATGCAAAGCATTTCCCGTAACTATTCAGGCTACCCTCATCAGCGCGAAGCTTTAGTTCGCCTGACTCAACTATGGCGACAACTTGATTCCCGGGAAGCCGCGATCGCCTCTCTAGAAAAAGACACCTCCCCAGAGCCAGGATTAAAAATCCTTGATCCTGCTCTAGTTGCTTTTGCCCAGCGTTTGCCACAGTACTACCAAGGTAAAGGAGAGCAACGAAATGCTCTAACAGAAGCTTTTCGGCTGTGGCGGGGTCTTGATTCCCGCACCACGGCTCTGGCTGCATTAGGCATTAACCCAAACACATTGTCTGCTAGCACTACCAATAAAACTGCTCTCACCGATGCAGCGACTCAGCTCGATCGCGAACTGCTCGAATTCATTGAGCGGATTCCCGGTGAGTATCAAGAAACTGAAGAGCAACGAGAAGCATTAATTCGTTTGGTGCAGCTTTGGCGCGGGTTAACTACTCGTGACCAAACCATTCGATCGCTGTTTGAAGATGTGAGGCGGATGCAGCAAGCGCGTCGAGATGCTCCAGAAGCCCCCCCCAAACCGAAACCGTTGATCTTGCCCAAGCGTCCTGTCCGCTGGACTCCTGGCAATATTCAGCTCTATGCCTCCATCATTCCCAATGGGACTTTTAGCTGGGCTGAGGCCACTCACGGCGGCACTCGCATGCCCCCTGACCAAACCACAGTCGATGCGATTGTCCGCATTGCTCGTCTAGCGCAACAAGCCCGGGAGCGGATTGGTCGTCCTTTCCAGGTCACTAGTTGGTACCGCCCCCCAGAAATCAATGCTAGAGTCGGTGGTGTGTCTAACAGCCGCCATATTGTTGGGGACGCGATCGACTTTTATTGCGACGGGCTTACAGGCGATCAGCTCTACTGGTTCCTAGATTCCTGGTGGCCAGGGGGGCTAGGCCGATACGCTAGCTTCCCCTATCTCAGCCACATTGATGCTCGCAGCTACCGAGCCCGTTGGCTCCGCTAGTATTTTTAGATACCTGTATTTTCGCTGCGGCTTGTGATGCAACAGCCCCGCTTCGGGGCACTCTGAAAATAGAAGTCACCGTTGGGCCTGGATTTACTATGTCAACCCCTCTTTTTCTCATAGAACCTTGGTTGGCTCAAGCTCCTGTCAAGACTGCGAAACCTGTCAAAACCGTTAAAACCAAAGTGGCTGTGCCTCCCCCTCAGCCTGTGCAGCCTGATGATAGTGCTATGCAGCCGTGGATGATGACCACTGGCGGGTTGTTTCTCCTATTGGTTGGGTTAGGAGTTTATTCTCACTTGCAAGCCAGTAAGTTGCAAAAGCAGGTGCGATTTGCCGACTTGAAGAATAAGGAGATGCAGAAGAAGCTGAAGATGGCTCTGGAAACCATCGGCAAGATGGAAAAGAACCCCGACCTAATTCACTCCAGAGAATTTAACCTAGACTACCTGCGCATGCGGATGGCTGAAGAGGTCTTCCACTTTGCCATCGTCAATCAAATTAAAATTAAAGTTAAAGAAAAAATTTCCCTAGCTCTACGACCCAGCCAAGCCCAGCAGGGTGCTGTAGGAATTGCCAGTGCAGGTCGGGCTGTAGATGAAGTGTTTGATGTGGAATACGAACCGGGCGACCTGCCAAAGGGCACGAAGCGGGTGTTGTTCCGGATTCAAATCAAGCTGACGAAACTGCCGACTCAGCCCACCTCGGTCACAATTAGCCAAATTATTGACTGCTTAGAAACCTACCTCAGCCCTGCCCATGAGGAGAACGACACCTGGCAACCTACCATTCAGGGTCGCATTGCTCAAATTCATTGGGATCAGAAAGCGAAGCCTACGCCGATGTTGGTGCTAGAGCAAACGACTGATGGCACGAACGTTACTTTCCGGACTAACCGCACTTTAGCGCATCGCTAAAAGTCATAGAAAGTTATAGCAGTGGCGATCGCGCTCTAGAAGCCCCACTATCTTGATCATCGATCAAGCTTCATCAGCTAACCCAGCTAATATTTTTTAATTGCTGCATATAGGTGGGTTTTATATTTGCTATACCAGACTCCATAAATCCTTAAAGTCATCTTTGATAGGTGACTTTAAGGATTTCAAAATATATTAATTCGTTAGCTAGAAGTTAACTAGACGCTTTTCATCCTGCAAAGCATGATGTGCTTTGCAACAATGTAAGAGATTGATAGCAAAGTCATCAATCATCTTCATCTGGGCCTTTCCAAGCTTCAATTACTTCATCAATTGATTGGCCGAGAATCCTTGCCAAAGGTCCCAGTTGGCGTTGTTCTATGTCTTTGCCGACCCAAATATTCTTCAGTTCTCCGTAGGAGAGCCGATAAGAGTCACAAAAGCGAGCGAACTCATCATCGTTCAAATCAAGTTCAGCTTGGCGATGCTTGAGGAGGGTCGCAATGAGTGCTGTTCCTTGCTTAGGTGGCTCGGTTTTATTTAAGTACTTCTGCACCAAGCCGTCAATCTGGCTGTTGTGTCCCCCGGAGCGGCTAACCAAGTCATAGCAGGCCAAATACAAGGCCTGGCGCAACTTGCGGTCTTGGTTCATGGCTGCGGCAATTTGAGCCGCATAGTCAGGCTTGCAAAGCCCAACTACGGCTCCCTCATAGGTGATAGGTACATAGGCGTCCCTGGCATCAAATTGCCAGGCGGTAGGCTGATTGCCCTGTAGCACGATGGCATCTCCTTTTAGCGATCGCAACCCACGCTTATTGCTGTGTTTCGCCAAGCGCTCTCGGAGGTTGCCAGAGTTGCTTAGGCGCAGTCAAACAAGACAGTGGTCATGTAATAGTCTGCCCAATCTACGCCAAAAGCTTTTTCAAGGACGCGGCGGGTTTTGTCGTTTTGTTGCTGTTTGGTGCAGTAGTACCGTTGAGCCTGAAGAATTTCGGTTTCTTGCTCTGGAGTTACTGGAGTAGCCGCGATCGCCTGTTGGCAGTGAACTGTTAAAAAACCTTCGACTCGGCTGAGAAATTGTTGTTCTTCTTCAGCGCTGCCAGGGCGAATAAACAGACAAAAATTCGAGAAAATATCTCCCCAGTCTGGCAAAGCCCGAGCTTGGGAAAACTCAGGATTGGGTAGGGCTGACAAGGCGGTGCGATATGCCTCCGAAAGAGTTCGGTCGGCGTTGAGTGGGGATAAATCTGCGATCGCGGCGCTAATCTGTCCTCGACCCCCTACCAAGTCGGTGCCGAACATAGGCAGAGCGTAATTGGTGCGAGGAAACATGACGCAATGCAAAATATCAAGATTGCTCCCAACCCGTGCCAATTCTAAGTGCAACTTCCGGAATTGAGGAGTTTGGTAGCAGCGATTTTCAATCACCAGCTTTTCCCCTTCTAGTCGCCCTTCGACATACCCCAACTCAGACGGGAAAGGATAAGGAGATAAATCCAAATGGCGCTGCCAAACAGACTCGATCGCGTCTGCGAGTTGACGGATTAAAGGATGTTGTTGTTCGCGGAGGGAGGGGGTTGAGGTCGCTGACATGGTAAAAACTGGAAGTTGTTAAAGAATGCTGCCGTAGGTTCAGAATATCAGCTTGCTTTGGGCACGAATTCAAAGCTATAAGAATTTCTAAGGGCAATAACGGCGGAAGAAAATGCCAAATCCAGTTTTAGGCGATCGCTACGAGATCCAAAAGCAACTGGGTAAGAACTCAGGGCGACGAACCCTCCTCGCTCGTGACTTGCAAACTCAGGGCTTTGTGGTGATCAAGCTGCTGTCCTTTGATAATGAAACTGAATGGGACGATTTGAAGTTATTTGAGCGCGAAGCCGACACGCTCAAGAACCTGTCCCATCCGGCGATTCCGCAATACCTTAATTCCTTTGAGCTGAACCTCCGCAATGGTAAAGGCTTTGCTTTGATCCAAACCTATGTGAATGGGAAATCTTTGGAAACCTTGCTTCAAGGTGGCAAAACCTTGACTGAAGCCCAAGCAAAGCAAGTTGCCAAAGCACTGCTAGAAATTTTGGTTTACCTCCACGGTCAGCAACCCCCCGTAATCCACCGAGACATCAAGCCGAAAAATATTTTGCTCACCGATACCTCTGGCGATCGCCCGATTCAAGTCTATTTAGTAGATTTTGGCTCAGTCAGGGCTGCAACGCCGGAGGAGAATACCAACTTTACAGTGGTCGGCACCTATGGCTATATGCCGCCAGAACAGTTCAGTGGCAGGGCGATCGCGGCATCTGACCTTTACAGTTTGGGGGCAACCTTGATCACTTTGGTCACAGGCACTCACCCTTCTAGCTTGCCTCGGCGTGGTTCCCGAATTGATTTTGGTCAAGTGGCTGATTTGAGTCCAGCCTTTGCCGATTGGCTCAGTTGGATGACCGAATCCAGCTTAGAGCGGCGGCTCACTTCGGCTCAGGCTGCTTTACAAGCCCTCGAACAAGACCAAACTCGCAATGCAGCGGTGGCAGTGGTGGCTAAACCCCCTGACAGCAAAGTAATGCTGAACAAAGATGCTAATGCTTTGGAAATCATTATGCCAGCCTTATTAGGCCAAGTTCGCTTGCGGATCGATGCCCAAGAAATCTCACTAGCTCAAAAGCGGTTGGGGCTATCCAAGGGGCGGCCTCAAGTGGGGCGTAGACAAGAGATTCGCAGCGTGACCTACACAAAATCTGGTGATGCGCCCAGGCTGGCGATCGCAGTCGGCTCTCAGCAATATGAACTAGGCGAGCCGCAATCTCTCACAGCGGCAGAATTAGATTGGCTAGCCTATGAACTCAGCACTTGGCTCAAGATTCCGCTCACCAAATCCTAATCCATCTAAATCGAGGAGTTCTGCAAAACCGGACGTTCCTCCCGTCTATAGTTAATGAGTGAAGCATGGTTGACAGGAGAGGGAGAGGGCTATGTTTGGTTTAGGATGGCCGGAAGTAGCGATTATTGCGATCGCGGCAATTGTGATTTTTGGTCCCAAGAAAATTCCTGAGCTAGGGAGTGCCCTAGGCAAAACGCTGCGGGGGTTTAAGGAAGAAGTCCAAAAACCTGATGCTGAGAATGATGTTACAGATTTAGATCAAGAATAACCAGCCCGAGCCAAACCCTAATTTTTAGAGCAAAAACAAACACATCTAGACAGCTCACAGACAACTGTCTAGATGTGTTTAACCTCTCTCCGGGGAAACTGAAACTCTAAAAAGTGTAGGCAGACTGAGACTCTGTTTGAGCTGTGCCTGAGTTGGACTGGCCCACCTCAACTGAAGCGACGTTCACAGTTTGACCATTGGTCAACGTACTGGCTCCATTCTGATCTGCCGTCTGGGTGGCTGTGGTATGGCCCACCGGGTTTCGGGCCTCAATCAACTGAATAGCGCGAGTCACGCTCTCTGGCAGAATGACAACCAAGCTCCCTGGTGTAGCTCGATCGAGGGCAGAGTTGATGGCTTTGGTTTCATCCAGAATGATTTCGTGAGGGCATCTTTGGTTGGCTGCTTCCAGCCCTCGGCAAATCCATTCCGCCGCTTCGCCTCTGGCTCGCCCTCTAGTATCGTCATCTTCCTTGACGATCACGCGATTGAACATATCCGCTGCCAGTCTACCCAGAGTGACAAAATCCTCATTGCGGCGATCGCCTGGTCCTCCGACTACACCAATCCGCTCTCCCGTCCAATTCTTCACAAAGCCTCCTAGTGCTTCGTAACTGGCAGGATTGTGGGCATAGTCCACCAAGGCATGGTAGTGACCGAGGTCAAACAAATTCATTCGTCCTGGTGTTTGGTCAGCTGAAGCTTGGAAGCTCATTAAGGCAGCACGAATGTCTTCGATCCTGACCCCATGTGCAAACGCCGCTAAACTTGCAGCGAGAGCATTGGCAATCATGAAGGGCGCACGTCCCCCCATTGTCAGCGGCACATGGATGGCTTGCTCGATGCGGAGCGTCCAGTCACCCTTAAGAATCGATAGATAGCCATTTTCATAGATGGCGGCTAGACCTCCTTGCTGAGCATGAGCCCGGACAATTTCGTTGTCAGGATTCATGGCAAAGTAAGCTACTTGGGCTGTGACATTACGAGCCATGCCTGCAACGAGAGGATCATCAGCATTCAGCACCGCGTAGCCGTTGGGCATGGCGGATTCTGCCACCACGCTTTTCACCCGCGCCATGTCGTCTAGCGTGTTAATGTCTCCTAGCCCCATGTGGTCAGCCGCAACATTGAGCACCACGCCAATATCGCAGGCATCGAAGCCCAAGCCAGAGCGCAAGATGCCGCCACGCGCGGACTCTAGAACTGCTACTTCCACAGTGGGATCTCGCAGAATTAGTTGGGCGCTTTGAGGCCCAGTGGTATCTCCCTTTTCCACCAAATAATCATCGATATAGATGCCATCAGTGGTGGTGTAGCCCACGACGCGCTGGGTTTGCTTAAAGATGTGAGCAATCAAACGGGTCGTGGTAGTTTTGCCGTTGGTGCCCGTAACCCCAATGATGGGAATGCGGCTAGGAGCCCCAGGTGAAAACAGCATATTAATCACCGACTCTGCCACATTCCGAGGAATACCTTGGCTGGGCGCAACGTGCATCCGGAAGCCAGGAGCAGCGTTGACTTCAACAATTACACCGCCGGTTTCGCGCAGCGGTCGCGAAATATCGGAGGTAACAATGTCGATGCCAGCAATATCCAGGTTAATGATTTTGGCAACTCGTTGGGCCAGCCAAATGTTTTCTGGGTGGACATCATCGGTGCGATCGATCGCGATCCCCCCAGTACTGAGGTTGGCTGTGGCCCGCAGATAGCAAACTTCTCCCAGAGGCAGTACGGTTTGCAGGGTATAGCCTTGCTGATCTAGCAGCTTCCAACTCGTGCGATCGACCGTGATCTTGGTCAGAACATTGTCATGACCTTCTCCCCGTTGGGGGTCTTGATTAGTCCACTCAATCAATTGTTCGATGGTGGAGCGGCCATCACCCACCACATGGGCGGGGACGCGCTCAGCCACGGCCACGAGTTTACCGTTTACTACCAATACACGATGGTCGCGCCCTGTGTAATATCGCTCCACGATCAGCGATCGCGACACTTCCTTGGCCGCATCGTAGGCTTCTTCGGCCATCTTCCAGGAGTCGATGTTGAGCGTAATGCCACGCCCATGATTGCCATTGAGCGGCTTGATGACAATCGGAAAGCCACCGACTTGCTCTACGGCTTCTTCCAGCTCGTCCATGTAATTAATTACAATACCCCGTGGCACAGGTACACCGGATTCGTGAAGAATCTGCTTGGTACTTTCCTTATCGCAAGCCAGCTCTACGCCTAAAATGCCAGTGTGATTGCTTAAGGTTGCTTGAATCCGTTTTTGATGCGCCCCATACCCCAGTTGAATCATGGAGCGAGCCGGAATTGGCAACCAAGGAATGCCTCTCGCTTCTGCTTCGCGCACCAAAGACTCGGTGCTGGGACCCAACGAAGCATCGGCCCAGTAAGCTCGCAAGTCTTGCAAGTCTTGTTCTAGCTCAACTTTAGGATAGCTCCCCGTTTCTACAATGCTTTGGCACAGGCGCACTGCTGCTCTAGCGGCATAACGACCTGCCTGCTCATCTAAGTACTCGATCACCACTTGGTAAGTGCCAGAGGTAGCCGTTTCCCGGGTGCGGCCAAAACCAACTTCCATACCCGATAGCACTTGTAGCTCCAGAGCCACATGCTCCACGATATGCCCCATCATGGTGCCTTCGCGGACTCGGCTCAGGAATCCCCCCCGGCATCCTGGCGAGCAAAAGTGATCGTCTAAGCTGGGCAATGCTGTCACCAACCCCTCATAAAACCCAGGAATTTGGTGGGAAGGCTTTTCTGCCAAGTCCTCCAAATCTAAACGCATCACGACCAGCTTATGACGACGAATGCTCCAGTAGTTAGGGCCGCGTAGTGTCTGGATCTTGAGTATTTTCATAACGCTATCCGAGGGTATTCGGGGGTGGGGAGGACGCAGATGCAATAACGAGTTGAGGTGACTTTAAGGAAGCAACTATCCAGTTTCTCGCTTCAATAAACCTCAAATTGTTTACCAAGAACAGTTTGGTGCTCGATAAACTACAATCTCTGCCAGTATGAATTACAACAAATTAAAACAAGTCAAAGTTCAGCAGATTTAGAGTCAAACTTAAAAAACAGCGTAGCAGCGATCGCCTGAACTACTTGGCTCTTTTTGAGGTAGAGGATCGAGGAACTGCCGCTGTATTACCAGGGTGGCTGGTATTTACCCAATAAAATCAGCATACCAATACAAAAAACAATCGACATAGCAAAACCAGTCAAAGCTTAGCTCTTGACCTGATAGCTGTTCTTTGCAGTTTCAAGCTTTAAGAACCTGCAAAACTGTTCATATTGAGCAGTTTTAGTTAAAAAAGTTTGAGAGTTGCTGGCTAGCATGAAGTCAATACTAAGGTAACTGATGGGGAGCCGAGACTACCTTCGGGTATGACAAATTCAGGCTGAATGCTTTTCAAAATCAGCATTAAGCCAGAGGTTCGCAGGAATCTGATTTTATGGTTCGCGAGACATGATCCGACGTTGGTAGAGCTGGTAGCGATCGCCATAGCTGAGGATATGCACCCGCAAGTTATGAATACTCAGTGGCTCTGTCGCATCTGCATCGGGTTGGTTCGTATAGTTCAGATCAACAGGGTCAATGACAGTCACAGAACCTTTGCCCAGGACATGTAGCAAGCCATCGCCCTCAAATAGGGCACAAGTATCCTCGTCGATGCCGATGCCCAGCTTATCCGGGTAAGCCGCGATCGCACTCATCAGTCGGGCCATGCGATTGCGATTATGGAAATGCTGATCCACGATAATTTCTGGGATGATGGCCAACCCAGTAGCCATGTCTACCAGCGAGCGGTTGGGATGCTCACCACTACCACCGCCAGCAATCATGTGATGCCCCATGACCGCTGCCCCAGCACTAGTCCCTGCCAGCGTGATCTCACCTTTCACGGCCCGTCGCCGCACTTCTGCCATCAATTCTGTGTCTGCCAACAGCGCACAGAGCCGCAACTGATCACCCCCAGTCATGAACACGCCTGTACAGCTTTCTAGAAAAGCACGCCACAGGGAGTCCTCACATTGCTCTCGTTCGCGGATATCTAGGACTTCAATCGCCTTAGCACCCATGTCTTCAAAAATGGTGCGGTACCGTTCGCCAATCGTGGCGGGTTCTCGCGAGGCGCAGGGAATGATGGCAATCCGAGCATCTGTACCGCCCGACCGATGAAAAAAGGAAGTCAAGATTTCCTTGCCGTGAACTTTATCTTCCGCTCCCCCAATAATCATCACAGCGGTTTTCGTGGACTGAGGCATCTGTTGTTTGAGGGTTTGAGATTCTAGCTGCGGCACGACGCTACTCCTGGACATAAAATGAACCAGACGCTCCAGTAACCGATTGATTGAAATAGGGATGCCGCTTCTGTTCATCCAGTGCCATGCAGTTTTAACCCTGGAGCTTAACTAATATAGGCATAATGTCAGATTATTTAAACATAATTTAAGAAATTCAGAAATCACTGCCTAATTTCTTCTGACGGCTCTTAAGGTGGCATGAGAACTAACCACTAGCGATCGCCAAATGCCTCTCTCGATCAGAAGTATGCGCCAGTTTCAGGGTATAGTCAGCAGTCTTGGCAAGATTTGCATTCTCAAAAGTTAGGGTTTTGTGAGATTCGACATTGTTACTTTGTTTCCTGACTTCTTTACGTCACCGCTGAGTTCGGGCTTGTTGGGCAAGGCTTTAGCGAAAGAAATTGCTACGGTGCATCTCACAAATCCGCGTGATTTTGCGACTGACAAGCATCGACGTGTGGATGATGAACCCTACGGGGGTGGGGTTGGCATGTTGATGAAGCCAGAGCCAATTTTTGCGGCGGTGGAGTCCCTGCCTGTTTTACCAAGGCGAGAGGTGATCTTAATGACGCCCCAAGGTCAAACGATGAATCAGGCGATGTTTCAGGAGTTGGGAACGAATTATGACCAACTGGTGGTGATTTGTGGCCATTACGAAGGAGTAGATGAGCGAGTCTTGCACCTCGTGACTCGTGAGGTGTCGTTAGGGGATTTTGTGCTGACCTGTGGTGAAATTCCAGCGCTGACGCTGCTGAATGGTACGGTGCGTTTGCTACCTGGAACGGTGGGTAAAGAGGAATCCCTCAAGGCGGAAAGCTTTGAAGCGGGTCTACTCGATTATCCGCACTACACTCGACCCGCCGTGTTTCGCGAGTGGGAAGTGCCAGCCATTTTGCGCTCTGGAAACCATGCTGAAATCGATCGCTGGCGACAAGAACAGCAAATTCAACGCACTCGCGATCGCCGCCCCGATTTGTATGAGAAGTGGTTGAAGGATCAGGAGGTGTAAGTTGCCCTTGATACTTGTCTGCTCTCGGACTGCGGTACAATCCGATTGCCTAGCTTCCCCCTGGTTGCTGTAACTTTTTAGGGCGCTAGGGCGATCGCTCGACTCAGACTCCACCGATTCCACGATTTCTGTTCCCCTATTGCTGCTGTCAACTTTGGCATGGAAGGCTACATTGTCCAGTTAATTATTTTCACTGCAACCTATGCTCTCTTTGGCTTGGGCTTGAATTTGCAGTGGGGTTTTACAGGTCTGATCAACTTTGGCCATGTTGCCTTTATGACGGTCGGAGCCTATACCACCGTTTTACTGACGCTAACTGGGATACCCCTACCCATTGCGGTCTTAGCTGGTGCGGCTCTGGCTGCCTTGCTAGGCTTGTTGATCGGCTTTTCTACCCTCCGCTTACGAGAAGACTACCTAGCCATCGTCACGATCGGCGTGTCTGAAGTGGTGCGACTCGTAGCCCTGAATGAAGAGTGGCTGACTCGGGGCGCGCGGGGTGTGTATGGCTATCCCCTGCCGCTGGACAAATTCAACCCGAATGCCTTCACGAGAGGCGGCATGATTGCCCTGCTGACGGTGGTGGTGGGTTTGGCCTACTGGAAGCTTTGGCAGTGGGTGCAGCAACGCCTCAAGACAGTGTCTCGTCCCGCCGCGATTAGAAATGCGTTGGTTTGGGGTGGCTATACAGGCTCACTTGTCTTGCTCCTAGGAGGAGTCGGAGTTGTGATGCAACAACTCAAACTAAGCCGTGCCCTTTCGCCAGAGTTGTTAGGCTTGGGCCTGTTGATCGCTTTGGTTGGGGTAGGCTGGGTTTACATCGCGATCGCTAAAACCCTAGTGGCTCGCTTGTCAGAATGGGCCGCAGGTTTGGCTTTGTTTAGCGTCTCCTTGTGCTCGATTTTAGGCTTGTGGATGTATAGCATTGGCGCAAACGCCCTCTACAACTACTCCTACAAGGCAGGGCTGATGTTGTTGCTGGTGGTGGTGCTGGCGATTTTGTTTAGCTTGTTAGAGTGGCTGGTGCGATCGCCTTGGGGCCGCGTGTTGAAGGCGATTCGAGAAGATGAGGAAGTCGCCAAAGCGCTAGGTAAAAATGTGTTTTGGTACAAGTTGCAATCCCTAATGCTAGGGGGCGCGATCGCCGGAATTGCCGGAGCCTTTTATGCTTGGCAACTCACCTTCATTAACCCTGACGGCTTTATTCCCCTGATTACCTTCCAAGCTTGGACGATTGTCGTTTTGGGTGGCGCTGGGAATAACGTCGGCACCTTGCTGGGTGGGACAATTTTCTGGGCCTACAACACGTTGACGCGGTTTGTCCTGAAAGACATTGTGCCGCTAGATGATGCACGATTAGGCGCATTCCGCGTCATGATCATTGGCTTGATCTTGATTGTCGTGATGATGTGGCGACCCCAAGGCATTCTAGGTAAGAAGGAGGAATTAACCCTTGGTCGATGATCCCAAGTCTCCCGATGTTTTGCCGGAAGCAGTGCCGCAGCAAGGCTTAGAAGAAATCTTGACCGAGGTGGAAGACCGGAGACCCTCACTTCAGGTTCCCCTTTTAGCAGCAAGTGGCCTCTCCAAGAGCTTTGGCGGCATCAAAGCCGTGGATAATGCCGCGATCGAGGTGGCTCAGGGTAGTATTACTGGGCTGATTGGCCCCAACGGTGCGGGTAAAACAACGTTGTTTAACTTGCTGTCTAATTTCATCCGACCGGATCAGGGGCGGGTGATTTTTGATGGTGAACCGATCCAGCAACTGCAACCCCACCAAATTGCTCAGCAAGGCATGATTCGTACTTTCCAGGTAGCGCGGGTGTTGTCCCGGCTGTCGGTGTTGGAAAATATGCTGCTGGCGGCTCAACATCAGACGGGAGAAAATTTCTGGAGCGCTTGCTTGCAGTTTCGCCAGGTGGCTAAGGAAGAAAAGCAGTTGAAAGAGCGAGCCTACGCCATTTTAGAGTCGGTAGGCTTGACGCATATGACCCATGAGTATGCAGGAGCGCTTTCCGGCGGTCAGCGCAAATTACTAGAAATGGCGCGTGCTTTGATGGTACAGCCCAAACTGATTTTGCTGGACGAACCTGCGGCTGGCGTGAATCCTACCCTAATCAACCAAATCTGCGAACACATTACCACCTGGAATCGTGAAGGGCTGACGTTCTTGATTATTGAGCACAACATGGACGTGATTATGTCGCTGTGCGATCGTGTCTGGGTTTTGGCAGAAGGCCGCAATTTGGCAGTGGGCAGTCCTAGTGAAATCCAAACCAACTCGGAAGTATTGGAGGCTTATTTGGGGCAGTGAGGTCAACAGGTACTCATCCCGAAGGTGCCTTAAAAACACGAAGAGGTGAGTTTTGACACCCACCTCCAACGCTCAAATTTTCTGCAAACTAGTTGTGATGCACCCTTTGAGAGAAGCCTTGTAGCAATTTGCGGCTTGATTGCTTGAGCCTAGTCGTGCTTTTTCTTTTTGCGGTTTTTGCCTTCTACGGGCTCTACTGGCAGTTGCATGACGCTTCCGGTTTGCGTTTGGACTGTCTGTCCTGGAACTACCTGACCAGGAGCCGCAGCAGGAACCGCTAAAGGCGATGCCTGAGTTGTAGCTGGCGCAGGCGATACTTGAGCGGCTGGAGCGGGGCTTTCTGCGGCAGTTGGAGGAGCTAGATACCGATTGACTATCAGGGGAATGGCAGTCGTACCAGCCAGCGAGACAGCACCAATAATGCCCTGAGTTAGGGTTACTTTAAATCCTTGTCCTTTGGGGGGTTCTGAGGGTGATCCAGAATTTGCAGTCATAGAGAGGCAGGGGTATGGCTGTACAATCAACTTCACTCATTTATCGAAAGAATCAGCCTGAGCTACAACCGTATTTTTACCGAGCGGATAAAATCTTTGACAAAGATTCAAGCGTCCATAAGCTGTCGGTAAACACGGTTCTGAAAGGAAACTACGGCTTGCTTGGCGCGTCACACCAGCGATGCCACATTTGCCGATACAGGCTTTCGAGGGTTTGAGTAAAACCGCGCCCATTTGTTAGAGGCGATCGCGACATCAGATAGCGCAAATTGGATCGGAGAAAGCGTAAGCGATCGCGGTCTTCGGCTAAACGTTTGGCCAATGCTACATACTCGCCTGAAGACACAGCAATCAAATCGGTCAGCCCTAGATTGGCTAACAAGCTCATCCCCACCCTAGCTGCATGACTTTTGCCAGCCAGAGTAATCACCGGAATCCCCATCCATAAAGCTTCGCAGGTAGTTGTAGTGCCGTTGTAGGGAAAACTGTCCAGGCCAATGTCGATTTGGTGATAAAGGGCCAAGTGCTCGGCAAAAGAGGAGACGTGCCCCAGTAGGTGGACGCGATCGCTAGTCACGCCATGTTGAGCGAACAAATCATGAAAGCGCTGACGAGTAGCCGCATCAGTCAAAGCTTTGTATTTCAAAACCATCTGAGATTGGGGTACGGCCTTGAGGATATTGGCCCAAGTTGCAATCACTTCTGGTGTCACCTTGGCCAAGTTATTAAACGAGCCAAAGGTCACGTATCCCTTCGTCAGCGCGGGTAATGCTTCTACAGTTGGAGCGTTTTGTGCTGCTTGGTAGCAGAGAAAGCCACGGGGTAGACGCACTAAGCTCTCGGTGTGACGAGTATCAGCCACTCCTACGGGATCGGCCCAAGTATCGGTGAGGCGGTAATCGATCGCTGACAAGCCTGTGGTGTTGGGATAACCCAAATAAGTTACTTGGATCGGTGCAGGTTTATGAGCGAACACCAAAATGCGGTTGCCAGCCGTATGTCCCGCTAAATCCACCAAAATATCAATCTGGTCTTGGCGGACCAACTGGGCTACTTGCTCATCACTAAGGCTAATAATGTCGCGCCACCCATCGGCAAAGCGGCGAAATTGTTCGGTCAAGCCATCAGCGGCCAGTAGATTAGCGTAACAAAACACCTCATAGTTAGCACGGTCGTGAGCCGCGAGTACAGAGCCGATGAAAAATCCCACCGGATGGGCGTTAAAGTCTGGGGAGACATAACCAATCCGCAAACGGCGATCGCGAGTTCGATCATTTAAGTGTGGCGTCGCCGCTTGAGTCAGCGGCTCGGCATACTGTTCGGCCCAGCGTTTGTGCTCAGCAAAAATTGTCTCCGGGTCGTGGGTGCTGTCGTAGTGCAGCGAGAACAGCAGATTACTCTTCGCTTCCATCAAACCGGGTTTCATCGCGATCGCCTGCCGATAAGCCGCGATCGCCTCCGTCATCCGTCCTTGGTCTTTGAGCACGTTGCCCAAGTTGTTGTAGGTTTCGGCCAAGTCAGGGCGTAGCACTACTGCTCGCTGGTAGTGGGTGCTGGCTTCTGCCAACTGACCTTGGCGTTTGTACATATTGCCGAGGTTGTTGTGGGCCTCAGCCGAATCGGGCTTGAGAGTTAGAGCTTTCTGGTAAGAGGCGATCGCGGCTTCCGCTTGGCCCAAATCTTGGTAAACATTACCTAAGTTGGTATGAATGTCAGGGGCAGTAGGTTGCAGGGCTAGCGCTTGCTGGTAGTAAGTAATCGCTTGATCGAGTTGGCGACGGTTGAAGCAGGCCAGAGCCAGTTGGCAATATTGAGTTGCTGCTTGATGCCAATATTGAGTTGCCGCTTGAATCTGCCCCTGCTGTTGAGCAATCAGCCCTAACTGAGACAGAGCCTCAACTTGGTCCTCAACTTGGTTGGGTTGCTGCTGCAAAATTTGCCGATAGATTTGCTCAGCTTCAGACCACCGCTTGGCCTGAAAATGTTGGAGTGCGATCGCCGAAGCTTCAGAAATATTCACCATACCGCCCAATGCCTTGTTCCACTGAATCTTGCCTGCAAAACTGTCTCATCTCAAGTCTGTAACTTTAACGCTACACCGACTCCAGCATTCCCTACCCGCCCCCGTATCTCAAAGCTCAATCTCAAAACTCGGTCCCAGATTGCCTCACAAAAGCTGAGTTGCGCTTTCAGATAGACATTATGTTGGGAATGATCAAGAGAAATAGAGGCTAGCTGTAGTTGAGTTAAACGAATGGCTTGAGCCTCTGCCACTCGCTAAAGTGAGTTGCCCCACTTTGCTAATCCCCTAGAATTTTGCCCGATCGAGGATCTTGAGCATGTCAACGCCACTGAAAACGATCTCCTTGCTTTGCCCCACGCGAGGACGACCTGATAAAGCCCTCCGTCTCGTCTTAAGTGTGCTGAAAACCGCGCACCATCCGGAAAGAGTCGAGGTTTTATTTTATGTAGATACCGATGACTCCACCAAGCTGGACTACGTGGAGCAACTGAAAGCTCATAAAACAGAACTCAACCGCTTAAAACAGTGCTTCTTGATGGTCAACGAGCCAATTGGGGTTTCTAAAGCCTGGAATGCCTTGGCGGCTGCTTCCCAAGGCGATCTGCTAGTCATGGCCGCTGATGACCAAATTTATAACGACGCGGGGTGGGATACGCGGCTCGACCAAGAAACCGCAAAATTCCCAGATGAGATTTTTTGCATGTGGTTCAACGAAGGTCATTGGGGCGAGAAGCTATGCACCTTCCCCATTGTCAGCCGCAAATGGTGTTTAACGTTGGGCTACTTCATTACAGGCATTTTTGAGTGTTTGTATGATGACCTGTGGATTATGGATATTGCCAAGCAAGTCGGGCGCTTGCACTACATTCCCGATGTGTTGACGGAGCATTTGCATTGGGGCTATGGCAAGGCTGAAATTGATTCCACTTACGAATTCAAGCAGGTGGACTCCCAAGGAAACCTTAAGCCTGCGGTGCGACGAGACATGGATTTGTTTGGCAGAACAGCTCCTTATCGAGAAGCCGATGCTCGCAGAATTGCCGCAGTCATGCATGGTCCTGTGACTCTGCAACCTGGCTTGTCTCCGATTGGTCGGCCTACGATCTTCAACGATGTCAATGGCGCGATCGCCCCTACCAGTCAACCTGCCGTTTCGCCCACTAAAACCCAAGTGGTGAACTTAACGATTACTAGTAACCAAGAAACCAAACAGTTAAAGCTGTACTTGGATGCGGAGAAATATACCCAGCAACTCATGCTGTCGCGTTTTAGCGCTGGCAAGCTGTATGAAACAGAAGTTTCTGATTTTTTGATTCAAACGCTGCGTCCCGGCGATCGCTTTATTGATATTGGGGCACATGTGGGCTATTTCTCTCTTTTAGCAGCTACTTTGGTTGGTGGTTCGGGTAGTGTGCTGGCTTTTGAAATGGAGTCGGCGAATTACAAAAAGATTTTAGAAAACATTGAACTAAATCACCTTTCAAATCTCAAGGTTTTTAATGTTGCTTTAGGAGCTGAAACAAAAGAAGCCCAGTTTTTTGTCAATTTAGATAATGATGGTGGTCATGCTTTGTGGAATGTGGGAGCGCACCAATTTAATCAAAAAAGTCGAATGAGTCAAGCAACAAAGAAGGTTAATGTTACCACGTTAGACGAAGCCTTGGCTGACCAAAATTCTATCCCGCCTAAGATGATTAAAATTGACACCGAAGGCGCAGAGCTGCAAGTTTTGAAGGGTAGTATAAACATCCTGAAAACTCATCAAGTTCCTTACATTATTTCTGAAGTTAACCGTTTCGGTTTACAGCAAATGGGAACCAACGAAACTGAACTGCGAGAATGGATGCGATCGCTCGGATATGACGCTTATTTAATGCAAGCCAGTTCACCCAATTTAGTTAAGCTAGAACCCAACCAATATTGCGACACCACTAAGGTATTTAACCTGTTATTTACTCGTGTCTAACTTCAGGTTGTGAGGCAGAAATGAACGACTGTCCATTGGTCTGGATCATGATGGGGGCAGCTGGATCAGGGAAGACGGTAGTAGGGCGATTGCTATCCGAGCGCCTAGAATGTGATTTCCTCGAAGGCGATCGCCGCCATCCCCAGACCAACATCCTCAAAATGCTCTCCCACCAACCTTTGCACGACGCAGACCGCCGCCAATGGCTCTTAGAAATTGAGGATGATATTCAACGCGCTGGCGATCGCAACCGTGAGACAGTCATTACTTGCTCTGCCCTAAAACTCTCCTACCGCAAACAGCTAGCCGCTTTAGGGCGTGTCCAACTGGTTTACCTTGAAGTACCGCATATAGAACTAGAGCGCCGTCTCACTCAAAGACAAAATCACTATATGCAGTCTGTCATGCTGCAAGGCCAAATCGCTGCCTTTGACCTCATTAGCCCCGAAGAAAATGTCATCACGGTAGATGGACTTTTACCTCCTATTGAGGCAGTCAATTCATTGCTCAGTCAGGCAATGCAACGATTCCCCAGCTTAAAACAACCTTGGTGGCAACGAAGCGCGGAATAAGCTTCTCTTGATTGACCACTCTTCACTAGCCTCAGGACAAAATGTAACGAGTTGTTGCAAAAAGCGAAACAGTTGGCGAATGAACAGACAAACATTTAGCTGAATTCTTCGCCCTGCTACGTTCCTAAAGCAATGGATCAACTCGTTAACCAAGTTTTGTGCGATCGCTACCGCATTCAATCTCTGCTAGGCCATCAAACTAATCGCAGAACATTTCTAGCAAAGGATTTGCAAACATGGTTACCTGTTGTCGTCAAAGTACTGCTCTTTGGCCCTAACTTTACTTGGCAAGATCTAAAACTTTTTGAACGAGAGGCGGAAGTCCTCAAATCCCTGAATCATTCAGCTATCCCTAAATATCTTGACTACTTTGACGTCGAAACTGAATTAAGCAAGGGTTTTGCGCTGGTTCAAACTTACATTGAGGCGAAGCCTTTACAGGATTGGGTACAGTCTGGACGAACTTTTAGCGAGGCAGAACTCAAAGCGATCGCGAAAGAACTTCTGGGAATTTTAGACTACCTCCATAGCCGCCAGCCTGCGGTTGTGCATCGAGATATTAAACCCAGCAATATTTTGTTAGGCGATCGTAGCGGTCATAGTCCTGGACAGATTTACCTGATTGACTTTGGTTCTGTCCAAACAGCAGTTCGAGATGGAACCAAAACAATTGTTGGTACCTATGGTTACATGCCGCTAGAACAATTCGGAGGACAAACAACGCTTGCTTCTGATCTATATGCTTTAGGAGCAACGTTGATTTATCTAGCAACAGGTCAACACCCGGACCAACTACCACAGCGAAAGATGCAAATTCACTTTGAGGATAGAAGCAACCTCAGCTTGCCTCTAAGGAATTGGCTCAAGTGGATGACAGAACCTAACGTAGAGTTACGCCTTAAATCTGCAAAGCAGGCGCTGGAAACCTTAGAAATATCTGCTCTACTGAGACATCCCTCGTCGACAGGTACTGAGAAACCTGCTGGTAGCAAAGTCGAAGTTATAAATACCGATCAAATATTAGAAATTTTAATTCCACCACGGTGGTTTCACTGGGGGCTATTACCGATGATCGGATTTGCAATCCCCTGGAACTCTTTTCTGGTGTTGTGGTACAGTACCTCGCTGGCAACCTGGAGTAGTGGCGGCTGGTTCTCAGCTTTATTTTGCATCGGCCACTTGGGTATTGGTCTTTGGCTAACTTGGAATATTCTCTTTTCTTTATTAGGGCAAGTCAGGCTTCGCATCAATCAATCAGAAATCCTCTTGGTTTGTGAGTTTCTCGGATTAAGATGCACACCACCTCTTACCTACGCCCGGCAAAAAATTATGAAGATTGAAGTTGCACATCTTTTTTACAACACAGATCTCGAAGGAGATAGTGCGACAGTCTTTCCTCAGATCACTATTTGGGCTGGAACAAGGAAATTTCAATTGGGGGATCGAGGCAGTCTAACGAACCCAGAGATTGACTGGTTGGCTCAGGAGTTGAGCAATTGGCTAGATATACCGATTACTCAACTTAACGCAGCAGATTCAGCAAAAAAATAAACATTAGAGATTTTGTGATACCTCAAATTGATAAATCAGCTTTGGAATTCTATTTTTACTAAGTTCGGCAGAGCCTTGGAATGACTAAACATATTAATTTCTTGGGGTATAGCTTGTGGGTGCGAGACCGTGCTGAACAAATATTTGCCAAGATGCCATCTTTCAAATTGGTACACTTTTATACAGCATTAATATATTCCGACGCGGCTATTTGTGGCGAGGTAGAACGATCGCCATATTATCAGTAGTATTTCTAGCTATTGAAATGTTTACTTCTGCTTACAATATACGTTTTTTAGCTCCTGGCAGAAGCATCCTCAATATGTTAGTTGCAGTTTGCCTATACAGCGCTGAAAAGCCTCATTTCAACCGTGCCATGAGAGATGGTATGAGGCAGGCAAGATGGTGGTTGCCATTAGCCTGGATTTTAGCTGTTGTTTTGATATTGCTACTATTATAGTTTGTCTTATAGTAGTTTTTGTACAAGTGATAGGTACACGCCACGGTAAGTGCTAAGGATAAAAGATGGAAGTTATTTTGGCTCGCTTGGAACATCTTGAGGAAGTATCGAGATTGTTTGATAAATATCGCGTTTTTTATCAGCAACCCTCAGACATGGAAGCAGCTAAGAAGTTTCTTCAAGAGCGATTGCAGAAAAATGATTCTACTATCTTCTTAGCTAGTGATAGAGGGAATATGCTTGGGTTCACCCAGCTTTATCCTAGTTTCTCTTCAGTATCGATGAAACGGGTTTGGATTTTGAATGATTTGTTTGTAGAGGAAGCCTACCGGGGAAAAGGAGTTGCACAGTTGTTGATGAATGCGGCAGAGGAGTTTGCACGAGAAACAGGAGCTGTCCGAATTGTTTTAGCAACGCAAATATCTAACATTGCAGCGCGATCGCTTTACGTATCACGTGGATACATCAAGGATGAAGATTTCTATCACTATGCATTACGTTTATAGGAAGGGCACAACAACGCCATGTACACCGATCGTCATAAACAGATTTTGAATAAGGTTTAGTTTGATTATAAAAACCTCAGCAATGCTGTGCTTCATCTAGAAAGAGGGCTAGGTGACAAGGTTGCATGTACTAAGACTACAATACTTATTCAATATAAGTTAGGCTAAATTTGTTCAACTGAATCATAGAAATTAATCAAAATTTTAGCCTAAGAATAGTTATATTTTTAAGTGCTTTTCAACTTGATTTATCAGGTTGTAAATGATTTATGAAACTGCATATATTTGTGATAAAACTGTTCTGTCTAGGACAGGGTAAATATCTAGGCTTGATTAATTTCTCGGGTTTTATTGAATTTAATATAGACAATAAATGAATGGTTTAAGAGAAGTGTGATTTTTAGAAGGTTAAAACAAGCGCTTTAAAATTTTACTCTTACTTTAAATTCTGTATATTCTAAAATGAACCTGGTTTGAGCCTTACTTTGGGAGATGGCCATAATGAACACCTTTCCTATGAATGTTCCGATTTCTGTGCAAACAGGGGATGTGAGTATTAGCGGTAACCTCGCTACATATCAAACACCATATGGAAGTATTAAATTTGATACAAGTAAGAATCCAGTGAAGATCTTGGATGGAGAGCTGCGCCAGGGTTTGATGCAGAGTATAGACGGTGAGTGGTTTCTAGAAACTAATTCTGGTGGAATCAACCTCTTATTTGTAAGATTGTTTCATCAAACCTATCTAATGAAATTACCTCCAGGACATCAGTTTATTCCGAAAGATGCTAGTCATCATAAGTAAGTCTTTAAGCTCGAATTATAAGAAAATCTAAAGCTTACACGACGACGTTGGTCTCTAGTTAGAAAGTTTGGTGATGACATACTTCAACAATTGTAGAGGAATGATGAATACGGTCCATCATCTGGACAGTTCGGCAAGAATTGAAGACAAGTCTGAAAAGCTATAAATTGAGTCCAGTGAGACAGCGTTGCACTTGTTTTTCCCAAGTCCAATCTTGCATGAAGTGAGCGGCGGCTTGGCCCTTGGCTTGGGCGGTTTGGTAGTCGGTGTAGACCTGTTCTAAAGCTTCGATGATTTCTTCTACGTTTGATTCGCCCCAGCCTTCTACACCTTGGAAAATGGGAATTGATTTAGCAGGTTTTTGGTGAGTCAAGGCATAGCAGCGATCGCTTCCAATCAAATCTAAGTGGCCCGTATTGGCTGAGAGAATCGTGGGTAGCCCACAAGCCATACTTTCCATTGCTACCAAGTTGGTGCCGCCTTCGGCGCGATTGGGAAATAGTGCAACATGAGCTTCGCGGATAATTTGCCCGACCATATGATTGGGAATAGGACCAACATCAATACAGGCATCGGCGGGAATTCCATTGGCAACAAGCCATTCCACTACTCGCAAGCGACCATCAGCATGAATAGCTGGCATACCTTGGACGTGACCTGACTGCTCCAGCCCCAACATGAACTGTGGCCAGAAATTATGCCAAGCTGTGAGGAGTAATGCCTCTGGGTGGCGATCGCGAAACGCCCTGAAAGCTGCAATTACAATATCTTGGCCTTTGCGGTACTCCAGCTTGCCGCCGGAAAAAATCACGAAGCGATCGCGGAACAAATTGGCTTTGGGAGCAGGATGGAAAATCGCTGGGTCAATGCCTTGAGGGGCGGTGTAGACGTTCTCCAGGCCGTAGCTTTGCAATACTTGGGCGTTCCAAGTTGAGCCTGCCACGATCGCATCATAGGTTTTAGCCTTGGCAATGGCTTCTGGTTTTAGGGCCGTATCTTCAAAAAACACCACGCCGAAATTACGCTGACCGAAGACTCGCGGCAACAGTTTAGAGTCAAAATCTTTGCCCAAGGCGTAGAAGATGGGGATATCTAAGCCGACTTGTTGGTTGGGGTAGTTAGCCAGCAGGTTTTGTAGATTTTGCTGTTGGGCGATCGCAGGACGCAACAGCACTTGGTGTAGCGGATTGAGCAGTTCTGAGGTGACTGAGGCGGGTGTTAGCAACATCGGGGCGAAGTGGGGATGCTGCTGCAACTGGAGCGTGAAGTTGATGCCGTAAACTCCCCATCCTGTCATTAAGCTCAGTTGCCAGCCGATACCAATGGGTCTCACTGGCTTAGTGTTTGCGGTGGGAGGTGGGGGAGTGACGTTAGTAGAATCGTCGGGTGGAGTAGCTGCTGCGAATTCAGGAGAAGGCTGGGGCATGGCAGGAAGAGAATGGGTTGATGGCGATGGTGTCTCGACTAATGTTTGCAATGCCTCCTGGACACGGTTGATCACAGCGGCCCAGCCACCCGGTTGTTGCTGGCGAAACAGCCGCATGGTGGGATACCAAGGGCTATCTTCTCGCTCTAGCAGCCAACGCCAATCGGGGGCAAAGGTGAGCAGCACCCACACAGGTTTGCCCATTGCGCCTGCCAAGTGAGCCACAGAAGTATCCACGGTAATCACTAAATCGAGTTGAGCGATCGCGGCGGCTGTATCAGCAAAGTCTTGCAACTGCGAACTTAAATTCTCTACGGTTGCACCGTCACTGGTAAGTTGGGCAAGTTCGGCAACTGAGGCATCTTTCTGCAAGCTGTAGAAGCTGACTCCTGGTATCGCCAGCAACGGTTGAAAGTAGTGGGGTGAGCAAGAGCGATGATGGTTGTTTTGATTCGTGCGGCTGCCCGACCATACGATGCCAACTTTCAGATGGCCAGTAGGTGCGCTGAGCTTTACGGCGGATTGTGTCGGAGGGAAAATGTAGGGAACTGAGGCAGGGATGGTGTCTACCGTGGTACCAAACAAGCGCGGCAAGCTCAGCAGTGGCGTGTGCAGATCAAAGGCGGGCAGGGGAGTTTCTTGGGCCACGAGTTGATCGATGCCAGCCACCCCAGCCAATAGGCGCAGCAGTGGGGCTTGGCATTCTACAATCACCCGTCCGCCGCGCTCAGCGACCAAAGCCGCATAGCGAATGAATTGAATCGTATCGCCAAAGCCTTGCTCGGCATGGAGCAAAATAGTTTGCCCTTGCAAGTCTGAGCCATCCCATAGTGGCTGAGTAAAAGGACGAGGCCGTCGGTGAGGTCGTCGCCAGCGCCATTCGTACTCGGCCAATCCCTGCTGAAAATCTCCGCCGATCAGCCAAGCCAAAGCGCGATTCCAATGAGTCTCAATATCGTCAGGATTGCTAGCTAGAGCCTGGTTGTAGGCTGCGATCGCCTGAGCGACTTGACCTTGCTGACGATAAATTAAACCCAGACTGGCATAAGCGTTCGTGAAGTTGGGGTTGAACGCTAAAGCTTTTTGGCAATGGACAATCGCCTCAGCAAACTGGCCTTGTTCTCGGAGCGTGGCGCTGAGGTTGGCATGGGCTTCAGCAAAGTTAGGCGCGATCGTCAACACCCGCTTGTAGTAGGCGATCGCTTGGTCAAATTGGCGTTTTTGGTGCGCGATCACTCCGAGCAAATGGAGGGCATCCAGGTGGTTGGGGTCTTGCTGCAACACCTGAAAGTAAATGGTGCTGGCTGCCTCTAGTTGATTAGTTTGGTGCCTTTGGAGGGCAGTAGCGATCGCCGCCTCCAAATCACTCAGAGGTGTAGGCAGGCAACTGGCTAATAATTTTTGCAGTGCTTGACTGACTCGCTCAATGACTTCAGGCCAATTTCCCGCAGTGGTTTGCCGAAATAGCCGCATTGTCGGGTACCAAGGGCTGTCTTCGCGGTCAGTGAGCCAGCGCCAGTCGGGGGATGTGTCGAGCAGCAACCAAACTGGCTTGCCTAAGGCTCCCGCTAAATGAGCCACGGAGGTATCAATGGCAATCACTAAGTCGAGTTGGGCGATCGCGGCGGCTGTATCGCCAAAATCTTGTAACTGGGGGCTTAAATCTTGAATTGCAGTGGAAGGTAATTGCGCTAAATCAGCAATTTGCGGGCCTTTTTGCAAACTATAGAACGCGACTCCAGGCAGCTCTAGCAGAGGCAAAAACTGCTGGAGGGGGCAAGATCGTTGCTGATTGTGAGGGTGGCTAGGATTGCCTGACCAAACCAAGCCAACTTTGAGTTGCGTGGCTGGTGGGGCAACTAAAGTCAGGCTGGAGGTTGGAGGCTGCAAGTAGGGCACCTGGGCAGGAATGTTTTCCAGGCTGGTGTCTAAAATTCGCGGCAAGCTTAATAGTGGCGCATGGACATCAAACTTGGGGATGGCCTGACCCTCGACGATAAATTGCTGAATCTGGGGGAGGGGCTGAATCAGCGTGGATAACGCTTGCTGACAAGCCACAAGGATGCGGCCTCCCTTCTGCGCTACTAAGCCTACATAGCGAATGAATTGAATTGTGTCGCCAAACCCCTGCTCTGTATGAATCAGCAGGGTTTTTCCTGACAAGTCAGAGCCATCCCAAATTGGTTGCTTGAATGGTTGCGGCTTCATGTCTAGTCGTCGCCACCGCCACTCATATTCCTCAAAACCTTGCCTCAAGTCACCGAGCCGCAATAGCGCGATCGCTCTGCTAAAGCGGGCATCGACATTCTCAGGATTAACAGCCAGCGCTTGCTTGTAGCAAGCCATTGCCTCGACATAGCGACCTTGGGCCTCCCAGATTGTGCCCAAGTTGTTGTAGGTCATGGCGTAGTTGGGATTCAGCGCGATCGCCTGCTGGTAGTGCGCGATTGCGGCATCAACTTGGCCTTGTTCTTTCAGCGCGGCCCCCAAATTGTGGTGCAACTCAGCGGCTCCAGGATTCAGGGCGATCGCTTGTCGGTAATGAAAAATTGCCGCCTCAATTTGTCCAGTTTGGCTGAGCGCTACGCCCAAGTTACTATGCGCTTCCGGAAAGTTAGGTTTAAGGGCTAAGGCTTTTTGGTAGTAGGCGATCGCGTCAGAGTTACGTTTCTCAGTGGCAGCTAATGCCCCCCGCAACTGCCAAACCTCGGCTTGGTTGGGTTGCGCTTGCAAAATTTGCTGATAAAGTTGCTCTGCTTTCACCAAACGACCTGATTGATAGTGCTGGATAGCAGTTTTTAGGAGTGCTGCCCAATCTTGCTCTGGTAGAGCATTGGCTGACCTCTCCCCGCCTGCGGCACCCCTCTCCTGTAGGAGAGGGGCTGGGAATGAGGTTTGGCTTTTGTCTAGTAAATATTTTTGCGGTTGAGCGATCGCCTCCCGCAGTGCTGCCACCACTCGCGTCAACACACCTGCCCAATCACCAAATTGAGCTTGCCGAAACAACCGCATGGTGGGATACCAAGGCGTGTCTTCTCGCTCCAGCATCCAGCGCCAATCGGGAGCAAATGAAAGCAATACCCAGACAGGTTTACCTAAAGCTCCAGCCAAATGAGCAACTGCCGTGTCTACCGTGACGACTAAATCCAGTTGGGCGATCGCGGCGGCTGTATCACCAAAATCTTGTAACTGGGGGCTTAAATCTTGGAGGCGATCGCTTAGTGCACCCAGTTGAGCCAGTTCTTCTGGTTGGGCTGCTTTTTGCAAGCTGTAAAGCGTTACGCCAGGGATATCTAGCAAAGGGCGGAAGTCACCCGCTGTACAGGAGCGATTGCGGTTATTGCGATTTTCTGGATTGCCCGACCAGACGAACCCTACTTTTAACTGGGTGTTTGGAGGGGTGACCAAGGTGATCGAGCTAGAGCTAGGAACCTGAAGATAGGGCACCTGAGCAGGAACGGTTTCTAGGGTGGTGCCGTGGAGCCAAGGTAAGCTCATCAAAGGTCTTTGCACCTCAAAGGCGGGTAAGGCTTCACCTTGAGCGACAACGGCTTGCACTCCGGGCACCGTTTGGACTAAGCGAACTAAGGGAGCTTGGCACTCTACCACCACTTGCCCGCCGTGCTCTGCAACCCAGGTGGCGTAGCGAATAAATTGCATGGTGTCGCCAAACCCTTGCTCGGCATATAGCAGAATCCACCGTCCTGCTAGGTTTGAGCCATCCCAGAGGGGTTGAGGAAATGGGCGCAGTTGTTTGCCTTCCCGTCGCCAGCGCCATTCATATTCAGCAAAGCCTTGGCCTAAATTTCCACCCAGCAACAAAGCCAGAGACCGATTCCAATGAGGCGAGACAAATTCTGGCTTCAGCACGATTGACTGGTCATAAGCCGCGATCGCCTTAGCTACTTTGCCTTGATGTCGCAGGGCATGACCCAAGTTGTTGTAGGCTTCTGGGTAGCGGGGGTTGAGAGCGATCGCTTGCTGGTAGCTAGCCACAGCCGCCGCATATTCACCATTAGCAACCAAAGCCAATCCTAGATTGTTGTAAGCATCAGCAACCTCAGGCTTGAGGGCGATCGCTTGGCGATAATGGGCAATCGACTCCTCAATGTAACCAGCTTGGTAAGCAATTAGCCCTAGGCCATGCAAGGCAGGGAAATAATTAGCCTCTTGCTGCAAAATTAAGCGGTAAAGCTGCTCGGCTTGATGCAACTGCCCAGCTTCATGATGCTGAACGGCGCTAACAAACGCTTCACGGATGGTTGCCATGTGGCTAAATCCTAATACGGTTCAGGGCGTTGAGGGGACAGGCGATGGAGTCGGAGGTGTGGGAGCCGCTACGGGACGCACCACTGGGGCAGTGGGTGCTTTAGCTTCAAACACGGCTGCTAGAGCTTGGTCAAACGTTTCTGCCATGACGATACGGTTTTCGTAAGCCACAATGACTCGGACTAAAGTAGGCAAGCTGTTTTGCTCAGCTTCCAGATATAGAGGCTCAACATACAACAACGACTGCTCGATCGGAATCACTAACAGATTGCCCTGAATCGCCCGCGAACCTTGCCGATTCCATAAGGAAATTTGCTGAGAAATAATCGGGTCTTGATTAATCCGCGCTTCAATTTGCTCTGGCCCGTAGACCAATTGCTGTTTAGGAAACTCGTAGAGCAACAGCTTGCCATAGTTTTCTCCGTCCGATCGCGCTGCCAACCAAGCAATCAAATTATTGCGCTGTCGCGGCGTAAAGGGCAGCAACAAAATAAATTCTTCTGTATCGCTCCCGGGCAGGCTAGTAATCAGGTAATAGGGTTCTACCAACTGCGGTTTACTGCCATATATTTCTACCGGAACCTGCCATTGGTCTTCCCGGTTATAAAATACCTGCGGATCGGTCATGTGATAGGTCAGCAGCCGCTCTGATTGCACATTGAAAAAATCGACCGGATAGCGGACGTGGCTGCGAAGGGCGGCGGGCATATCACTGATCGGTTTGAATAATCCTGGAAAGATTCTGGCCCAAGTTTGAATAATCGGATCTGTGAGATCAGCGACATAAAAATCAACCGAGCCATTGTAAGCATCGACCACCACCTTGACCGAGTTGCGAATGTAGTTAAACGGATGGTTGCCAGGGTCTGAGTAAGGATAGCGATCGCTCGTCGTATAGGCATCGACCATCCAATAAAGATAATTTTGGTCGGCTGAATCATCATCGCCAGCAGTAGCCTCTGGGTTGGTGTCAGCCGTAATTAGATAAGGCTCACTGTCATAACGCAGAAAAGGGGCGATCGCCCGAATCCGCTGGTTAATGTTGCGACGGAACAGCACCTTGGTTTGGGGCGTAAAGTTGCGAGTTAAGACCATCTGCCAATCATTTAAGTACTTGGCAAATAGCAACCGTCGCCATTGAGAATTTAGGAAGACACCACCGCGCCCCCCGTAGGTGTTGTAAACGTTGTCGTTTCCACTGGGATAGTCCAACTCCTTGACTCGCGTCCCAGTCATGACATAGGTATTAGCAATCTCCCCGTAGTAGAGCCGAGGTTGGCCAATAGGAATACTGGCTCTAATTCCAGCGCTGGAAGTCGTCAAAGAGCTAGCATTATCATCGGCTGGGTTGACCCCAATATCTTTAACGAAATAATCTGGCAAACCTCCTGGCCCCACCCGATTCACTGGGCTAAGCGTAAATCCATAGCCGTGGGTGTAGACCAAGTGCTCATTCACCCAAGTTTTAGCTTGTTGCGGCACCGCACTGTAATCTAACTCCCGCGCCGAAATTAGAACCTGCTGCTTTTCGGTAGTGAGGGGTGTTCGCTGAAAGCGTTCCTGCAGGGTGGAGTTAGGAGTGAGGAGAGAAGAAGCAATATCATCCCTTCTTTCGGAACGCTTCGCGAACGTTCTTCCGCCTTCATCCTTCAAAAGCGTGTAGCGATCGACATCCGCATCTGGAAACCGATAATACAACCGGATTTGTTGTAGCTGCCGATTAGTTTGTAGGAGCGGACGTGTGTCCCAGAGCCGAATGTTGCGGAGGGTAAGTTGGTTGTTTTGCAGGTCAGTGCGGGTCAGTTCTCCAGTGGGGGAAAAGGTTTGAGCATCAATGGCTTGCAGGTCAAATGCTTGACGGGTTAGGGCAATGCTGCGCTCGATATAAGGACGTTCCCGGGCTAGCTCGTTAGGCTGTACGGCAAAACGATGCACTGCCTCTGGGAAGGCGATGCCCGCGATCGCCACAACCGCGACGTACAAACCCAACCCATACAGCCAAGGAGCGGGTTGGCTAGCTCGCTTCGAGCCGACCATCGTTCGCCAAAGCAGAAAAACCGCGATCGCCAAGGCCAAAAAGCTCAAGCCAGTGTTAATCGGCAACTGCACCGTTACATCCGTGTAGCTAGCGCCATAAACCACGCCTCTAGAGGAGTACAGCAACTCGTAACGACTGAGCCAGTGACTAAAAGCGATCGCGAGCATCAGGCTAGTGCTCAAGCCCTGTAAGTGGCGAACTTGCGGAGCCGAGAATCCCGGAAAGTTGCCCTCACTCAAGCTTTCTCCTGATAGGAGATACCACAGCGTTACTGACACTAAGGCATACAGCGTTAAGCCTGTCAGCCAAAAGGCTAGGAGTTGCTGGACTGGCAGAGTGAAGACATAAAAACTAATATCGCGACCAAAAAGCGGATCAGTACTGTTAAATGACGTGGGATAGAAGTACTGCAAAACCTGTGCCCAGTGGCCATCCAGTGTGAGCCCAAACCCCACTGCTAAAACCACTGCGATCGCTCGCAACCAAAACCGAGGGGCAATTGTTAGCCCCAGCACAAGCCCACCCAACACTGCCGCCTGCGACAGATGACTCGGCAATTGCACCAAGATTTGCCATATGATTTCTGGTTCTAAGCGCTGGGGGGACGGTAGTGATGCATTGGAAAAGCTAGAAAAAGCCTTGCCCAGCCAGCTAGGGGGATGCCAATAGCGTCCCGCCACCTGAGCGTAGTAAAGCAGCATCACGCCCACCAACAGATTTAACCCCACCGCCAGCGGCAGCAACTTAGTCACCCCTAAGCCTCGAGGCCGAGCCACCCGATTTCCCAACAAAATGTCCTTGGGGCTGAGATCTTGCTCTTGCGGCTTCTGGTATTGCAAGCGTTGGGCGATCGCAAAATTACCAAACCAAAACCCGATCGTTACCAAGCAGGCGATCGTCCAGAGACAGGCTTTAGTCCAGACCCGCAGCAAAAACACGGGTGAATAGCCCAATTCCTGAAACCAAAGCACCTCTCCCCCCAGCCGAGCTAGCAAATCAAATGCCAACCACAATCCAACCAGGAAGACAACAACCTGAGAAACTGTGCGGAACCAGCTCTTACCCATCAGCCTTCACCCCAAAAAAATAACCCCACTTCTGGAGGGGGTCTGGGGGACGCAGCCGTCCCTCAGCGGGGGTTTGGGGGCGAGTGCCCCCAAGGTTCGGATGCTAAATTGCCTCACCCGATCGCGCCTCTGGATTGAGGTTAAACAACATTTCTAGCGACTGCATCGCTCGCCGCCGCGCCTCAATATCCTGCTGCGCCCGGAGTTGCACCATCGGGTCATGCAAAATCTTGTTTACAATCCCTCTAGTCAACGCCTCAATAATTTCCTGGTGCTTCTCCGCAAACTCGCTGCCTAAGCGAGACAACGCCTTTTCCAGTTCTTGCTCGCGAATGGTTTCAATTTTTTCCCGCAAGCAGCTAATGGTCGTGACGGTTTCTAGCGATCGCCACCAAACATCAAAGGCGTCTAGCTCATCTTCTAGCAGGGCTTCTGCCTCCATTGCCATCTGCCGACGGCTTTCTTGATTTTGCGCCACCACAGCTTTTAAGTCATCGACGTTGAACACCTGGACACATTCCAAGTCATTGACATCTGCATCGACGTTCCGGGGCACGGAAATGTCGATCAGCATCAAAGGTTGAGTTGGCTCCAAGCAGTTTTCTAGCTTGGCGCGATCCAAAATCGGTTGAGTCGAAGCGGTACTGGTAAATACCAAATCTGAACAGGTCAGCACTTCCGACAACTCAGACAGCAAGCAGAGCTTGAGTTGCGCCTCTGTAAACTGGCTGGCTAGTTCCTCTGCCCGCTCCAAAGAACGATTGAGAATACAAATTTGCACTGCTCCCTTGGAGATTAAGTGCTGCACCAACAACCGCGCCATTTTGCCTGCCCCAATAATGGCAACTCGACAAGCAGCGAGGTTGGGCACCTTAATTTGGGCTAGCTCCACCGCAGCCGAGCTAATTGAAACAGCCCCCGTACCAATGCTGGTTTCTGTGCGAACGCGCTTACCCGCCGAGATCGCTTGCTTAAACAGTTGATTGAGAATGCGGCCTACGCCTTTGTATTGCTGGCCCAGCTTGTGAGTGTGCTTTACTTGGGCCAAAATTTGCCCTTCGCCCAAAACCAAGCTATCCAGACCCGCAGCCACCCGCATCAAGTGCATGACTGCGTCTTGGTGTAATAACACAAACAGGTGAGGTCGTAGCGCCGGAATGGGTAACTTGCTGTGCTCAGACAAGAATTGCGTCACTTCCCGCACGCCGTGCTCCGACTCGGTAGTGACAATGTAAATTTCGAGGCGATTACAGGTACTGAGGATGGCAGCTTCCTCAATGTGGCTGTAGCTCTGCAAGTGAGCGATCGCCGCCTCATGTTGATGTTCTGGAATACTAAGCTTTTCGCGCACTTCAACGGGGGCTGTCTTGTGGCTCAGGCCCACAACGGCAATATTCATCTTCCCTCCCTAAGAGTTGTCGTCTTCCAAGCCAGACGGAGCGATTGATGTAAAAACGTTTTTGATAACCAGCAGGCGTCTAGCAGGCTCAATCAATGGATCTTTAGAAATCTAAATTAAAACTAAAGGAGTACCTAAAGTAGGCAAGTTAGGAAAAGTTCATCTAGCTGGAGACCCAAAGTGATAGGCATGAAAAAGCGATCTACGTCAGCGATCGCTTCTACCTTTAGTGTGGCACTTCTCTGGGGTTAATGCTGTTTCAGGCTTAAAGTTCAGCAGGGGCATAGCATTGCCATACCCCTGTCTGAAATCCTGCCGTTAGCAATTGAGAAACTGCAAATTAACGCAATTGCAGGGATTTGCTTTGTCCATCAAGCAGGTGAATGGTATCTACAAAGCGAGCCGTTTTGGACTGGTTGGAAATGACCAGAGATTGAGTCCGAGCGCCACCGCTAAAGAAGCGCACGCCTTCCATCAAAGTGCCAGGGGTGATACCGCAAGCGGCGAACAGGACGGTTTCACCAGACGCTAGCTCATCGTCGTTGTAGATGCGATCGGGGTCGTCCACGCCCATTTCTTTCAAACGAGCGATGTTGGCTTCCCGGTTCCAGTTGCTGCTTTCGGGAGTGTTGACATCTGCGGGGTCGTAGATTAGTTGGCCTTGGAAGTGGCCACCCAGGCAACGCATTGCAGCAGCGGAGATCACACCTTCAGGAGCGGCGCCAACGCCCATCAGAGCGTGGATGTTGGTGCCAGCGAAAGCACAACAAATGGCGGCAGACACGTCACCGTCGCTGATCAGGCGAACTCTAGCTCCAGCTTGGCGGATTTCTTGGATCAATTCCTTGTGACGAGGACGATCCATGACGACAACCACTAGTTCTTCCACAGAGCGGTTTAAGCACTCGGATAGAATCTTGAGGTTTTCGGTCGCAGACTTGCGAATGTCCACTTTGCCCTTGGCTGCCGCCGGAGCTGCCAACTTCTTCATGTAGAAGTCGGGCGCTGCGAACAAACCACCTTTTTCAGAAATAGCCAACACGGCCATAGAGCCGTTTTGACCATAGGCGACGAGGTTGGTGCCTTCGCAGGGGTCAACCGCAATGTCAATTTCGAGCAGCTCGTCTGGGTTGCAGTATTCTTTAGCATCCTCGCGGGTGCAAATTCCCACTTCTTCCCCGATGTAGAGCATGGGGGCGTCGTCGCGCTCCCCTTCCCCGATCACGATACGGCCTCGCATGTAAATTTTGTTCATTCGCTCCCGCATTGCTTCTACAGCAACTTGGTCAGCGATGTTCTTTTCGCCCTTGCCCATCCAGCGAGCAGAGGCGATCGCAGCCTGCTCTACTACTTCGATAATCTCAAGACCGAGCGTGTTTTCCACGAGGTGTTTCCTCCAAACGGCTGATTTTGCGTCGTTTTAACTGGCAATTTCAGTTCTCAATCCTACCAAAGTGCGGGTATACCCTTGACAGAAAGATTTTGGGTTGAGCGGCAAGAGTGGCAGTTTGGGTGTGTCAGAACTTAAGGAATTCGTCACAAATTGCTCCCAGCAACCCAGATTGAGCAAAGCTACAGTGGAGACAGGCGCTTGGCTCCAAGCGTGATTCAGCTATTTTTGAAGCGGTGGGCTAGAGCTGGCTTTATCTCTATCTGGCGATCGCTGGGAAGTTTTTTGAGTTCGGAGCATCACGATGAATCAAATGGCTTGGTTCCTGGTGGCTTGGATTGGTGGCAGTTTAGCGATTTTAGGTAGTCTGATGACGCTCGGGAGTCTGTTGTTGTGGCTGGTGCCTCGGTCTGGGAGTAAGCCGCAAAAAATGGATAGAGAGCGATCGCCAGGGATACCAGACTGGCAGAATCGTGTGAAGTTAACGGCGGTTTCTCTGGGGCTGGCGATCGCAGGTTTTACCCTTTTGGTAGTTTTTCCGTTGCCACGCCACTAAAACTTTAGGGGAGTTAGATGCGGAGTAATGCATGGCTGTGCGGCTCTGGGTGCGGAATAGTATGCTTAGAGTTAACAGCTCATTTCAGCTAGCAGCTTTATTAGTCTGAGAAAACATGCTCGAATTTCTCAATCGGTTTTTTGGTCGTCACCCTGAGCAAGTTAAGGCTCATGTGGAGATTTATACTTGGCAAACTTGTCCTTACTGCATTCGGGCGAAGGTGCTGTTGCAGTGGAAAGGGGTGAAGTTTACTGAGTACAAGATTGATGGCGATGGAGCGGCTAGGGTCAAGATGGGGGAGCGGGCGAATGGTCGCCGGACGGTGCCGCAGATTTTTATCAATAATGAGCATGTGGGCGGCTGTGATGATCTGTATGCCTTGGATCGTCAGGGACAATTAGACCCGCTTTTGATGCAGTCTGCTGTTGAAGTTTGATAGCTGAAGTTTGTTGGTTGAAATCCGAACCTTGGGGGCACTCGCCCCCAAACCCCCGCTGAGGGACGGTTGCGTCCCCCAGCCCCCCTCCAAACGAGTTGATCTTTAGGCGTTTCGAGCCTTTTGTTTTTATTCCCTCAATCTCCTAGCTTCTGACTTCTGACTTCCTTCCCTTTCATCCTTCATCCCTCCTCATTCATCCTTGCAACTCCCCCCTCCTGTTCTTTCTCACCCCAAATACCTAGTGCACCATCGCTGGATGGCTCGATCGCTGGAGCTAGCTGAAGCGGCGGGTGCGGCAGGGGAAGTGCCTGTGGGAGCGGTGATTGTGGGGCCAGATGGAGAGTTGATCGCTGAGGGAGAAAATCGGCGGGAGCGCGATCGCGACCCAACGGCTCATGCGGAGGTTTTGGCTTTGCGGGCGGCGGGGCAGGTGTTACAAAATTGGCGTTTGAATGAATGCACGCTTTATGTGACGCTTGAGCCTTGCCCGATGTGTGCGGGAGCAATTGTGCAGGCGCGGTTAGGGTTGTTGGTGTACGGGGCGGACGACCCGAAAACTGGTGCGGTGCGAACGGTAATGAATTTACCAGATAGTGCTTGTTCGTTTCACCCACTGAAGGTTTTAGGTGGGATTTTGGAAATGCCTTGTAGGAGGCAGTTACAGGGTTGGTTTGCTGAGCGGCGGCGATCGCGGCACCTACCTAACTCGGCTTCTACCTCATGACAGCGGCGGAAGTGTCCTTGTGGCAGAAGACAACTCAAATAAAAGCCTTTACGTTAGGTTCAAGCAGGCATTATCCGGCTTGGTTCTTGCGTTTCTCGTCTCCCGCTGTCACTATGATCTCGTTCGACTCCATGATTTCGCTTAACTCTTTTGGCCGTGACTCTAGCGATACTCCTCCAGCACCAAAACAGGACATGGAGATAACCACTCACGCAAGTTCCTCTCTACCCAGGAAACCTGCAACGGGTATTTCTCGCTTTTCTCCCTGGCTCATGCCTTGGGTCTATCCGCTGGGTCGTCATGTGGTTTTGCCTGCTTACTTTGGGCGGATTGAGGTTAGCGGTCAGGAGAATTTGCCGACGGATGGGCCAGTGATTCTAGCGCCGACTCATCGTTCACGTTGGGATGCATTGCTAGTGCCTTATGCGGCGGGTCGCGACATTACGGGGCACGATTTAAGATTCATGGTGTCGGCGGATGAGGTAAAGGGACTGCAAGGGTGGTTTATCCGGCGCTTAGGTGGGTTTCCGATTGACCCAAAGCGTCCGGCGATCGCTAGCTTGCGGCATGGGGTGGAGTTGCTGGAAAATCGCGAGTCTTTGGTGATTTTCCCGGAGGGTGGCATTTTCCGCGATCGCCAGGTGCATTCTCTGAAGCCCGGATTGGCCCGCTTAGCTCTACAAGCGGAAGCAAATCAACCAGGGCTAGGAGTCAAAATCGTACCAATTAGTTTGCATTACAGCCAGGCTGTGCCCGGATGGCGTTCTCAGGTAGCAATTCGCATTGGCGAGCCGCTGAAAGCTGCCAATTATGATTTAGAACAACCTAAAGTGAGTGCTAAGCGCTTGACAGCTGACCTAGAGTCATCGCTGCAAGAGCTAACCAGCAATTTGTTGGCGGCTCATCCTTGGCCCGCGATCGCTCAGCCAGAATCAAATACCGAGAGTTAACTGCCAGTTTTTGAGTGTGCCTGTATCCATTGCCGCGCGATCGATAACCCACAGTTGCCAGCGTCCGGCGGCAGACTGATTCAGCAATTTACGCAGTAGGGGTGTATTTTGCAGAGAATAGCTGGTTTGTAACTGCGTCCGGCGACCCAGCGTGCGGCCTTGCAACAACACTGTTTGGCCTTTAGGTGCAATCACGCTAATTTCCAAATCACCCAAGAAACTGTGCTCTAGATTGACGGTGACTTGAATATCCCGTACTAGGCTGGCATCGTTGATTTGAATCGCGCTTTTGATGCCATTGAAATCGTTATCTGGGATTGCCAGGCTGCTATCGTTGCGCCCTTGGACTTGCTGAGAGCTACTTAAAGGTGCAGCCATTTGCCGCTGAGCCGCTTGAACCGCTTTAAATGCGTTAACCTTACCAAAACCGAACCATTCCGAACGGCCATTTGCTTCGTAGGTGCCTTTGCGAAACCCAAATTGCGGATCGGGGTCAGGGTCAACAATTTTGTCTGCGGTTTGTTGCAGAATTTGACGTACTTCCTGCGCCGTAAGATCAGGGTTGGCCGAGAGAACCAGAGCCGCCACGCCTGCCACGGTGGGGCAAGCGCTGGAAGTACCACCAAAATCTCCGGTAAAGTCTCCGGGGTCATAGCCTGCGGCTCCGAGTTGATCAGCTGTGAAAACGCTTTGTCCTGGTAGAAACACCCGAACTTCTGGAGGTGTGCTGACAAACCCGGTTTCTTGCAACCACATTCCGGGCGGAGCGTTATTGCTCGGTGCACAAACTGAGATATTGGTGCCCCAGTTACTATAGGCAGCTTTCTTATTCAAGCTGGTAGAGGCTGAAACCGCTATCACATCGGGATGAACGGCAAATCCAGTCAGCCAGGTCGTGGGTCCGCGTAGCACGTTGTTGGGCCAGCCTTGTTCGTTGATCGCGCCATTGACCGGACGATTGGCGTTGCCAGAAGCAAAGACAATTACACAACCTTTGCCATTGCGGCCATCTTTAGCAGCTCTAGTGAGGGCAGCGCTCTGCCGCAGGGACAACGGAAAGTAAACAGCACTTGGCCCCCAGCTGCAAGAAATTACCGCTGCACCATTGACTACAGCCCAGTCAAAGATTTGTTCGATCGTTTCATCGTCTAAAAAGCCTGTGGTGCGGATGGGCATTAAGGCGCATCCAGGAGCCACCCCCACAATGCCACTACCCGTTTCCTCTGCTACAGCTACGCCTGCACAAGCAGTGCCGTGGCTAGCTTCTGTATCGTCCGGGAGCGGTAGAAAGTCTTGGTCTCTCAAATCTCTAGGGGCTACAATCTTGCCTTGACCCTGAAAGTCAGGATGGTCTAGATCAAAGGAATCATCTACTACTGCCACCACAATCGAACGGCTCCCTCTAGTGATGTCCCAAGCCTTTTCAGCCGAAATATGGGAACCTGCGGCCAAGTCAGGGCCGCCATTGTGGTTGAGGTACCACTGTTTTGGATATAGGGGGTCGCTGGGGCGGTAGTGCGCTTGGGTTCTGACAACAATATTTGGTTCAGCCATCAATACCTCCGATCGCCGAGTTAGTTGATTGGCGATCTTGACTGGATTGGCTGCGGCTTTAGCAGTGACTTGAAACACAAACGTATTGGGGATTCCCACAACAGGCTGCACTTCTTGCAAACCTAGTTCTGTGGCGATCGCGTTCCTAGTTGCTAGATCAACCTGAGCCGCAAATTGAATTGTGAGTTTATCTGTCAGGTAAATCAGCGAACCAGGGTTATTTTTAACTCGGTACACATGGCTGGCAAAGTCCACGCCACTGCTCGATCGCACCGTTTGCATCACCTGGTCCCGCTGGCCTGGGTCAACAATAAATTCAGCTGACTGAGCAGGGGGCACGTTCCGATGTAGCTCGGCGGGAATCTGCTGCGCTAATTGCTGCACCGCCTCTGGCGACGAGGGATGAACCGTGAAGCGATCGCTCACCTTCTCTAGCAGCAACTCTTCGCCCCCGCGCTGCAAAATAATCCCTGTACTACTCTCAGGCACTCCCGAACCTGGAGTTGAGTTAGAAGCACTGGGTAGGTTTGCATCATGGGTCATGAGACTGGCTCCTTGAGCTGCACTTGCTAACCAAAATTAGGGCACAGATTCAGCCATATCTCCTTACTTCAAAGGGGTGATTTCATCTTTCCCCAAAACCGTACCTCTGCTGGGCTAGGGAACTCAAGCCCAAAAATCCTAGTCTCCTTTACTCAAACTTGGGAGTATTTTTTCCAATCCACTGGGCGCCAAATTAATGCTGACTCCAGCAATTGCGAGTCAGTAAAAGTTAGGTGCGTACTCAACAGTGGTACTTCTGCTGAGCTGTACTGAAACCTTTACAGGCGCTCATTTAGCTTGGCAGAGGCTTTGGTAGTTACTTAAACCTACTGAGGACTGCCAATGGTAAGATACCCGAAGTTTGAATCTGTCCTGTTTGTTGCAAATTCGCAAAGTTACTCCATGATCTCCTCTGGCTCTGTTCGCTTCCTTCGCTTGACAGGCTTAGTTTCTCTGCAACTTGCCGTAGCTTTCACGCTGCTACGTCCGCTGGCTGCTCAGGCTCAGGTTCCTTCTCTCCCCCCGTCGGGTGGCCAGGCTCAACCGCTTGACCCCAATGACCCCAATAATATACGTCCCTTAAGCCAATCTTCTGGCGTGCTGAGCCTACCGGGTGGCCAGCGTTTAATGGATGAAGCTAGCAATGCTGTTTCAGCTCAAAACTATTCTCTGGCGACTCAGAAACTGCAAGAAGCGCGCCAAGTTTACAACCAGCTTTCCAATTTCTATCAAGACTTAGCTTCGAGCTTCTCTGGTATTGACAACCGTGTAGCTGATAGCCAACGCCGTAAAGCTCTAGATGCAGCTCAGCTAAGGGATCAAGCTACTTACCAATTGGCTTTAGTGCATCGCGCTCAAAATCAACCCGAATTGGCAGTGCCTCTCTTAGTACAGATCATTCGCAGTCAACAGCCAACTCGCGACTTGGGCAAAAAAGCTTACCAGCAACTGTTTGAACTTGGGTTTGTGGATGCCCAGTTCCCGCGTGCTGGAGGCGAGCAACAGTCTTCTACGCCTGCGGCTCCTCGTTAACGACAGCGATTCAATTACTGAAGAATTTCTAACTCAGCAGACTGATAAACTGAGGCTTTCCTAAATCAATCTAGCTCAGCATCTACCACATGCTTGGCACCTAACTAGCCAGGATTGCTCTAACTTGCTTAAGGGTCAAGTATCCAGCTAAAGCTAGACTAGATCAGTCTGAGAACATGCAGAGGAGTATGAATGATTAGCCGAGATCAAGTTGAAACGATGATCAGAGCAGCCTTGCCCGACGCGCAGGTTCAAATCCAAGACCTGACAGGTGGTGGTGACCATTACCAGGCCACGATCATTTCATCTCAGTTTGAAGGAAAAGGCTTGGTGCAGCAGCATCAGTTAGTCTACAGCGCTCTCCGGGAGGCAATGTCTACGGAAGCCATTCACGCGTTGTCTCTGAAAACATTCACCCCTCAAACTTGGGCTACTTCGGGTCAATCTCTTTGACTAGTGGCTCAAGAACGTTTTAGCAAACTTGCTACAGCCAGCTCGCCAATGCATCTCTAATAACTCTGGTTAGGGTTGGCAGTCGTCCTAGAAAACCAACCAGTACACTAGTTATAGAGGACATCGCAAAGATTGTTTAGGAACAGCTATGACTCCAGAATTGCAAGAACAGATCAGCGCTTTGCTCAAACAGCACAAAATTGTGGTGTTTATGAAGGGCTCAAAGCTAATGCCTCAATGTGGTTTCTCTAACAACGTAGTTCAGATTCTGAACTCAATGGGCGTACCCTATGAAACCGTTGATATTTTAGAAAATCACGAAGTTCGTCAAGGCATTAAGGAATACTCTAACTGGCCCACAATTCCTCAGGTCTATATCAACGGGGAGTTTGTTGGTGGCTCGGATATTCTGATTGAACTTTACCAAAAAGGCGAACTTCAGCAGATGGTAGAAGTCGCTCTGGCTTCCTAAAACTTTCGTGATTGAATCAGCCACTCACTGAGGGTAAGCCAAAATATTATTAGGGCAGCTTTTAATCTGCCCTTTTTTGTGCAATCTTTTCAGTCAATTAAAATTAAATTCGCCCTTCTATATACCTACTTTCCCTACAGCTCGACTGAACCCACCATCTAGTTACGGACTAATGGTTTAGAACTTGGTTTAGAACAACGGCTTAGTAGTAGTCTGTCTGAGACTGTAGGCTTTCAAAGTTAGAGGAGTCGTAGAGGTAACGAGTAATTTCTTCTTCTAGACGATGAATTTGATAGGGTTCGATTGTATTTGCGTGTCGAAGCGCTGCTAAATAGCCATCCACATAAAGGCGTAAGTCATCGAAACGATACCCCCGATTCCAAAGCTCGCCTAAAGCATCGGAGAGTTTTTGATAGTAGCGGATAGTCAGAGTGTCTTGAAGCATAATCTTTAGGTTAAGTCCTTAGTTGGCGGGAATAGTATGGACGTTTATTTAGACCGATTTGGCTAGGGCGATCGCGGGGCTTTCGCTTGGGAGTTGGCCTAATTGACTCAGTACTACAAGCGCTGTTGGTAATGCTTCACCACCTTCAACGGGTAAACCCTAGTGAGTGTTAAGAATTCTATGAGTGGAAGTGAGCTGAGCAGCTAGGGATGTTGATACTCTTATTCTACCCTTAACCTGTAGATGTCCTATGGGCCAGAAGTCATAGCCTCAGGGACAGATACAATGATTTGTTGGTTCCGCACAAGGACGTGAGTAGCAGGGGTTACAAACCCATGACAAATGCTCTGTTAAGTTGGAGGACAATCACTCGAAGGAAACTGCGCCTCTGTGGGAGCTGTCTGCGTTCAAATAGTGGAAGGAAATCCGCACCTGCGATCGCTGCTCGGTTGGCATCTGCAGCAGGCAGGGTACTGGGTTTATCAATCAGCCGATATTCACCAAGCGAGAGAGGTGTTTCAAAGCCGCCAACCAACCCTCGTTGTGCTTGACTCCGACCTATCTGGTGGAGATGGATTGGAGTTCTGTCGCTGGTTACAGCAACAACAGCAGTCAATGATTTTGATGTTGTCGGCTCGTAATACAGAAGCAGATATTGTGGAAGGCCTGAAAGCGGGGGCCGACGATTATCTGACTAAGCCCTTCGGTATGCAAGAGTTTCAGGCTAGAGTTGAAGCCCTCACTCGACGTACCAGAGCAGTGGTAGCGCCACTCCAGTTAGAGTATGGGGATCTCACCATTGATTTGGTGCAGCGCCGAGCTCGTTTTCAAGATGAATTCATTGACCTGACACCACAAGAGTTCAGTTTGCTGTATATCCTAGCTCAGGCGGGAGGTGCTCCATTGAGCCGCTCGGAACTGCTGCGTCGGGCTTGGCCTGATGAAATTGACAACCCTAGAACAGTGGATACACATGTTCTATCTTTGCGGAAAAAAATTGAAACCGATCCCCGCCAACCCAGTTTGATTCAAACCGTTCGAAATGTGGGCTATCGATTCAATCTGGAAGTTCTGACGCCTAACTCTGCGGCATTAGCAGAGCGCTCTCATGCGAGACAGGGAGCTATCCCTGCTGACCCAACTGCTTTCCGCATGGCTACTAGCGATGGTCGCCATTTCTAAGCGGGAATTTTGGAGTGGTCAATTCGTGGTTTTGACAGAGCGTTAGGTCGAGGCTACATCCATTCTTGAGCAGTTTCAGTTTCTACCTGAATCAAGGTATTGCGTAAGTCAATCCAGTCTATGGCTGGGCAATGTGAGTCTTTCAGAAGTTGACCTTGCTGTAAATAGAGGACTCTGGTACAAAACTCCTGAGCTAGATCAAGTTGATGGTTCACCATTAAGAGAGTGGTTTGCCCACTTTCTGCTAAATCGGTTAGAACTTTAAGCACATGTGCGGCTCGCCCTGCATCTAGAGCTGAGGTGGGTTCGTCTAGAAGCAAAATCTTGGGCTGAAGCATTAGCGCTCGTGCGATCGCGACCAATTGCCGCTGACCCACTGAGAGTTGCAACTCAGTACGGTCTAGCCACTCGGAGGGAATGTGTAATTGTTCTAGCCAGTACTGCAAACGCTGGGCAACTGTGGTGCGCGGGAGTTCTTGTAGCGTCAGAGGATAGGTCAGAGCCGCTTCCACGGTCATTCCCAAAAGTTTTGACTCTTGGGGCACTAAAACAATTTGCCGTCGCAACTGAATGACGGGAATTTGCCGAATTTCTTGATTGTCTAAGTAAATGGCTCCCTGAGTGGGCTCACTCAGCCGATTTAGTAGACGCAGTAGAGAGGTTTTTCCCGCTCCAGATGGTCCCACCAAGACAATGCGATCGCCCTGAAACACTTCAAAAGAAATGTTTTGCAGTAGATAGTGGGCTCCAACCGAAGCGGCTAAATTAACCTGCTGCAAGCGCATTTGTGAAGTTTGTTCCATTGGCAGAGGTACTATTTTTGCGTCCACAGATCGTCAATTCAGTTTAAGGGAGATGGGTATCCCTGGGTCCAAACTGTCCAAATGGTCCAACTATCGACTGCTAGTAGCATCAGCGTTAACCCTAACAAGATCAAGTACATCCAGGGTTGAGCGAGGGGCCGCACATCGCTTGTATCAATGCCTGTTTTTTGTTGCACCTGCTGCACTAACTTGGCAAACCCAGAGACGCGCATTGACAGCAAGTAAGCTCTGCCAGAGTGAGTCAAAAAGTAGTAAACCAAGCCTCCCTGTCCAGTTGAGCGTGGCTTCAAAGCTTGAACTTCATGCCAAGGTAGCACCCAACCTGGGCGTAGCCATCTAGGGACCCAGCGAGGATATGTCACTTGAATCCCGTCTTGGTCTAATACCACTCGTTCACTCAAAGCGGCATAAAGGGCGATCGCGCCAATCGTAATGCCAATCCAGAGCCAACTGGCAGGCACTGGAGCACTAGTCACTTGAGTCAAAAAAGGTAAGGGTAGGGTTAAAGCAACGTAGAGCCCCAGGAGAGTCAGGCGGATCAAGGGTGAAATGCCGAAGCTATGTAGCTCTAAAGACTGGATGGGGGTTGCAGAAGGCTCTGACACCACAGACAAATCAGGAAGGGGCTCTAAAGACACAGTTCAATCTCGCGATCGCTCTTAAGTAATTAGTCTCTCTCAACTGTAGGCTAACTCTTTTCGTTACGCCGCTCCTAGCTGAATTTTGCTGACCCCCAAAGCAGCAAAGCCTAGACTGTACCCGGATGTAATTCGAGTTGTTATAGAGTGGCCGCAATCATACTGAGGCGGATTCTAGTAGCGTAGAATACAAATTCGATTTTTACGGATGTGCTTCGGCTGCCTCACCGAGTTAGATCAGAACTATGAGGTGATGCCCTATGTCTAACTCTGCAAGCGTTCCTGTTATTGTCCGTGCACCAAAACGAATTGACTGCTGTACTGCTGCCTTTTTAGCTCAAGACCTGGAAACAAAAATTCAAGCAGGTGAAGGTATTGTGCTTGATTTGAGTGCAACTCAGTTTCTTGATCCGGAAGGGACAAAGGTGATCCTAGAAGGTTTGACGAAGTCTCGACAGCAGGGGACTAAGTTTGCTCTAAAAGGTGTGAAGCCACAAGTTAAAGTGATTTTAGAACTTTCTGGAATTTTGCAGCACTTCAAACAGAAGTAGTGGTTCCTGAGCGATCGCCAACTTGCTGCTATTTGCTGCCAACCTATCAAGCAGCGATCGCATCCCAGTTCTGGATCACGCAAAAGCCTACTTTCTCTTGACTGAGCAAGCGCTGAATTCGATGCATGGGCATCGCAGCGATCGCGTAGTCCTGTTTAGTGGCTTGGCGAACTTCGGTTACTCGTTCGCGATAGCGAATGACATCTGCTTGGCTTAAAAATACTAGAGCGTAGCGTCCTTGTTGAGATGCTTCTAGTAGAGGCATGCCATTTGGATCAATTACCACAAACCCACGAGAAACAGGACGGTAAGACATAGCTCGGAACTAAAAGCAGAGTACTAATTGATATTCAGCATATTTACTGAAAATTCCGTAAATGGCATTCCCCCAAGTGGGGGATTTCTACGGAAGCTATGGTTGTTGAGCCCTACTACTCAAGACTGTCGTTTTCTTCTGACCTCTATCTAAGGTAGATATTTTTGTACTACGTCCCAGCCTGTGACTGAGACCCAAATAAACCCTAGGAACAAAATTAGGTTCGTGCCTATATGCAGCGATCGCGCCCAACCACGTTCAGGGTTGATTTGGGTCGCACTCCAGAAAGAAATCGCGACTAAAGCCACCACTATTAAGCCAGCCGGCAAATGGGTTGAATGCCCCAAAGAGCCGTAATGCCCCACGGTGCCTACCAAGCCGATCGCTAGCAAGAACAGCACTAGGAACGCGAGGATGCCGCCAATCACGTAATGCAGCGATCGCAGCCAGTTTGGATAAGGTTGACCGTTAGAGCGAACTTGGAACATCCAAACGCCAGTCATGGCCAAAAGCACATAGGCCAAGAGCGAGAAGCCCATGGACCAAGCAGCGGCTCTCCACAGCCAGAGGAACGAGGGTAGATTCAAAACTATTTACAGGATGACTTTCGTCTTCCTATTATCATCATTTCAGGGAAACTAACCTATGTATTAAGTTGGACTCCTGCGAGCGGAACCCCTAAGTCTTTAATTCAGCTTGTTTATCTGCAACTATCCATCAGGATGAATTTGCGTCAAGCGGTGGCGGCTAGAGGTTCTACGACGCCGAGCCCTTCATTTTTCTCTTCTTTACGTTGCTCACCCGCTGTGTCCAAGCCTGGGTACACTTCAGCTTCAATCCACAGCTCGGAACAGGGGATATTGTCCGATAAAATAGCACTAGCCATCATGCCTGTATGAATCTCTAATTGAGCCTCTGGTGGGGCTTCAAACAGCAAGCGCTGGCCGGGAAACACAACCCGCTCAAAGTACCAATTCGCTACATTGGTAATTCGTGCGATCTGAATCTGACTCGTTGCATTGACATAGCAGCAAAAAATAGGATCAGGCTGATCAGAAGGAACTGGATCAAGGAGTTGAGCCATAATTTTGAGGAGCTTAAAGCCGTAGGTAGATTTATATTCGGAACACTATCACCCCCGATCCCCGGTAGCTGTAAACATGACTACCATCCAGTTTGTCCCTTGTAGATCTTCATCAATATCTCTACCAATAGGTAGAGTGGAACCAACCTAAAGAGTTGCTGGTCAAGGCTTTTGGGGGATTGTTGAACTGACAAGCTTTACAAAACTACAGGCCTACTTTATTGAAACTTCTTCAAGCTCCAGGTGCATTACTTTTTTGGGTGAGAGCGAAAAATCACCATGCTAACTAGGAAGGCCAATGGTATCGTAAAGTTATATAAAACAATTTTCAGAATTCCTATAAGCATGCAGATGTTGCTGAGTTTGTCTCCAGGGATTTGAACTTGAGAACTCCTAGTGACATTCAGGCTGTATCATGCTCCTCAGCTGGGTTCTGGTTTGCTTGATTACTCGTCTTAATCTGAAATTTCTTTTTTGTGCTTGATTGTGAGACTCAAAAATTCTTAACACCACACTGTGATGCACCATCGAGTTCTCTACGTTCGCCTTCCTTGTAATCCGATTTTTCCCCTTGGCGTTGTCTATTTAGCTGATCACCTGCACAAGCTGTTTCCTAGCTTAGAACAACGAATTTTTGACTTGGGAACGGTGCCACCCCTAGATTTCGCTTCAGCTTTAGATGCTTGTGTGGATCAGTTTCGACCCACGTTACTGGTTTTTTCGTGGCGAGACATTCAGATTTATGCTCCTGTCGGGGGGCGTGGCGGCAATCCTCTGCAATATGCCTTTGAGTTTTTCTACGCTCGTAATCCCTTTGTGAAGCTACGGGGAGCTTTGGGAGGATTTCGAGTTACCAGCGCCTACTATACAGAGCTTTGGCGAAATTTAGGCTTGATTAAGCGTGGCTTGAGACGGGCGCAAAAATATCATCCTGAAGCTCGCCTAGTCGTGGGTGGCGGAGCAGTTAGCGTGTTCTACGAGCAGTTAGGCAAGAAGTTGCCCGCCGGGACGATTGTATCTGTGGGGGAAGGTGAAACGCTGCTAGAGAAGCTGCTCCGAGGCCAAGAGTTTCGAGATGAGCGTTGTTATGTGGCGGGAGAAGCTAAACCGCGCGATCGCCTGATTCATGAATGGCCCACCCCAATTCAGAAAACAGCTTGCGACTACGACTACATCAGCGGCATCTGGCCTGAATTTGAATACTACTTCCAAGAAAGTGACTTCTATGTGGGGGTACAAACCAAGCGGGGCTGTCCTCATAACTGCTGTTACTGCGTCTATACAGTGGTAGAAGGAAAGCAAGTCCGGGTGAATCCAGCCGATGAAGTTGTGGCTGAAATGCGGCAACTCTACGATCGCGGCATTCGCAACTTTTGGTTTACTGACGCTCAGTTTATTCCTGCCCGCAAATATATTGATGACGCGATCGAGCTGCTGCAAAAAATTGTCGATTCGGGCATGCAAGACGTTCACTGGGCTGCCTACATTCGGGCCGATAACCTAAATCCGCAGCTTTGCGATCTGATGGTCAAAACTGGCATGAACTACTTTGAGATCGGTATCACCAGCGGTTCTCAGGAGTTAGTTCGTAAAATGCGGATGGGCTACAACTTGCGGACAGTGCTGCAAAACTGCCGTGACCTCAAGGCGGCGGGCTTTAACGACGTGGTCTCTGTGAACTACTCGTTTAACGTAATTGACGAACGACCCGAAACAATTCGGCAAACGATCGCCTATCACCGCGAGTTGGAAAGTATCTTCGGCGCAGATAAGGTAGAGCCTGCCATCTTCTTTATTGGCTTGCAGCCCCATACTCATTTAGAAGAGTACGCTCTAGACAAAGGCATTTTGCAGGCGGGTTACGACCCCATGAGCTTGATGCCTTGGACCGCGAAGAAGCTGCTCTGGAATCCAGAACCCATGGGGTCGTTCTTTGGTGAGGTTTGTTTACAAGCCTGGAAGCAAAACCCCAATGACTTTGGTCGAGAGGTAATGCGCATTCTCGAAAGTAAGCTAGGCCGAGCTGACCTAGAGGAAGCATTGACGGCTCCGATCGCCCCGACGGAAAAACAACTGGCGACTTCTGCCTCATGACACTTCTACTTCATTGCGGTGGAGCGCTAAAGAAGTAGTTTTACTTATGGCTGAGGCGCATTTACCACCGTACGCTTGAACTACGCATTCCTAGTGATATTTCAATCATGTTAGAAGGTTCTATTCTGCAAAAGCTAGAGGCGGCTCATCAAACAGGTGAGACAGGAAAGCGCCCTCTTAGCTTTGGGGTTTATTACAAAAACACTTTAGTTGCTTTGTGTCACGCCTTGGAGGACTGCATTCTTAGCTGTAGTAGCCCTCCCTTGGTAATTACTGCCTTTCAGCGGGGCAAATGGTATTTGCAAGAAGCAGATCGCTATGGCGACCTAGCGGAACGATCGCGGCAAGTCGTAATTATGGCTGCGCCTGACTCAGGCTTTACGGAACACCCCACTAGTCAGCGCGAGAATGTAGCGATAGTTGGTCTAGAGCCAGCAGACCCAGTGGCTCAAGAGTGGCACCTGATCATTCTGTCACCCACCTATACAGCAATGGTGTTGTGCCAAGAGTTATCTGCGGCTGACTACGGCCCTGGGGGTTTGCCGACAGAAGACCGCGAGCGAAAGTTCTATGGCTTCTGGACGTTTGAACCGAACTTGGTGCAAGAAACTGTGGAGTTGGCGATCGCTCATCTCGCTCCTTACGATCCAGAGCTGCAAAAAACCCTCCAAGCTCAAATGGCCGCGATCGCCAATGAAGCAATGCAGGCTGAATCAGACGATCTTTGTGGGGTGGTCTCACGGGTGGTTGATTACCTCAAAGCCAGTCAGCAAGATTTAGGCCAACTCCCCTTCACCGAAGAGCTTCACCCCGACGTTCTAGACCACAATCTAATCTCGAATGAGCTACAGGCATTTCTGCGAATTGCCCAACTCAGCGACCTAACCGATATTAAAAATCCGATGGCAGCAGCTGAGGTAGCGGCCTTGGCTGAGATGATGGGTCAACTGCTCGATTTACCCGCGTGGCAACTGCACCGTCTTCGCTTAGCTGGCATGTTGCACCGCATTGCTCCCATGCAGGAAGCAGAGAGCTTATCTGGAGGACATGCCCTCCAAGCTCAAGAGGAAGCGCCCAGTTGTCCGCTGAGTTGTCCCCTAGTGCCGGGTGCCCAGGTTCTCAGAACTCTACCTCGTCTCAGTGCGATCGCCACGATTATTAATCACCAAACCGAGTGGTGGAATGGCTCCGGTCATCCTGCTGGCTTGGCGGGTGATGAAATTCCTCTAGAATCGCGGATTTTAGGCTTGGTAGAAGCTTTTCAACGGCGAGTAGCTGATTTGCGACTGGCTTATGTTCAGGGTGACTCTCAGGGCGATCGCGCATTCAATTTAGAAGCAGCCCTATCGCAGGTTTCAGCTGAATGCCAAACTTATCAAGGCACTCGTTGGGACCCCAAGCTGGTAGAGGTTCTCGCCTTGATGGTGTGTGGGTTACAGCAAGGTCTCAGTTTACCGCTTACCCCGCATCGCGTCACTTCTGGGATGTGGTTACTGGATGCTCGATTAGAAGAAGCAGCCTATTCCTTCTCCAGTGACACGGAAAATTCTGACAAGACGGCAGCTGTAGGAGGCACTCATGGACATTGAGGCAATTCGCTCTGGGCAGTTGAAGCAGTTGGCGGGAGTCAATCTCGAAGATGAAGACCTCTCTAACCTGGATCTAAGCGGGATTAACTTAGCGGGTGCGTCCTTAGTGGGGGTCAACTTTAACCGCACTAAGCTAGCAAGAGCGCGTTTAGACGGTGCCAACTTAATTGGGGCGCAATTGGTAGGGGCAGATTTGCGAACTAATCTGCTAGGGGCAAATCTGATGCAGGCCGATCTCACAGGCGCGGACTTGCGAGGCAGCAATCTGCGGGGCGCTAACCTAATGCGAGCTAAGCTGACTCAAACCATTTTCACAGGTGCTTTTCTCAGCGGAGCCAACTTAGTGGGAGTGAATTTGCAAGGAGTGGATTTGCGGAGTGCCGATTTGAGAGGCGCTAACCTAAGTGGAGCCAATCTGCAAGGTGCTAACCTGAGTCAAGCCGATTTACAAGGCGCTTTACTGAGTGAAGCGAACTTAGAAGAAGCCGACTTACAAGGCGCTAATTTGGCAGGAGCTAACTTAAGTGGGGCTAATTTGCTCTGTGCAGAACTCAAAGATGCCAACTTGAATGGTGTGAATTTGGCGAGCACTTGCTTATTAGGAACTGCATTGGATGCCCTGGCACCTGCGGCTCAGAATCGATAATTGCTTGAGGCTATCGGAACTAGAACTGGGACTAGAGTGGGTTTAAGTCTAGAGGTTAGGGTTTGGCGATCGCTTGCCGTCTTCTAGCTGCTAGATTCATGCCTAGAGCAATCAAGCTCAAGCACAAAATTCCTATTGCTCCAGCTAGAGGATTGCTATCAATCCCTGTAATCCACTCTGGGATGCGGTTAGAGTAGCGAATTAACCCACCAACATTAATGATGTAGTAGCCCCAAACCAGTCCTGCATGTAAGCCAATAGGTAGCCCTAGCTGACCTTGGCAACGGGGTCGGCCTCGATCGGATGTTTCATCTAAACTTGCTTTGGCGTGAGTTGCTCGCTTAGCCCAACCCAAAGCTAAACCGAGCAACACTAAAGCGGGAAAATTGATCCAAGTGCGGCGAATTTCAGCGATCGGTTTGATGAAGTGGGCCAAAGCAAATACGGTACTAGCAATCCCAAGCGCTGTAGTGGGCCGATAGTCCCGCTCCAACTCATGCAACAACCAACCGCGAAAAAATAATTCTTCTGCGAACCCAATCCCTAGAGAAACCAGCAGCCCTTCCAAAGTGATTTGAGGCAGAAATACAGAGGGCGATCGCCAATTTAGCCACCCTAGCGCTCCTTCAACTAAAAACATCCCTAACAAGCTGCATACGCCTATCCCCAAACCCCCCAGCAGCTCTAGCCCGTTTTGTCGCGAAAGCTTTAGGCCATAACTTTGCAGAATGGTTGTGTCTTGGTAAACCCGTCGCCCCCAGAACCGCGCTAGCAAAATAAACTCGACGTACAGCAATGTCAAAGTCAGAATGCTAGTGAGGTTCTGATCATCCACTACCCAATAGATCGGCCCTGCTACGGGTAGCCAAACCAGCAGCAGGGATACTACAAAAACTGCCAGACGAATTGGGACAGGATAATGAGCTAGGCGAGCCAGATGGAGCTTCAAGTTAGGAACGTCTTTTGTGGCTTTTACTCGTCTGGCTCAATTGTGCTACTAAGGCCGTGCGTTTTGAGAGTTTCGCTATAGAACTCAGCATGCTCTTGGGCACAGGTAATGACTAGAGCCATGCCATTGCTGTGGGCTTCCATCATGATGCTGACAGCCTGTGGCTGAGTCAGGCTAGGAACTGTATGTATCAAAGTCTGCACCACATACTCCATAGAGTTGTAGTCATCGTTGTGCAGTAAAACCCGGTAGCGTGGTGCAAGCTTACGGGCCGTTGAACGTTGTTCAATGGTCTCGACAGACATTGCTCTCCTCTCTTCTAATAAACGGACTATAAAGACTGATTGGCTTTAGCGGCTCTAATGGTTGACCTGCCACCTAAACTACTTTGTGTAGGCTAGGCATGGAGTTGGTTAGCAAAGTTCTCTTGGAGCTTGGAGTATCACAACTTATGAGTCTGTTGCTAACTGAAACAATCAGGCAGTCTATTGCTAGGTCTACTTAATAATACTTAAATTCCCTAATCTCGTGACCCCTGTCAGGGAAATTACTCTTCTACAAGATGGGATTCTAACTTCTAAAATAGGAGAACGCAGAACTTGTAGTTCTTCTGTTGTCTGTGTTGATGGACCGCCCTAACGATTTTCAGCCACATCAAATTCTTTATCTGCAACACGATCGCGATCGCCTTTATGTTGAGCTAATTCAGCAAATAGCATCGCGTCAAATGTATTGGTCTCGGCCTCTAGCCCTTGTCACGGATGTTGCTTGTTATCCTACCGTTGGTCACTACCAACCTATCTGGGAGACGAGCGAGTCAGCCATTTATGATTTACGTCAAGCGCCCGACCTGCTTTGGCCTGCGTTATTGTTTCAGCCTGCTTTAGATACTGAGGTCATGCCACTACTAAGCACCCTCTACGCTTCAGAGACTGAGGCTCACCCAGAAACTGCTCAAATAGCTCATCAACGGCTCAGGCATTTCATGCACCAAATTTGGGCAGCGGCTCCAGAAGCCTTTCGAGCCTAAAAATTCTACATCAGATTTTATAGAGATTTTACGGTTCACCAGTACACAGTCCTTGGTCTGGTGTTCTAGCGCTATTCAGATGCACCCCGAATTCACAGCGCATTTAGGTCCAAAGCCTTACTACAATTATTTTGCTTTTTCGACAAATCGCTTCTCCAGCGAATTAAGGCCGCGATCGCAAAACTAACAAATAAAAAATTTACTTGACTTTAGCTACTAGTAATTGAGAAACGCTAGGGACTAGCAACTAACTGAATTCGGCCTGCATCCATCTCAGCCATCAGTAGTTCGAGGGCTTCATAGTCTACATCGGAAATGTAACCCCGGCGAGTTAGCTCGTAGTTGATTTCGTTCTCAATATCAGGCGTCAACTTTTTGAAATACAAAGCTTTTTCTACTAAATGTCGAATAACAGCAGTCGCTTGCATGGCAGGATTACTAGAACTTCATACTTAGAATTCTCTACCGAGCTTGTAAGTAAAAAGGTGATCGCAAACCGTATTTTTAGGTGATCCTCGTCACGATTTTGCTCTAAATCTTCCGTGTTTTAAGGGAAGTCTTGTCTAGGCTGAATTTGAGCAAAACACAATGTCTTTAAATAGTTTTAATAAGGTTAACGAAAGATTAAAACTAGCAGATTTACATTTAAGTATTTTAGCAGTGCTACTACGGCTTTTAATCTATGACTGTACTCTAGGCAACAACTTTATTCCAGAAAAAGATTTAGCTTAAAGAACAGTAAAATCATGCCATTGGATGATTGACAACGATAAAAACTAAAGATTTTTTCTAGAAGATGCGTAGGTTTATTTTTTGGAGGTAAGCCTTAGTTCAGGATAGCTAATTATGGCGGCCATCAAAGAATGGAATCATACTGCGGACGCTGAAAGGCTAGCTATTCCAAGGTTTAGCTTTGAGTGTGGTTTTCCTAGACGCGCTGAATTTTTCCACAAGTTTCCATTTTAAGCATGCCCTCATCGGATTTTCTGCTACTTAACTTCCCTACTCGGGCAGGGCAAAATTTTTTTGTATATCTAATTGAGTAAATTCTAAATGCTTGTAAGGAGGTCTACTCTGAAAAAAGCGTTAGCTAGAGGAGCAATATTTTAGGATGCATCTCAGATCGGCCCAGAAAACCGGAAATTAGTAGTCTGTCATACCATTCCGTAATAACACTTACCCAAAACTTTAAACATGTGGGGCGATCGCATGAAGATTCCGCAAATTAGCCTTAGGGCAGTAGGCGAACGGAAAGGCGACCGACTATGGTCTAAACATCGTATTAAAGTTCTTTTTGATTTTTAGTGCTTACGGGATTGCGGTTATGAAAACTGTTCTGCTTCAGCCTCAAGTTACAGTGGTGCAGCCTCAAGGCCATATCAATGCTTCAAATTCCGTTGAGTTGCAGCAGCAACTAACGACCGCTGTCTCCTCTCGACAACCTCAAGTCGTGTTGATTGACATGAGCAAGGTAGAGTCTTTAGATAGCACAGGGCTGATGACCTTAGTGTCTGCTCTCAGCTCAGCTCAACGCTTCAACCACCGCTTTAGCCTTTGCTGTATGTCTGCTCCTATTCGGATTATTTTTGAGTTGACTCAGCTCGACCGCGTGTTTGAAATCTTTGAGGATCGAGCCTCCTTTGAAGCAGCGATCGCCGTTACTGCTTAGCTCCTATGGCTGCTAGCTCTGCCCACAGCCACTAAATTCTTAGGTTCCACAACTGCTCGAACGGTTGCTCAAGACATTTCAGTATAGTAGTAGGGCGAACTACTAACTGAAAGACAGTCGCAGTTGCTGGAACCAAAAGAGAGCTTTTTGCCGTGGCAGTTGCAATCGAAGAATTACTGACTCCTGAAATTTTGCGACCAGCCCGCTACCTGGGCAATGAGCTGGGAGCTTTTCATAAAGGTTGGGACAGTGCCTCGGTACGCTGGGTGCTGACCTATCCAGAAATCTATGAGGTGGGTGCGTCTAACTTAGGCCACATCATCCTCTACAACATTCTCAACACCCAACCTCGGCAGCTATGCGATCGCGCTTATTTGCCTGCGCCGGATTTGGCGAGTAAGCTACGCAGCACCCAAACGTCGTTGTTTGCGGTGGAGTCGCGGCGATCGCTGACTGATTTTGATATCTTGGGCTTCAGCCTCAGCTACGAGCTAGGGGCTACCAATATTTTAGAAATGCTTGATTTGGCAAGTATCCCGCTGACCTGGCGAGAACGAGCCACAACAGAACCTTGGAACGTCCAACAAGGTAGTTACCCGCTGATTTTTGCGGGTGGGCAAACGGCTACCTCTAACCCAGAGCCTTACGCAGAATTTTTCGACTTTATTGCTTTGGGCGATGGTGAAGAACTGTTGCCTGAAATTGGCCTAGTTCTAGAAGAAGGCAAAGCGGCAGGGCTAAACCGAGAACAACTACTTCTAGATCTGGCTCAGGTTCCGGGAGTCTACGTACCCCAGTTCTACGATATGGCGGCGGATGGTTCGGTGCATCCCAATCGTCCCGGTGTGCCTGAGCGCGTTTTACGGCGGGTTGCTGTACCTCTGCCTGCTTATTCGATTGGCTTGGTGCCTTACGTCCAAACGGTTCACGATCGCCTCACCATTGAGGTACGCCGTGGTTGCACCCGCGGCTGCCGCTTTTGTCAGCCGGGAATGCTGACTCGCCCAGCTAGAGACGTAGAACCCGAACAGGTGGTAGACGCGATCGAGCAAGGGATGCGAGCTACAGGCTATAACGAGTTTTCCTTGTTGTCTTTGAGTTGTTCCGATTATTTAGCGCTGCCTGCTGTAGGCGTGGAGATTAAGAATCGGCTCAAAGATGAAAATATTTCCCTTTCTTTACCGAGCCAGCGCGTCGATCGCTTTGACGAAAATATTGCCAACATGATTGGTGGCACCCGCCAAATGGGGCTGACCTTTGCCCCGGAAGCAGGAACACAACGCCTCCGCGACATTATTAATAAAGGTTTAACCAACGAAGAACTACTGCGAGGCGTGAAAACTGCCCACGACCAAGGTTGGGATAAGGTCAAGCTTTATTTCATGATTGGCTTGCCAGGTGAAACCGATGCTGATGTGATTGGTATTGCCGAAACCGTGCGTTGGTTGCAGCAAGAATGCCGCAGCAAAGGCCGCAAATCCCTCAGCTTTAATCTAACTATTTCTAACTTCACTCCTAAGCCCCACACGCCTTTCCAATGGCACTCGGTTTCAACTACGGAATTCGAGCGTAAACAAGCCTTACTCCGGGAAGAATTCCGGCGCATTCGGGGGTTAAAGGTCAACTTCACCGATGTCCGAATTTCGGCGATGGAGGATTTTGTGGGTCGGGGCGATCGCCGTCTAGGGGCTGTCGTGCGGCGGGCTTGGGAACTAGGCGCAGGGATGGATTCCTGGTGGGAAAGCCTAGAGCGTGCGTTTGGGGCTTGGACTCAGGCGATCGCTGAGGCAGGCTTGTCTTGGAAATACCGCCAAGTGGAGCAAGGCGAATGGAGCCTCATGGCAACAAATGAGTCAGTTGCTCATGAACTCGCTTCTGGTGCCCCCAGTGCAGACGATCCGATGGTTAGCAATGACTATACAGACACACGCTTAGATGCTCCATTGCCTTGGGACCACCTCGATACTGGCATTGACAAAAAGTGGCTCAAAGAAGACTTGCTACGGGCTTTAGCAACTGCGATCGTGCCCGACTGCTCGTTTGAAGGCTGCTCTCACTGTGGGGTTTGTGGCCCAGACTTTGGTCATAACGTGGCGATCGCACCGCCGCCCATCCCTGATTTTCAAGGTCACTTCACACCGAATCAAGAGCGATCGCAGCGGATTCGAGTGTGGTTTGGCAAACAAGGTGATATGGCTTTGGTGAGTCATTTGGATTTGGTGCGGCTCTGGGATCGGATCATCCGCCGGGCTGCACTACCGATTGCCTTTACGGGTGGCTTTCACCCCATGCCTCGCATTTCCATCGCCAATGCACTGCCTTTGGGTGCCACAAGTGCTGGGGAAATCGTTGACTTTGAATTGACTCAGCCCGTTGATGTGGAGGTCTTTCAACAAAAGCTGGCTGCTTGTCTACCTACTGATATTCCCATCTACCGCGCGGAAGTTGTGGATCTGAAAACGCCCTCGGCCACGCAGTTGCTAGAGCGAGCGGAGTACTGGATTACAGTCACGGTTGGTGGGGATGAAGAGCCAGCGAGCCTTAGTTACCCCACTCCTGAGCAGTGGCAAGCTTGGATTGACGCAGTTAAAGCTCAAAATACGATTGCTTGGGAGCAAACAACCAAATCTGGCAAAGTGCAAACCATCAACTTGCGCGATCGCTTGTTTGAGCTAGCGTTGATGCCTGCTCATCCAGAGTTAGGCGAGGCTGCAACCGTCCTACGCTTTGTGGGTAGCTGCCGTAACGATGGCACTTTGCTGAAACCAGAGCAGGTGCTTTATATGTTGGAACAGGTATCTCAAAAAGAGCTACGCCTCTTACATACCCACCGCAATCAACTCGGTTTGGCCGCGTCAGCCCAGTAATTAGGTCTCTTTAAGGGCAGGTCTGGTGCCTGCCCACTCAATGGTCAAGAGCAACCACTTTTTGAAATATTGCGATTTCTAATCAAACTGATAGTATTCGGTTTATTTCTCAACCTTCTGAACGTAACTTTATAAACTGCAACTCAGGAAGTCCTAAAGATTGAAAGCTTTTCCTGGATTAAGGTGTATGCTTATCTTTAATCGCTGCCAACCTAACAGGGTAGCATCGAAGTATCTGCACGCTATAATGCTTCTCAGATAGAAGTAGTTGAAGAACAAAAGCCTTTAGAGTTGCTGCTGAGTAGTGGCCTAAGAAAGGATGTTCTAGCCTGCTTCTGAAAGACTTTCTGCCGCCTGCGATTCCGCCGCTTCCAGTACCTAACCCTTTACAGGAAGGTTCTGTCTTAGATTACTGCACTCGTTAGCGCCTGATTGCTGATTGTTCACTCAATCATCGATTCTTTCATTCGATTGTTCTGTAGGCGGTCTGCACCTCACCCGGTTGAGACGCACTCAGTCTGCTTTTCTTCGACGTCAGCTTAAAGCCAGCAAAGTGTTAGAGGCGTAAGTGTTGTGGTGCCTTTACTGCTGCCAATTTTTGAGGAAATTGAATGCCAAAACAAATTATTATCGCTGAGCAGCATCGCATCGCTGCTGTTTTTTCTGAAGATCAAATCCAAGAGTTGATTGTTGCTACAGGCAGCCATCAGATTAGTGATGTGTACCTGGGTGTCGTTGAGAATGTTTTACCTGGCATTGACGCTGCCTTTGTGAACATTGGCGATTCTGAGCGGAATGGCTTCATTCATGTGACAGACCTAGGCCCACTGCGCTTAAGGCGCTCTGCCGCTTCCATTACCGAACTATTGGCTCCCCAGCAAAAAGTCTTAGTCCAGGTAATGAAAGAGCCGACAGGCAACAAGGGGCCTCGCCTTACAGGGAATATCACACTGCCAGGACGCTACTTGGTCTTGATGCCCTACGGTAAAGGGGTGAACCTCTCGCGACGGATTCGCAACGAAAACGAGCGCAACCGTTTGAGAGCCCTCGCCATCTTAATTAAACCTGCTGGGATGGGGTTGCTGGTCAGAACTGAAGCAGAAGGAATGGCCGAAGAAGCGATTCTAGAAGATTTAGAAGCACTCCAAAAGCAGTGGGAGTCTATTTTACAGGAAGCTAGCTCCACTAGAGCCCCTGCGTTGCTGAACCGCGATGACGACTTCATTCAGCGGGTGTTGCGAGATACGTACAGTGGTGAGGTGAATCGGATTGTCGTAGATTCTCACACTGGTCTCAAGCGGGTGAAGCAGCACTTGATCAACTGGAGCGGGGGGCGATCGCCGCAAGGGGTGTTGATTGATCAGCATCGCGATCGCATTTCTGTCTTAGAGTACTTCCGAGTTAATGCTGCAATTCGCGAAGCCCTGAAACCCAGAGTTGACTTGCCTTCCGGTGGCTATATCATCATTGAGCCGACCGAAGCTCTGACTGTCATTGACGTGAACTCTGGCTCTTTCACGCGATCGGCCACAGCCCGCGAGACTGTACTTTGGACCAACTGCGAAGCTGCAACTGAAATTGCGCGTCAACTCCGCCTGCGTAATCTGGCTGGTGTAATCATTGTTGACTTCATCGACATGGATACTCGGCGGGACCAGATGCAAGTTCTGGAGCACTTTAACAAAGCGCTGAAATCAGACAAAGCCAGACCTCAAATTGCCCAACTGTCTGAGCTAGGCTTGGTCGAGCTGACTCGGAAGCGCCAAGGCCAAAATATTTATGAACTGTTTGGTCGCACTTGCCAAACTTGTGGCGGTTTAGGACACACGGTTCATTTACCAGGAGAAGTGCCTCAATACGACGCTGATGTAGCAGAGCGATCGGGCACCTTTGGGATGAGAGAATCTGCCGCTCCTAGTACAGAGCCGCGTGTGCGAATTCGCGAGCCAATCAATCGGGAGCCAATCAATCGCGAACCGATTAACAGAGAACCAATTAACAGAGAACCCCTGAATCCTGAACCCGCTACCTTTAGTCCTTGGGAGGGACGGAGTGATGACTTAGAGTTTGACAGTGGCAGCGATCCGCTAGAGCCAGATTTAATGAACCATCCCAATTATCAGGAGCGGGGTGGTCCTGGTAACAACCGTCGCCGTCGCCGTCGGCGGATTGGCATCACTTTAGGTGAAGGGGAAGTTGCTCCTAAGGGACCGATTAATCCTAGAGAGATTATTCCTGCTAAAACGATCGCAGTTAAGGCGGAGTTTATTGCTGAAGCCGAAACAGTGTCTCCTTTAGAAGACTTCCCCGTCATTGTCCCGAAGGAAGCTGAATCTGAAAGGCCAGAGCGGGTAAAAACTGCCAAGCGAGAGTTTATTAAGCCCGTTGTTGAACCTCCTGAAGTTGTCACCGTTGAGATGACGCCAGAAGAACAGGATGTGTTTGCGTTGATGGGTATTTCCCCCTTGGTTTTAGTGAACCGAGAAGTCAAAGACCCTAAATCTACGATTATCCAAGTTACCTTGCCTGGAGAAGCACCGCCTGTACCGAGCGCACCCGTTACTCCGACCGAGAATGGCGCAACTTCCCCGGCTGTCGAGTTTGCTCCCCCTCGCTCTGCTGAAGTGCCGCGGGTTGCTCCTCCAGTTAGAAACACCCCAACTGCTGTAGAAACTGCACCTCCAACAGTCTCACCCGCCTCGGAGGATGTAGTAGAACGGCTTCAGCCTGAGACAAATGATGCTGAGGTGACACCTGCTACGACCGAAACAGAGGAAGATAACTTGGGGCCAGCTCGGCGTCGGCGTCGGCGCTCCTCTGCTGCTGACGCATCCAACAAAGCTGAAAGCTAGAGGGCTTGGCGTTTGGCTAAGGTGGCAATGCAGGCTAAGCAGCTTAAACTTCTAGAAGCACCAGATTTCCTTTACACTCAGGAACTGATTGCTGGTGTGGATGAAGTAGGCCGAGGCGCTTTGTTTGGGCCTGTGGTAGCGGCAGCCGTGATTTTGCCACCTAACAAGCTCTCATCTCTGATTCAGGTGGGTGTTACCGATAGCAAACAACTGTCGAGCAGGCAGAGACAACAATTAGCAGGTCACATTCGGACAGTTGCGATCGCCTGTCAAATTGGCCTTGCTTCTGTGGCCGAAATTGATCAACTCAATATCTTGCAAGCTTCGCTGTTAGCTATGCAGCGAGCTATCTTGAAGTTACAAGTTCAGCCAAGCTTGTGTTTGATTGATGGTAATCAAAAAATTCCGAGGCTAGCCATTACTCAACAGACCTTAGTCAAGGGTGACCAAAACTCGGTTGCGATCGCGGCAGCTAGTATTGTTGCCAAGGTTTGGCGAGATCAATTCATTGCTCGTTTGGCAGCTCATTATCCAGCTTACGATCTGCTGGCTAACAAAGGATATGGGACTACCCGCCATCGCCAAGCTTTGCAGCGGCTAGGACCTTCTCCTTTGCACCGCCGTTCGTTTGCTCCTTGTCGGGTGCGCGAGTCTAGCACTGCGTCAGTACTTGAGGCGATCGCGCCCACCTGCACTCAATTAGAACTTTAACTATCCGGATGATTAGTGCAGCGAAAGGCTAAGTTGTCGGGCTATTGATGGGCAAAGTAGCAGGTGGTGCTGTTGGTCTGGTTGCTTGAGCCTGAACCCAACGTCGATAATCTGACAACAACTGATGCATTAATCGTTGTTTGACGGTGAGCAAAACACTCTTCAATAAACCATTGCCTGTAGCTTCGAGTAATGGACGAGGCATGAATGAAAAAGGTGGCGGCAGCTCTACGTTAACCTCTAAGTTTGCCTGCCCTTTCAGATGAGTGACTCCATACAACAACACTGGAGAGAGTTGGCCTGCGAGGTTGAGTCTAAATCGTTGATTGATGTATTCCACTCCCCGAATCTCGCAAGCAACAGACTCTAGATGTACGGTTCCGTCACTGTCAGCCCATACTCTCATGTCAACAGTGGGTTGAATGCTTAGGTTCATGAAGGACAGAGGACGCATCTTTAAGCGGAAGCATTCTTCTGTTAGCAGCTCAACTCGACTAGGGTCGGCTAATGCATTCACGAGGCGTTGGGGTTGTCGTAAATAGTGTTGAATGGGAATAGGCTGTTCTGGAACAGCGATTTCCACCCCTTGGGATGCTACGAAGCGAGTGTACATGCGAGGATAAGTAAGGGTGCTGTTGCTATTCACTGAATTTTACAGTTTTTTTATAGTCTGAATCTCAGGCTTTTGACAGAACAAGTAATTTCACCCTTGTATAGTCCAGGTTTTCGTCAACGAATGATGATAGGTGATTAAATTCGACTTTTAAGAATCTTCATAAAAATAGTTAATTAGCTCACAGACTTACAGAGTAATAGATAGACTTTATGGCGGTATCAATTGCGCATTTGGGGCCTTCTGGCACCAATGCCGAGACAGCAGCATTGGCTTTTTCGCACCATTTGACCCAATCGACAGGCCAATCTACCCTGCTTTGTCCCTACTCCAACATTGGGCAAACTCTGCGAGCTGTAGCTCAAGGCGACACCCAGATGGCAGTTGTACCCGTGGAGAACTCAATTGAAGGGATTGTCACAATTACATTAGATACACTTTGGCAGTTCGATCAGTTGCAGATTCAGCAAGCCTTGGTTTTGCCAATTGTGCATGCGCTACTGTCAAGAGCAAAGAATTTAGAAACAATCAAGACGGTCTATTCTCATCCTCAAGCCTTGGCTCAGTGCCAGGAGTGGCTAGAAAAGTTTCTACCGAACGCCCAACTCATTGCTAACAATTCCACTACTGAAGCCTTGCAGCTTTTGGATGATGACCTCACCATTGCTGCGATCGCCTCTCCACGAGCGGCCCAACTCTACAACTTGCCGATGTTGGCTCATCCCATCAATGACTACCCAGGCAATTGCACCCGCTTTTGGGTTTTGAGTTTAGATTCTGCCCCTAGTGGTACTCATACTTCGCTTGGGTTTAGTGTTGCGGCTAATGTACCTGGAGCTTTAGTAAAGCCTTTACAAGTTTTGGCCGAACGGGGAATTAATCTGAGTCGGATTGAATCGCGCCCCACTAAGCGATCGCTCGGTGACTATTTATTTTTTATGGATTTTGAAGCAGACTTGCGAGAACCGTCTGTTCAAGCTGCTTTAGTAGAACTAAAAAACTATACTGAAACTCTTAAAATCTTCGGTAGTTACTCGGTAAAGAATATTCAACTAGAGACTCTATCCTCGCAGGTCTAAAACCTCAGTTCTTATCAACTTGAGTGACACTTCATATTCAGCTTGCTAGAGTCCAAATAATAAATTAAGTAAGAGCAGCCTTGAAATTCTTAGGGCTAGCCATTGAGGCTCTAACACGGCTAAGCATAGCTTGTAAGTCAACCCAGCTATAGCTTTCCCGAATTTGAATTTAGCTTTATTTCCAAGGCATCGCTGGCTCTCTGTTTGGAGACACGCTGTTAACTATGTCACCATTAATGCCTCAGTTTCGATTAGATTGCCATAACATACAGCCTAAAAAGAAAATAATAAATGTTAAAGGCTTTTCTGCCTCTTATGAAAGAAACTATCCTGTAATTAAAGTTCTAGAGCATCTTGCTACAGTTTTTGCTCTAGAAAATTTTCTCAAATGGTGTGAGGTCGTTGCCGATTATTCCATGCGTTTAAGAAAGCTGGAGTTAGGAAAATGTCCAAAACTATCGCCAATCTAACGCTGCCATTAGTTTCTTTAGAGATCGAAAACGTTTTAGATACCTATCACTACCATCCTTACCGCCAAGCGTTTGCGATACCAGAATTACGCGAGCAACTCATCGCTTATGTGCTCAATTGTGTGCCAGCTTGCTACGCCATGATTGAGGAGCACAGCGATTTAGAAGCAGACCCAACCTTAGTGCCTCGGCCCTTGCGCGATCGCCTGCGGTTAATGGTGAGAGAGGGAATTGAGCGCCTGGTTGAAGAAAACGCAGATTGGGTAAGCCACCACATTCCTCCAGAAATCAACTCAGGTTCCGCTCCCTCCAGTTGGTTTGGCTAATCCATTCCACTGATTTTCTGAGTTCTTAAATGGGGTGCAGAGGCAAATTCCCTAATGAAGGTGCAGTCCCCACCCCTTTGTTCCCAACCTATTGACGAACGGCATACAACTAAACAGCCAACAGGTGATCTCTACTGGTAGATGCTCATGAACTGAAATATGCTTGTTTGAAATAAAATCAGATTCAGATGATGAATTTGTGGAAAGATTTGATATACTTGTAATCCTGAAAGGTTGGCGGCATGGCCAAGTGGTAAGGCAGAGGACTGCAAATCCTTTACCCCCAGTTCGAATCTGGGTGCCGCCTTTTAAATTCGTTTTCTACCTTCTCGCAGAAATCCTTTTGTAGCACGAACTTCAAGTGCTTTCTAGGAAAGGTTAGTTTGCAAAATACGGAGCAATCCGTATGCCGAGGGCATTAAAACAGGACTATCAAGCTGAGACAGATTATCCTGCTGGTTTTGAGGTGATTGAGGATTTAATGAGTGAAAATCAGATCCGCCAATTCCGATGACGTGGCACTAATTTTCTCATTCATTCAGAAGAAGGCAGAATTTGATCGAAATATCGGTGCTTTTTCCAGTAACTTGCGGACCTCCGAAGAAAAAATATACAAAACACTTTTTGGCGTAGTTCCCTTTTCTTACGTCTTGTTCGCAGAGCTTTCAGGATGTGAAGTCGGCTTTGCCTTGTATGGATTCAGATACTCATCGTTTGCAGGTCAACCCAGTATTTGGCTCGACGATCTGTATGTAGATGAGGCGATGAGAAGCCAAGGTGTAGGTGTGGCGTTAATGACTCGTCTAGCTCAAATTTCTCAGGAAAATGACTGTACTCATCTTGCCTGGAATGCTGATGCTCGCAATATTCGCGGACTTAGTTTCTATCACCGACTGGGTGCAGATATTACAGAGCAACACGGTCATCGATGTTTCCTCAGGTGGGTTCCGTAGCCTGATATCTAGCAAGCTATAGAAAACCTGGAGAAACTCTAGGTCTTCTCCAGGCGAATTGTTGTTGTCTCCAGTAGAGCGATCGCCCTACAACACCTTACATTGGCCGTAATGACGTAAGAGGTGGTCGCAAAGCACCAAAGCAACCATCGCTTCTACCATTGGTACTGCCCTTGGTAAAACGCAAGGGTCATGACGACCTTTACCAGCCAATGTCGTTTCTTCACCTTCTGTCGTAACAGTACGTTGCTCCTTACGAATCGTGGCGGTGGGCTTGAAGGCAACCCGAATTACGATATCTTCCCCGTTAGAGATGCCACCTTGGACACCGCCAGAACGGTTAGTGGCTGTGCGAACTTCACCAGCTTCATCAATGTAAAATTCGTCATTATGCTCGCTGCCCGTCATTAAGGTGCCAGCAAATCCAGAGCCAATTTCAAAGCCTTTGGTAGCAGGTAAGGACATTACTCCCTTGGCTAAGTCGGCTTCCAACTTATCAAACACGGGAGAACCAAGCCCTTTAGGAACGCTGCGAACCACACATTCAACCACCCCACCTAGAGAATCGCCTTGATCGCGAGCTGATTCCACAAGGGCGATCATTTGCTCGGCGCACTCTAGGTTAGGGCAGCGCACAATGTTACTTTCAACTTGCTCTAGAGTGACGGTTTTGGAATCAATCACCGCTTCTAAATCTTTAATCCGCTTGACATAACCTAAGACTTCAATGCCAGCAACCTGCTGCAAAATCTTCTTAGCGATCGCCCCTGCTGCCACTCGACCAATGGTTTCTCGGGCCGATGAGCGACCACCTCCTTGCCAGTTGCGAATGCCATATTTGGCATCATAAGTAGCATCGGCATGAGAAGGACGGTACTTCTCCACCATCTCGTCATAGTCTTGCGATCGGGTATCCTTATTCCGTACCAAGATCGCGATCGGAGTACCTAAGGTCTTGCCTTCAAAGACGCCAGAGAGAATTTCGCAGGTATCGGCTTCTTTACGGGGAGTGGTAATCTTGCTCTGTCCAGGCCGACGGCGATCGAGTTCAAACTGGATTTCTTCAGCGGAAATCTCTAGTTTCGGAGGGCAACCATCGATCACGACACCTACCCCACCGCCGTGAGATTCGCCAAAGGTTGTGATACGGAATAAATGGCCGAAGGTGTTGCCCATATTTCTTTACATAACTCAGAGACTCTGATTTTAGCAGGGTTGAGGGTCAGCCATGCAAAAAGCGCCCCCCGTGAGGAGAGCGCTCTTTGTTTCGCTAGAGACTAGCTGAAGATTAACCGTGGATAGCAGGAGCGGTTAGCGCTACAGGAGCAGCTTCGCCCGCAGCCAGGTCGAGAGGGAAGTTGTGAGCGTTGCGCTCGTGCATCACTTCCATCCCCAAGTTCGCGCGGTTCAGCACGTCGGCCCAGGTGCCAATCACTTGACCCTGTGAGTCAATGATCGACTGGTTGAAGTTAAACCCGTTCAGGTTGAACGCCATCGTGCTGATGCCCAAGGACGTGAACCAGATGCCGATCACAGGCCATGCACCCAAGAAGAAGTGCAGAGCTCGGCTGTTGTTAAAGGACGCATATTGGAAGATCAAGCGGCCAAAGTAGCCGTGAGCTGCCACGATGTTGTAGGTCTCTTCTTCTTGACCGAACTTGTAACCGTAGTTCTGAGACTCGTTCTCGCTGGTTTCACGCAC
>NZ_JACJPA010000088.1:0-15825 GCF_014695845.1 Trichocoleus sp. FACHB-591
ACTATTAAGCGGTCAGATCAGCGATCCGGCCGCTTTTCTTAACCATTTAGTCTAAACCTGAGTTGGGTGACGCGGCAACAAACACCACCTGCGGCTGTAACCCAACTAGAGGAGTGTTTAGACCATGCACCGCTGGCGGTTCAGCAGTCCCTAGTGATGACGCGAGCACCGAGACGGACGTTTCAACGCTGGGCCGCACTGATGCGAGGAGTGCCTGTCCCTGCCAGTTCTCCTCTCTAGCCAGCATTGATATCCTCTTTTGTCTCTCCCTCCCGGAAGTGCAATCCTCCCAATTTGTCCATGAGAAATTGCAGCGCGATCGCCTATGTTCACCGGGTTGACACTCTATAAAATTGGATCGCCTCAAGGTTGATGATGCTTGACTTACTGCAACGGTTTCAAGAGCTACCAGGAGTCTTTTCTCCAACTGTAGATGAGAAATACTTAAACAATTATACTTGCGAGAGCGATGAGCCCGATTTTTTGATCCCTCTGCCTTGTTTCGATATCCAGCTTGCGTTGCGGCAGTCTGGGGCTGGACCTGCAATCTCTGTGATTGAGCAAGCCAATCAAATTTTGCGAGTCTGGGCAGATGAGCACAATACTCCTTGCGATCGCTCCAGGAGCTAAACAAGACATGGATTGAGCCAACTGTGATCGGCGAGCAACTGTGGGCTTATCCCAATGCGCAGGCCGTGATGCGAATTCCAGTTGACCTGGGAGAACTCTGCCGATGGGAAATAGTTCAGCCTTTTTATGTCCAAGAGGTTGAGGTTGAGGGGTATGAGACGAGTGGCCACGAGCGAGCAGTGACGACCTACGCATTAGCGGAAAAGGTGGTATTGCAGCGCCCTGTGTTGCGGGAACAGGTAGAGTGCAGCAGTGGTTTTGAAGGGAATGCTACCTAGTTTTTCTATCAGGAGATGGAGTATCTTGCGGTCCCGTTCGCTTTGAAAAAGCGAGCTTCATATCGTTCGGGGAACCGAAAACTTCATACCCGGAGTGTTCCTCGACGCTCAAGGCTGCTTCAGCGCCCTTGATCAAGCAGTACTGGGAGGTTGTATTAAGCCCTAACCCATCGAATTGTGGGAAAATGTATCATATTAGGGCGATCGCTTCTGACCACTCTTTATCTTGGAGAGTGCCCGCTCGTCAGCATCTGCCTGTGCTTGCACAAAGCAATTCAGACCGTGCGGATTGCCCACATTGCTGGGCTGGCTTGCGTCTACTCATCCTTGCGGGTCTAGATTAGTGCTACCAGCCAACTCGCTACTCCTGGCTCTCTATGAAATTGATTCAACCTTATCAACCTCTCCTCCTTCGCTTGTTACATGGCCTCACGGGTCTATTTCTCGTGGTTGCAATCCTCACGGCTTTCTGGACTTACAACACCTATGATGGCCGCTGGGGAAGACTTCCATTACCCTCCTACCGAGAGATTGAAGGGATACATGGCACCTTTGGGTTATATACCTTGTTGGTATTCCCGGCGTTTGTGCTTTACGCCTTTCATCGCGGGCAGCAGCGGCTCGTTCAACTCGACTCCTTGGCTAAATTAGCTCAAATTGGTAAACCCATTGGGTGGTATACCTTAAATCGTTTGACCAATACCTTTGCCCTCTTGGCCTTAACGTTCGCCCTTTTCAGCGGCAAGATGATGGATGAAACCTGGTTGCCCAAGGGGGAATTAAATCATGCTTGGTACTATGCTCACTTAATCGCCTGGGTAATTATGGTAATGGCGATCGCGCTGCACCTGCTGATGAATGCCAAAGTGGGTGGAGTGCCCCTACTGCGGTCCATGCTCCACTGGAAGTTTCGGGAGCCAGATAGCCCCAAACTGTGGGCTAGCCACCTGTCCCAGTGGTGGTTTGGGGTTCGCCAAGGTACCTGGTTGCATTGGTGCTCATTGTCCCACCCTCTAGCTGGGCTAGAAATGGCGATCCTGCTCAGCTTGATGGCTGCCTGGGTGATTCCGCTGTTCAAGTAACTATCCTTGCAGCGATTGCAACGGCGGATGAACTAGGTCGCTCTAACTTGGTGCTTATAGCTACAATTTATAACTCTTAATGACGAAAAAATGAGGGCTGCTTAAGATCGAGAAGTTTTTGTCTGCGATCGCAATTTCTATGACAGCCCTCCATAACCAGGAACACACTAGCCAACAAGACATTCAGGCATTGACTCAAGCCGTTCTCCAGGACGGCTTTTGCATCCTGCGGCAACACTTTTCTCCAGATACATTGAGAAGCTGGCATCAAGCCTTTACTCCCTTGCTGGAAGAACACATTGCCCGCGAAGGAGATTTGCAAAATCGAGGGGCTGCTCGCTACTATGTCACCCTCCCGTTTCAAGCTCCTTTTGCCGACCCCAGCATTTACAAAGATGACACGATCTTGGCGATCGCGGCAGGGCTAGTGGGGGAAGATGCGGTGATGTGTCAGTTGGCAACCGATACACCCCTGTTAGGGTCAGACTATCAAGCCATTCATCGAGATGCACCTCCTTTGTTTCCAGAGATGGCTCAGGAAACTCCTCCCTTTCAACTAGCCATCAACTTTCCTCTCGTCGATGTCACCCTGGAAAATGGACCCTTTGAAGTGGCACGGGGAACTCATCTGCTTACTAAGGAAGAAGGGCTTCGCCGTCTGGAATCGGGGGAAGTCGAGCTAGAACCCATCACTTTGAACTTAGGGGATGTGATGATCCGAGATGTGCGAGGATTACACCGAGGCACTCCCAACCGCACCGACATTCCCCGTCCTATGGTGGTGATTGGTTATAGCCGCCGTTGGCTGTTCCGACCTGAGGTTTCAATTCAAGTACCTCGTGCAGCTTTAGAAACGCTCTCAGACCGCGCTCGTCATCTGTTACGGTTCAACCCGGTGGTTGAAACCTTAGAAGCCAAGACTGCTACAGAGATTTACCAATCTTACGCTTACTAGCCTCTGACTGCATTTGCAGTTTGACTGTAGTTCTTCAAAATCAGGACGGTGGAGCCTAAGCAAACTGCTGAGATACGATACCCGTAAGGGACTTTTTCTGATTCATCATGTCCTCTCAAATCAATGGCGATCGCATTGAGCAACAGGTCTATTAAATACAATCTCCCTACGCGATCGAATTCTTGACCGTTTTCATCGGGCTGAGCCTGCTCGGACTTGTAAAGTGGAAAGGATAGATTTAGGCTTGGGTTTGGCGCAAGAAATTGCTAGAGTGCACAAACGAAGCTTGATTCTCGGTCCCGTTGCACCTGGATAAACCACCTTTATCCAGGCTTTAGTAATGAAGCGCTAAAAGTATGTTGTGTGTGGTTTACCGCAGCGTACAAACCCTACTCCAAACAGGTTGAAATCCGCTCCTTATTTACGTTTCCGCCTTGTGGGAATCCAATCATAATAGAGAGAGTTTCAGTGTGGAGAACCGATTTTGTCTTTACCTACAACGGTTGCTAGCTCTACTTCTGCTCCTACAAGTCCATCAGGCTTGGGCAATGTTAAGACCCGCTTATGGATGCCAGATCGGGTTCTATTCACACCAGCAGCTTTAGAGGAGCCGTGGGGCCAGCGAATTCTGGAGCGGGTGCGATCGCTCAACTTGCCTGTTGAGGAGTTACCACGTAATCGCTTAACCAATTTGCGCGGAGAGACAGAGCGCGAAACCTATGACATTGCCAAGCGGACTTTAGCTGTAGTGACAGCACCGCCGAGCCAATTTAAGCTCAGCCCCATTCCTCCTTCAGCAGATTGGCAGTTTCACTTAGCCGAAGGCTGTCCTGCTCACTGTCAGTACTGCTACTTGGCGGGTAGTCTCCAGGGACCGCCAGTAATTCGAGCTTACGCTAACTTGCCGCAGATTTTAGACAATCTGGCTGCTTACGAACGTGCAGGTCAGGCGACCAGCTTTGAGGTTAGTTGCTACACCGATCCATTAGGAATTGAGCACCTCACAGGCAGTTTAGCCGAGTGTATCCGCTACTTTGGCACTCGCAAAGATGGTTATCTGCGCTGGGTCTCTAAGTTCGATGCTGTGGAGAATCTGTTAGACTTACCTCACAATAGGCACACCCGCTGTCGAGCCAGTGTAAATGCAGCACCTGTTTCGGGTCGCTTTGAGGGGGGTACGGCTTCGGTCCAGGCTCGGTTGGGTGCCTTGCGACGATTGGCCTTGCCACGGGGGCAGGGTGGCGGTGGTTATCCGATTGGTTTGGTGATCGCTCCGATTATGCCGATCGAGGATTGGCAGCAGCATTACACCCAACTACTCGATGACATCAGTACAGCTTTAGATTTTGACTGTGACTTGACGTTTGAGCTGATCTCCCACCGCTTCACTCCTGGCTCTAAAGAGGTGTTGCAGCAGTGGTATCCCCAAAGCAAGCTAGATCTAGACGAATCCACTCGCAGCGTCAAGCGCAATAAGTTCGGTGGCATTAAGTACGTCTACGACTCAGATACGATGAAGTCTCTCCGCCAGTTTTTCGAGCGTGAGCTTGCTCAGCGCTTTCCCAAAGCCCAAATCCTTTATTGGACCTAACTAATTCTTCTCTCTATCCGTCCAGCCTAGGTGAGGTTTGGGCGGATTTTGAGTCTGGCAGGATTAGCGGTAGAAGCGTTCCTCTAACCAAACTCGCACTTCATCCTCAGATTGCAGGTAGGTCTTCTGACCTGTTCTAGGATGGGTGACCGACCACCCATGAGACCCATCGCGATCGCTGACTTCTTGTATCTCTGGCTCCTCAGAACTGATCAGTGGGTTGGTTAAAATTTGTTTAAGGTTGAGCCAAAGCAAACGGCAAATATTAGAGGGGTTAATGGGCTGTCCCTGAGGAGCAGCCAATGACCAGCAGCGATCCAAGTGTTCTGTTTGTTGCTGGTCAGAAAATGTCTTGATCCCAGTGTCTACCAGCGATCGCCAAATGCGATCCAGGCGATCGCTAAAGGGTAAATGCTGGGGTTGCTGTTGGGATCTCAGATTAGCAATTAGTTCTAAATCGCGATAATTTTGCCACTGACTTTTCATAGCAACGCTCCATCCAATTGGCCTAACAAAATGAAGCGCGTTCCTTCGGGCTAAACCCTACTTCCGTCTCCTACTTAAATCTCACTTAGATTTCAGTCGAGCACACCTCAAAACAGGTGGAGATGAACGATTTTATTTCTGTATTAATTATGACAAAATTCTTGGCTTGCTACTAACTATGTTTTAGTCTCCTAACATTGATGGCTACCCATCGCCTTAGCCACCTTAGAAATCTACAGTCAGCCTGGATTTATCTTTCGGCCCATCATCCTGGGAACACTGGGGATTGCAAGCGTTGAATGCTTCCCCTGACCGATCTAGGCCGACAGCTCTAAGGATGAAACTGGGTGACGAATTATTTAACTGAGGAAACCATCTTTTCTCTAGGCGAAGTGATTTCAGAATCGATCGCCGCTGTAGAAACTTCTTTGTCTCAGCCTTTGGCGGCAGAAGTTGCTGCGAAAGTTCCTAAAGCTGCGATTCGCTCTAGCCTCCGGGCTTCTACCTGGGATGGGGTGTTTGCTACGCTCTTCAGCAACATCACCGGAGGCGTGCTACTCAGTAATTTTCTTGTAGAGCTAGATGCCAGCACGGTGCAAATTGGCATGCTGGCCTCGATCCCGATGGTGGCAAACTTGCTGCAACCCTTAGGTGCCTATTGGGCCGATCGCACCTCTAGCCGTCGGTGGTATGGCCTCTGTGTCTACGGAATTTCTCGTTTGCTGTGGTTACCGCTGGCGATCGAGATTTTGGCCTTTAGTGCCTACCCTACCAGCAACCAGACGATGATCATTGCCACGCTGGCTGCGTTGCTAGCGACTCATGTGTTAGGTGCGTTTGGTAGTGCTTCTTGGCTAGCTTGGTTAGCAGTATTGGTGCCTCGACAGCTACGGGGACGTTACTTTGGCTTTCGTAACAGTGCCTTTAGCTTGACTAGCTTGGTAGCCATGCCATTGTTAGGGCTAGCAGTTTCGCACTTTCCGGGGGGCAGCATTCAAGGCTTCGGTGTGTTCATGCTGGTGGGTATTGTGGCAGGGCTGCTCAGCTTAGCTTGTCAGTCGCAGATGACGGATGTGAATCCGCAAGCTCGCTTGACTGCTCCAGAACCTAAATCAAAGCCTACTGCTGATGCCACTGCTGCCTTCTCTGGCTCGGAAGCGGCTCATACCAGCATGTTTAAACATCCTCATTTCTTGATGTTTTTGCTCTACTTTGGGGTGTGGGCCTTTGGGGTGAATCTCTGCAATCCCTTCTTTAATCTGTATTTGCTGGATAACCTATCCATAGACGTGAGCTGGGTAACGCTCTACAACGGTCTCGGCGCAGGCGCGACATTACTGATGCTGGTGCTTTGGGGTAAATTAGCCGATCGCATTGGGAATCGTCCGATTCTTTTGCTAGATGGAGTGTTAGTTGCCATTATTCCTCTGCTTTGGTTAGGCACTAGCACTAATGCAGTGTCACTCTGGTTTTGGTTTCCCGTTCTACACCTGTTGGGGGGTGGGGCAGGAGCCGCGATCGACCTTTGCATTAATAATTTGCAGTTAGCGATCGCCCCAGTACGTCATCACACCACCTACTTTGCCATCACTGCCGCGATCGGTGGAGTCTGTGGCGCAATGGGAGCAATGGTTGGCGGTTGGCTAGCCCAATCCGCAGGCTCCAATGGCATCACAGAATTGTTTGTGGTTTCTAGTGGACTGCGATTGGTGGCGTTATTGCCGTTGTTCTGGCTGCAAGAACCGCAAAGCCGCCCCCTCGGACATGTTTGGCAACACCTGAAGCAACAAGCCGATTATTGGTTTTTAGGCATCAAGCCAATCGAGCTACCCATTGGCTGTAAATAAGCTGTAAATAAACTCTATGAATCTGCTCCCCTTTCCTTGAGGAAAGAGGCTGGGGCTTAGGTTTCAGGGCTGTGCTGCATGAGAAGATGAGGCTACAAAGTTCCATCAACGCTTCTCAGTCATGACTCAGATAGTAATTGTAGGGGCGGGGCCAGCGGGGGCAGCACTTGCTCTCCTTTTAGGGCAACGGGGTATCTCAGTCCAGCTCGTGGAAGCTTCTCCCACCTTTCGTCGCACTTTTCGGGGTGAGGGGCTGATGCCGAGCGGGTTGGATGCCCTAGAGCAAATGGGCTTATCCGCTCTGCTCGATCGCATTCCTCACCGCGCTTTGGATGCCTGGGAATTTTGGCTCAACCAGCGATCTCTGTTTCGAGTTGCAGAACCGATCGAACCGGGTGGTAAACCTTGCACCCTAGTTTCGCAAACGGCTTTGCTAGAGGTGCTCATTGAGCAAGCAAGGGCTTATTCTGGCTTTGAGCTGGTACAGGGAACCCCGGTGCAAGACTTGTTGTGGCATGAGCAACGAGTGGCAGGGATCAAGCTTAGCGATGGTCGGGAGCTAAGTGCAGACTTGGTGATTGGCACGGATGGTCGCAATTCTATTGTTCGCCAGCGATCGCGCTTAGTCTTAGAACAACAGTCTCAAAGTTTTGACATCCTTTGGTTCAAGCTAGCCGACCATCACCGATTTGAGTCAGAAAATGTTTTTTACTCGATTTTGCAAGATCGTGATGCTTTAGGTTTATTTCGTAGTTCTGAAGGCGAGCTGCAGGTGGGCTGGGCCTTGCGTCCATCTGAAGCAAAAGATTGGCAGCAAATAAATTGGGCTGAGCGACTAGCCGCCACTTCTCCAGATTGGCTGGCTGAGCATTTTCGCCAAAACGCCGCTACCTTAGAAGGCCCGATTCTACTGTCGGTGGTCGCGGGACGCTGCCCCCAATGGTCTGTTCCAGGGCTATTGCTCCTGGGAGATGCGGCTCATCCTATGTCTCCGATTCGCGCCCAAGGCATCAACATGGCTTTGCGTGATGTCCTAGTGACTGCAAATCATCTGGTGCCGTTACTACAGCAAGGGGTATTACCCGCAGCTATTGACGCAGTGTTGCCAAGAATTCAGGCGGATCGCGAACCAGAAATTATCCGAGTGCAGCAACTTCAGCGCCAAGAAGCGGCCCAAGCCGATCTCCTAGAACATAGTGCCTTTCTGCGTTGGGGAGCTAGCCAGTTTGCACCTTTTCTCGGCCCCTTGGTGCGATACTCTTGGGTCAAACGCCAGCATCAGTTACGCCAAGGCGTAGCGCCAATCCAACTGTTGGTTTAGTTGCTTAGATTACTTAGTTTGTTAAATGAAATGGCTGAAGTTATCTCACTGAAAATATTAGTACTCTGCAAATGGGCAGGCTAATGTATGAAAGTAGTGACTTTAACCTATGCCGCAGAGTATCCGAGTCAAGCATCCGAGCGCGAATTTCTTCGGAGGATATAACCGGATTATCCTGGCTACCTTTTCGTTAGTCACTGTCGTCTCATGCGGGCTATTTTACTTACAATTTCGTTCTCGTTACCAGAATGAAGTTGCACAGTTGCAAACCAAATTTTTAGAAGAATCATCAAGCCTCAACTATATGGTTAAAGGGGCCTCTGACCATATTAGTGCCCTGAACACCGAGGCAGAATTTCATCTAGCAACTCATGCTCCAGGTGAGCCATCTTCCAAACTCTTCTCTCAACTAGAAAATTTGCCTGGTAAAGACCACTACGCTCTGGATCGTATCCAGCTTCCTTTTACCGAGGAGATGGTAGCAGGCTTGAGCGGCAAAGGCTCGTTAGAGCAGATGTCACCAGAGGTCAAGCGAGATGTGGAGATGGCGATCGCGCTCAATGCTCTTTTTCAATCATCCAAAAAAAATATACCCAATCTGGCTTGGGTGTATTACCTGTCGAAAAATAAGTTTCAGAGTCTTTATCCTTGGGTGTCCAGCAAAGATCATTTGTTTGTAGAGAGTGATTACAACCAAGATTTTTACAGGCTAGGATTACCCGAAAATAATCCCCAACGTCAGCGTTTCTGGACCCGCGCCTATACAGATACAGCCGGTAAAGGCTTGATGGTGACAGTTGCCGAGCCTATCTATGACAAAGATACTTTTCTCGGAACCGTCGCTTTAGATTTCACCCTAGATGTCCTGAACGATTTTATTAAAAACGCGGAAACTCAGCGCGATCGCCAAGCGAATTTATTTGTAATTAACCAATACGATCAGTTGTTGGCTCACCCCTATCTAGTTCGCTCTACAGATAAGGACGTGAAACCAGCTCAAGTAGCATTGCCACTCAAGCTCCAAAGCCAATTAAAGCAAATCTTACAAGCTCCAGCGGATCAAGTTAACGCTGTTGATTCCTACTTAGTTTTGCATCATCCCTTAACCAATGCTCCCTGGCAGTTAGTTCTCTGGATACCTCAGCAAGCGATCGTTTTGAAGGCTTTGTCTGGGACGAGTTGGCTATTTCTAGTGCTTCTCCCTGGACTAGGTTTAATTCTCGTAGCCGCAAGTCATCTGACACGCCGAGATTTCATTGAGCCTGCTCGCAAATTGGTAGAACATATTGAAACTGCCAGCCAAGGATCTGGTCAAGCATTCATCTCTAAAAAATTAGATATCCCTAGAAGTTGGCAACCTTGGTTTGAGAGAATTTCTCGAATTTTTGATGAAAACCGCAGCTTGTTGCAAACCCTAGAAGCCTATACCCAAGAACTAGAAGCCAAGAATGCCGCCCTCCAAACCACAGAAAACTTGCTGGCTGAAAATAATCGCAATCTAGAGCAACAAGTAGAAGAGCGAACTAATCAGCTGCAACAGGTGATTGCAACATTGCGTCAGCAAACTCAAGATTTGGAAAGTGCTTTGCAAGAACTGCAACAAACTCAGTCACGGTTGATTCAAAGCGAGAAGATGTCGAGTCTTGGACAACTGGTGGCAGGTGTGGCGCATGAAATCAACAATCCCGTCAATTTTATCTATGGCAATCTAGCTCCTGCTCATGATTACACTCAGGAGCTACTGAACCTGATTAGTTTGTATCAAGAGCACTATCCTCAGCCAGTTGCTGCGATCGCGGCTGAGGCAGAGGCAATGGATCTAGAGTTTCTCAGGGCAGATTTACCCAAGTTGATGTCTTCTATGCAGATGGGGGCCGAGCGGATTCGACAGATTGTGCTTTCGCTCCGCAACTTCTCCCGTCTAGATGAAGCCGAATTTAAAGCGGTTGACATCCACCAAGGAATTGATAGTACCTTGATTATTTTGGAGAATCGCCTCAAAGCTAAGCCAGAGCACCCTGCGATCGCTGTGACTAAAGAATATGGCAACTTGCCGTTGGTGGAGTGCTACGCAGGACAGCTCAACCAAGTATTCATGAATGTACTGACGAATGCGATCGATGCTTTGGAGCAAAACAATCAACCCAGCGGACAAGAGTTGGTAGCGTCACCGAGGCATATCCACATCAGCACCCACCTCAACCGCAACAATCGAGTGGTGATCAAGATCTCTGACAATGGTCCAGGTATGCCACCAGAAGTAAAGCAGCGAATCTTTGATCCCTTCTTCACAACCAAACCAGTGGGCAAGGGAACGGGCATGGGCATGTCTATTAGCTACCAAATTATCACTGAGAATCACGGTGGCTCGCTGGATTGTATCTCCATTCCGGGACAAGGCACCCAATTTGTCATTGAGATTCCTTTCCAGCAGCAAAGCGACGCCCTACGGTAAGAAACGGCTAACCGGAATTATTTTTGTCAGGTAGTAGCTGGAAAAATTGGTAAGCGGTTGCTGTGGTAGCTTGAGCGACTTCCTCAATAGGTTTGGCGATCGCGCTGGCTACAGTCTGCAAAACCTGGGGTAGAAAGGCAGGCTCATTCCGTCCCCCCTTAGGTTTAGGGCGCAGCGTTCTAGGGGTTAAGTAAGGTGCATCTGTTTCTAGCATCAATCGATCTAAGGGAATCTGGGCTACCAACTCTTGCAGATGTAAACCCCGCCGCTCATCACAGATCCAGCCAGTGATGCCAATGTGTAAATCCCAGTCTAGATAAGCTTTTAGTTCTTCCACGTTGCCCGTGAAACAATGCACTACGGCTGCGGTTAATTGGCTACGGTACGGCTGGAGAATTTCCAAGAAGCGTTGATGAGCATCTCGTTCATGAAGAAAGAGGGGTAGCTTTAGTTCGCAAGCGAGTTGAAGCTGGGCCTCAAACCAGTATTCTTGCTCGGGGCGAGGTGAATAATCACGGTTAAAGTCCAGCCCACATTCACCGATCGCAACCACTTCTGGATGACTGCTTAACTCTCGTAAGCGGCTAACAGTGGCTGCATCACAATGCCGCACATCATGAGGATGCACCCCTGCGGTTGAGTACAAAGTGCCTGGATAGTGCCTGGCTAGAACTTGAGCTGCCTGGCTGGTATCTACTGTAGTGCCTGTGAGGATCATAGTGCCAACTCCTGCGGCGATCGCTCGCTCAATGACGAGTGGGCGATCGTGATCGAAGGCAGCGTTGGTCAGATTAACCCCAATGTCCACTAATGACATCACCACTTCCATGCTTCCTTTAACCAATCTGTTAGAGCAGGAGTACTAGAACGAAAAAGCCTCCTGCAATGAGGAGGCGAGTGACTGATCTTTGAGAAAACCGCTTAAGCGGTTGGAGAAACCTTGTCTTTGAAGACTTTGCCAGCACTGAAGGCTGGAACTTTAGTCGCTGGAATCTTCATCGTTTCGCCAGTCTTAGGATTGCGGCCTTCCCGTGCTTGGCGTTCTCTGGGTTCAAAAGTACCAAATCCAATCAGGGTGACCTTTTCACCTGAAGCGACCGTTTCCTGAATGGTGTCAAACACAGCACTCAAGATGGCGTCAGCTTGTTTTTTGGTCACGTTGGCTTTTGCAGCGACTGCATCTACCAATTCTCCCTTGTTCATTTAAAAACCTCACAACACTTGGTGTGATTATAGTTCAGGTTCTTACCAGTGATCACAAGTTCTCACTAAGTCTAAAGACTTATCCTCTTGAGGCTTCCTGAAAATATCAGAGCTTTGTATGATGCTCTTGAACTCTAATTGCTAAGACAGCACTTCCTATGGCTAATTCTTCAACTTCTCCTACCGCTATCCTCACCAATCTCCTGGAAGCAGATGCTACTCTCGCAACTCAAGAAGCAGAAATTACAATACAACTGGAGGCCTTGCGGGAGAAGCGTCAGAGCCTCAAAACAGTGATTGATCTATTTTCTACCACAACGGCTCCTGCGACATCTACTCAAGCAGCCGCTGCTCTCTCTGCATCAAAGCCACCTGCTACGGCTGCGCCTAAACCTACAGCTACTCCTGAGGCCACGGCTGCATCTACTACGGCTCCCGAACCCGCTGCGGCTCCCGAACCGACTGCCACCAGAGGCCGTCAAGCGACCAAGGCCACCAAGAAACCCCGGCAATCTAGAAATTGGCAGGATTATTTGCAAGACCCATTTCGTCAGACTTCGTTGCCTGTAGCTATTACTACGGTTTTCCAGCAGCAACCTAAGCAGCTCTTGAGCGTTCCTGATCTGATCAACGCCATCTTCACGGCTGAGATTCCTCAAGATGTGCGGAACAAGGCTCGCGATCGCATGTTAAACATCCTCTCTACTGGAGCGAAGGATGGACAATGGTTTCGAGGCAAAAAAGGTCAATATAGTTTGACTAAGGCCGCTGCTGAGGGTAGCCGTTAGTCTACTATCAGCCTGGATCAGCCTGAAGAGTTCTAAGCTAAGTTGATTTTGCGAAGCGCTGAGCTTGTGAGCAGATGTGGCTGTTGCGACAGATGCTCCTCGGCATCTTCTCTACTGCTAGGGTCTTGTCTTAAGGGGATGACTCTAGTGATGCAATGCTCTGATTTTGACTCAAGCTCTGCCTGCTTAGCGAAATTGCAACTGGTTTAAGGATTTAAGGATGGTAACGATAGGGGGATTATCATGCGTTGTTTGAGTTGTATCTTTTGTACGTTGAAGTACATTGAAAATGTATGTTGAAAAGAACTTGGTGCGGCTCTTAGATACTAGATAGTACAATTGTACATGGAGTTGTTGCTCCTGGGTGAGCGAAAGGGAATCTGTCTTGGCAACCAAGCTGCTAATCGTTGAAAGTCCTGGTAAAGTCAAAAAGCTGAGTCAAATTCTGGGATCAGATTGGCTAGTCAAGGCCAGTATGGGGCATATTCGCGAACTCGCCCATGATGGTGAAGATGCTTTGGGCTTCGATCTAGACCATAACTCCGTGAAGTGCCGCTTTATGGCGCGAGGCACTAGGGGCAAAGAAACCATTCAACAACTACGATCGGCGGTGAAGCAAGTTAAAACTGTGGTGCTAGCAACTGACTACGATCGCGAGGGAGAAACGATCGCTTGGCACATTCAGCAAGCGCTCAATCTCAAACAGCCTCAACGGGTGGTTTACACAGAAATCACCCCAAATGCCGTGAGAGCCGCGATCGCCCAACCCCGCTCGATCGATCTCAATCTAGTAAACTCTGGTTTGTGCCGCACGGTTCTAGATAAGCTGGTCGGGTTCAAAGGCTCTCCCTTGCTTTGGCAATTGCACAACGGCGCTAAAAGTATGGGGCGCGTTCAAAGTGCGACATTGCATATCGTTTGCGATCGCGAACGGCAAATCCAAGCCTTTGTGCCCCAAGACTATTGGAGCGTGTTTGTCGATTATGCCGAAGGTTTGCGAGCTTATTACCGCAGCCAACCGACAGAAGCCAAGGCTGAGACAACCCAACCTGATGATGCGGCCCAAAAAGCAGAAGGGCAAATTCCGGAATCCGATCGCGTGACCTCTCAAGCGGCTGCCGATCGCTTAGTCGAAATTGCTCAACAAAATCCGCATCACGTCGTTTCTGTGGAAGGTAAGACGGCAACTCGCACTCCACCCCCTCCCTTTATCACTTCAACGCTGCAACAAGCGGCAGGGTCTCGCTTGCGGTTCAGTCCTGAGAAGACCATGCAGGTGGCGCAATCTCTCTACGAAGCGGGACTGATTACCTACATGCGAACCGATAGTATTGCCCTCAGCCCTGAGTTTTGTACCCAAGCAAGACAGTGGTTAGAGGCACATGACCCAGACAACGTGCCGAAAAAGGTGACCCAGCACCGCAAAGCGAAAGGCGCACAGGAAGCTCATGAAGCGATTCGACCGACAGATGTTTATCGTCCTTCTAAAGAATTGCGGGTTGAACTGGCTGCGGATGCCTTCGACTTATATGTGCTGATTTGGAAACGGGCGATCGCTTCGCAATGCCAGGCCGCTCGACTGCGACAAACGCAAATTGTCACTCAATCAGGTTCCATATTTTGGCAAGCGAAAGGGCAGGTGATCGAGTTTTTGGGTTACAGCAAGTATTGGCCTAACCTGAGCGCAGATGCCGAGCTACCCACGCTAGCTCCTCAGCAAGCCCTGACGCTGCAACAGGCAGCACATGAGCAGAAGCAAACCCAACCCCCATTGCGCTACAGCGAACCCAAGCTAGTACAAGTGATGGAGCGCAGAGGCATTGGTCGTCCTAGCACCTACGCTCCTACCATCCAGACACTGAAGCAACGGCTGTATGTGGAGGTCGTCAAAGGGCATTTGCAACCCACCAGTTTAGGGTTAGAAGTGGATAGCTTTTTGCAAGATGCCTTACCCGATCTGCTAGAAGCTAAATTTACCGCCCAGATGGAGCAGGCTTTAGACCAAATTGCTGACGGAAAACAAGATTGGCAAACCTACCTCACCGCCTGGAATCGAGAGTACTTCACGCCGGCGCTGACAAAAGCGAGACAAGTGATTCCAGCACATCTGACGACAAATCCTGCCCCGCACCCTGAAAAAGCATTGAACTTGTCGCGGACTCGTTGCCCGCAATGCCAAAATTACTTGGCTAAAATTCCTAGCAGCAAAGTCAAGAAAAAGTACTTCCTCAAGTGCGTCAGTGGTTGTGAAGACGTAGTGCTATTTTGGAGCGATCGCAGTCGTAAGTGGGAGCGTCCTCGCAACCAAACCCAGGCGTCAGCCTCACTGCCATCTCAGCTCACAGAATATCCTTGCCCGATTTGCCAAAAGCCTTTAGAAACCTATACCTACGAAAAAGCAGGTCAAGCCAAGCAATTGCTGCGTTGCTCCGACGCTCAGGCTAGGGGTAATAGCCAACATAAAGAAGCGGTCTACTTCCATACAGCCCAAGGTTGGTGGAGTCCTAAGTTCGGGGAGTTGCAGCCTATATCGATCCTCAGTGATTGATGAAAACGCGCCATACATAAAGACCTTTGGGAAATTAAAGGTCTGGCGATGGGTCCGGGCTGATGTCTCTACCACTCCACTTCCTCCGGCTAAGCGACGGGGAAAGAAGCAGCCGGGCAATGCACCTGACTTCGATTTGTGCACCCATTTGTACCGCATCCGTGGGGTGAACTTTACACAGATCGATGGAGTTGGCGTGCTCATGGTGCTGGCGGTGCTGTCGGAGTTGGGACTGGACCCATCTCGCTTCGCGACCTCGAAGCATTTTGTCTCTTGGTTAGGTCTGTGCCCAGAAAGCCGCATTACGGGTGGTAAATGCAAAAGTTCTAAAACTCGTCAGGTGGCGAACCGGGTGGCTACAGCTCTCCGGATGGCAGCCCAGACATTGGTTCGTTCTCATTCTCTCATTCAGCCCTGGGTGCCTTTTACCGTCGCCTGCAAGCCCGTCTAGGTGCTCCCAAGGCAATTACAGCGACAGCTCACAAGTGGGCTCGTATCTTCTATCATTTCTGGACCTCAGGTGGCACCTACTCCCTTCCCATCGTAAGATCGAGAAAAGGCTAGGGAGTCGCCATGAATCGAACTCAAGTCTTCGAGCCCAGCCTTTTGATGCAGACGAGTGGCAGAGACTTTACTACCGC
>NZ_JACJPA010000089.1:0-29385 GCF_014695845.1 Trichocoleus sp. FACHB-591
CAAGTCGTCTACTTACCGCCCTATTCACCAGACCTGAATCGTATCGAAAAGTGTTGGGCATGGTTAAAGGGCCGCATTCGCAAACAACGACGCAGCGCTACTAGTTTGCGTGAGGCGATGGAGACAGTCCTCAAGGAAGCCGCGTCCTAACTCTTGTGGCGACAGCTATAGAAGTGCAGTTAAGTATCAGGTTAAGAGTAGGATGCAGCTGCCAATCGTCCATCTTCCATATGAATGATGCGATCGGCAATATCTAGAATGCGGTTGTCGTGGGTTACTAGCAAAATTGTGCAACCCTGCTCTTTAGCTAAGTGCTGCATAATCTCGACGACATCTCGACCCGATTTTTTATCGAGCGCCGCCGTGGGTTCATCAGCCAGAACAATTTTAGGACGACTAGCCAAGGCACGAGCGATCGCCACTCGTTGTTTTTGACCGCCAGAGAGACTGTCTGCATAATAGCCCACGCGATCGCCCAGTCCCACTGCTTGTAACATCTCTGTAGCGATCGCATCCATATCTTTTTTTAGATACTCTGGATGGAGTTCTAGGGACATCCGTACATTCTGTTTCGCAGTTAAAAAGGTGAGTAAGTTATGAGCTTGGAAGATATAACCAATTTGCTTCCGCACTTGCATCATTTTTCGCTTGCTGGCACCACACATCTCTTGCTCCAAGATCGTGAGGCTACCTTCCTGGACTGAACGCAAACCACCCATCAAACTTAATAACGTGGTTTTACCAGACCCAGAAGGCCCAGTCATAATCACAATTTCGCCAGGGTAAATATCAAGATTAATCTCAAACAATGTCTGCTTGCGGAGTTCAGCTTTACCAAAATAATGATTTAGCTGATGAGCTGAAATTACAGGCTTTGAAGACATTTGAACTGTATGAAGGTCTGGCGATCGCGCTTGCTCTAGATGGGGAGACATGGGGAAGGATGAAGGATGAGGGAGGAAGGATAAAAAGGGATGAGATGAGCTAAAAGATATCTGCTGGATCGGCGGCTCTGAGTTTGCGGAGGGCGATCGCACCTGCTCCACCACACATAACGACGGTCAGAATTAGAACTGTGACAGCGCGGCTGAGTTTCATGGCGATCGGTAAAAAGGTGACAGATTTAAAGAAGGTATAGAAGCCACTTGCCAACAGAAACCCTGGTAAAAAGCCTAGAGCGGCAAGGAGGAATGCTTCTTGTAAAATCACTCCAATCAAGTACAGATCGCTATAACCCATTGCCTTGAGCGTGGCGTATTCTGGTAAGTGATCAGAAACATCGGTATAAAGAATTTGGTAGACAATCACGGCTCCTACTAGGAAACCAATGGCTACTCCTAGATTAAAAGTAGGACCGATCGAGGAGCCTGTGTTCCAATAGGCAAATTCACGAGCTGAGAACTGTTCCAGGGTGAGCACCAGCAAGTTATCGGGTACGATCGCTTGCAAATCTGCCTGGAGCTGTTGAATGGATACATTGGGATTTGCCTCAATAATCCCTAGGTCAATGTCATTGGCTCGTCGCTCGGAAAAGAGTCGCAAAAAGGTAGAGTCACTCATCAACAGATTACCTTCCGCTGAAAAGGAAGAACCCAGCGTAAATAAACCAACCACTTTGACTTCTAAATCATTCGCCTGAACAGATAAGGGATTCTGCTTTTTGAGCAGGGCTGTCACGTCGCCCAGTTGCGGTGTTAGACCGGCTTTATCAAATAGAACTTGATTGAGTAATTTGAGTTTGTCTAGCTGCTGCTCCACTTCAGGCAAGTCAAAAGCAGGGCGATTAGGGTCGATGCCGTAAACAAAGATTTGCCGACTGGCTTGGTTATCTGGGTTGCGCCAGCTCGCTTGACCAATATAGAGGGGGCGGATAGATTCAACCCCATCCATCCCAGCGACGCGGTAAAGATTGTCTCTAGGAAAACTTTTAATCGACTGCAAGTTATCTGATAACTTATTGACGATGAACAGATCTCCTTTGAGCGTTGCGTAGGGGCGAACTTGGGAGTCGAACAGTGCGTCCCTCACCCCCAGTTGGAAAAACATGAGAAAGTCAGCAAAGGCAATGCCCGCGATCGCCACTAGCAGACGAGTCCTCTGGCTACTCATTTGCAGTAAGGCGAGGGGCGTTTTGCGAAATAATTTTGGCAGCATGGATTCGTTGGTGGCGGAGGAGTTACTGGCGGCTAGTGAGAGAGTTGGCTTGAATGGCAACCTGAACTTGCAGGTTGGTTAAACTCGCCACTCGTTGACTATCTTCTGGATCAATCTGAATTCTGACTTCCACCACTTTGCGATCGAGATTTTCCCCTGGTTTACCGCTCGTGACCTCTTGCTGAGTCACCTGTAACCCTACCGAGCTAACTGTACCTTCGAGTTCTCCCTCAAAGGATTCACTAGTAATCGCCACGGGTTGACCTTTCTGCACTTGGCTAATATCGGTTTGATACACCTCTGCCACTACCTGCATCTCGTTGGTTTGGCCTAACTCAGCGATGCCTGCACTGCCCACGACTTCTCCAGGTTTAGCATCAATGTCGAGAATGCGACCGGAGATCGGAGCCTTAATCGAGGCTTCTGCTAAATCTGATTCTGCCTTTCTGACGGCGGCGATCGCTTTGTCTACCTGAGCTTGAGCGGCCTGCACATCCACAGGACGCACTTCCGCAATCCGGTTTAAATTGGCTCTGGCTTGTCTGATTTGCTCGCGGATTGTGTTGGCGCTTTGACTTTGCTTGGCTTTCACTTCATTGAGTTGGGCTTGAGCCGTTTGCAGAGTGAGTCGTCGCCGATCCAATTCTGTTGCCGCGATCGCACCCTCCCGGTAGAGGGGCAGATAGCGATTGTAATCAGCATTCGCCGTCTGAACTTCTGCTTGCCAACGGGCGATCGTCGCCTGTTGAGTCGCTAGTTCCCCTTCCAACTGCTCTTCAAGACGGGCGATCTCCGCTTCCTGGGCGGCAATCTCCCCCGTCTTAGCACCTGCTTTCACTTTGGCCACTTCTGCCTGCGCGATTTTCACCTGAGCTTGGGCTTCCAAAAGCACATTTTGGAGTCGTGCTTGTGAGTCCATGACAGCAATGACTTGGCCTGCGTCCACGCGATCGCCCCGCTGCACTCGCAGTTCTGCAACGGGATCATTGCTGAGCGTGGCAGGGACGGAGACTTGGATCACCTCTGTCGCAGGTTCAATGCGTCCTAAAGCTGTAATTCGCTGGACTTTTGGGGCAGCTTTGGCTTCTGCGACCACAGTGGGTTGGCTGGGACGCTTGACTTGAGAAATGCCCAGGAAAGCGATCGCGCCTGAGGCAGCAGTCGCAGCAATGATCAGTGCTAGGGTGCCTCGATTTGCAGGCTTGGATAGGGTTTGGAAGTTCATGTTAATGGTTTTGTGGCAGTGTCCAGTTCGCCCAATCTTGAGGCTGCAAAAACGTTTCGTACAGTTCCGCTTCCGGAGTGTTAGGTTCTGGTTGATAGCCATATTCCCAACGTACCAACGGCGGCAGCGACATCAGAATTGATTCCGTGCGACCGTTGGTTTGGAGACCGAAAATCGTGCCTCGATCATAAACCAAGTTAAACTCTACATAACGACCGCGACGATAGAGCTGAAAGTTCCGCTGGCGATCGTCATATTCCATTCCCCGTCGCCGTTCCACAATCGGGGCATAAGCAGGGATAAAAGCTTGTCCACAACTACGAACCAAGGCAAAAACTTTTTTCCAACTGCGGGGAGCTAAAGCGTCAATCTGATTGCTAAGAGTAGCGGCTGCACCCTCCAAGTTAGAACCGCGATAAAGTTTTCCCTGTCCATCTTGGTAATCAAAAAAGATACCACCGACACCTCTAGTTTCTTGGCGATGCTGGAGGTAAAAGTATTCATCACACCAGGGCTTGAATACCGAGTAGTAATTGGGGTTGTGGCGATCGCAAGCTTGCTTCAGCGTGGTATGGAAGTGAGCGGCATCTTCAGCAAAAGGATAGTAGGGCGTTAAGTCAGCACCGCCACCAAACCACCAAACTGGGCCTGCCTCAAAGTAACGATAATTCAGATGGATCGTGGGAATATAAGGATTGCGAGGATGTAACACCATTGAAGTGCCTGTGGCATAGAAGCCATGTCCAGCCGCTTCCGGGCGTTGCGCCAAAATGGAAGGAGGCAGATGAGAACCCCAAACTTCAGAGAAATTCACTCCACCTTGCTCAAACACAGCTCCTTCGCGCAATACTCGCGATCGCCCACCACCGCCTTCGGGTCGCTCCCAGGCATCTTCTTGGAAGCTACCCACACCATCTATCTGTTGCAAGCTCTGGCAGATTTCGTCCTGCAACTGCCGCATAAATTGACTCACTCTCTCTTTAGCATCTATGGGCAGCAGAGAGGTAGATTGAGGGATTTGAGGCGTAGAAATCGGCATAACTCCAACTCAATGTCCTAAGAAGTGTATACACACAAGCAACGCAATATTTCGCAATAGAAGGTGAATCTTCTTCACCCAAGCTACTTGCAATCGATTTAGAAGTGGCCTTTCGCTAACCAACGAGCCGCATCTTTCGCGTGATAAGTGAGAATTAGGTCAGCACCCGCTCGCTTAAAGCTGGTCAGCGTTTCCAGCACCACGCGCTGCTCATCCACCCAACCGTTGAGGGCGGCGGCTTTAATCATGGAGTACTCGCCAGAAACATTGTAGGCAGCCACAGGCAAATTCGTTGCTTCTTTGACTCGCCAGATGATGTCCATGTAGGCCAAGGCAGGCTTCACCATCAGCATGTCTGCCCCTTCTGCGATGTCCAGTTGGATTTCTTTCAAGGCTTCACGGGCGTTGCCAGGGTCCATCTGGTAGGTGCGGCGATCGCCAAATTGTGGTGTTGATTCGGCAGCATCGCGGAATGGCCCGTAGTAAGCGGAAGCATATTTAGCAGCGTAGGAGAGAATGGGAATCCCCTCAAACCCTGCTTCATCTAAAGCAGCTCGGATCGCCTGCACAAACCCATCCATCATCCCAGAAGGTGCAATGATATCTACCCCTGCGTTGGCTTGAGCCACAGCGGTCTTCTTGAGTAGTTCTAGGGTGGGGTCATTCAAGACTCTTCCCGTTAAGTCACCCAGTTCCAAATAGCCACAATGACCGTGATTGGTGTATTCACATAAGCAGGTATCGGCAATCACGATCAGGTCGGGAACGGCTTGTTTAACTGCACTCGCAGCTTTTTGCACAATGCCGCAATCGTGCCAAGCTCCCGTCGCTTCTGCATCTTTATCTTCTGGGATGCCAAACAAGATGATGGCTGGAATTCCCAGGTCGTAAACTTCTTTGGCTTCTTCGACAATTTTGTCTATAGATAACTGGTAGACACCAGGCATCGACACCACTTCTTTGGCAATGCTGGTACCCGGAACCGCAAAGAGCGGATAGATCAGGTCTTGAGTGGTTAAAACGTTTTCGCATACCATCCGCCGGAGTTGCGGATTGCTTCTGAGCCGACGAGGACGATTAATTGGAAACATAGTATTAGTGCCGTGCAGCTACAAAAATTTGATCAAGGATTTCCTGAGCTCCCTGCTGCCGCAAGCCGTGGGCGAGCTGAATACCAACCTGTTCTGCCTCGTTTGCAGAACCAATGACAGTATCTTTGAGTAATCGTTGACCATCGACACTGGCAACCAACCCAGTTAAGGCTAACGTTTCGCCATCAAGCTGGGTATGCACCCCAATCGGTACTTGGCAACCACCTTCCAACTCTCGTAGAAAGGCTCGCTCAGCCAAGACACGATCGCGGGTAGGAATATGTTCGATCGCCTTTAAGAGCGACAACGTTTCGACATCATCAGCACGACATTCAATTCCCAAAGCTCCTTGCCCAACCGCATAAAGGGAAACTTCAGTCGGCAGAATTTGGTGAATGCGATCGCTCATGTCTAATCGCTGCAAACCAGCCGCCGCCAAAATCAGAGCATCGTATTCGCCTGCATCCAGTTTGGCTAAGCGCGTGTTCAGGTTACCGCGCACATCCTTGAAGGTGTGTTGCGGAAACAAATGCCGCAATTGAGCCAGTCGTCGCAGCGAAGAAGTACCAATCACAGCTCCATCGGGCAGCGTATCAATTTGACAGCCTTTATATTTTTCCTGTACCACTAAGGCATCGGCTGGGTTTTCCCGCTCGGTCACCGTAGCCAGGGTTAAGCCGTCAGGGAGGTTTGTGGGCAAATCCTTCAGCGAGTGCACCGCAAAGTCAATCTCTCGGTTCAGCATGCCGAGTTCCAGCTCTTTAGTGAACAGTCCCTTATCCCCAATCTTAGCCAGGGCCACATCCAGAATGTTGTCGCCTTGGGTAGACATGGTATGGACTTCAAACGTAATTTCCGGGAAGTGTTGCTGCAACTGATCACGCACCCAATAGGTTTGCACTAGGGCCAGTTGACTTTTCCGAGAACCGATACGGATAGTGCGAGTTGAATTGATAGCAGGAGAGTCAGCGGAATGCAGTTGTGCCATGACAATTAGCCTAAAAGTGCGGAGTATTTGAGTTGTTTGACGGTTTCAAAGAAGCAAGCCACATTCTCTTCCGGCGTGTTTTGCAGTACTCCATGACCAAGGTTCATAATGTGCTTGTGGGTGCCTGCTTTGAGCACCGTATCTAAGATGTTTTGACGAATAAAGTCTTGAGGACCAAACAGGATGCAGGGGTCCATATTGCCTTGCACACCCATATTGGCACCGAGCCGTTGGCGGGCAACAGACATATCCACAGTCCAGTCTACGCTGACAATATCGACACCAGAGTGCGCCATGAGTTCCAGCAGACCCGCACTGTTGTTGATGTAGAGAATCAGCGGTGTTTCTGGATGAGTTGCTTTTACCTGCCGTACAATCTGTTGCAGATAAGGTAGAGAGAAATTCTTGAAGTCTTGGGGGCTAAGTTGTCCTGCCCAAGAATCGAATAGTTGCACCACCTGTGCCCCTGCATCAATCTGGTAGCAAGCATAAGTTGCGATCGCCTTTGCCAACTTACCCAAAAACTGATGCAGCATGGTTGGCTCTGTATAAGCCATGCGCTTAATAATGGCGTAATCTTTTGAGCTTTTGCCTTCGATCGCATAGGCTGCCAGTGTCCAAGGAGCGCCCACAAATCCTAACACCGTTGCTTCACCATTCACTTCTTTCTGCAACGTCTGGAGAATCTGACGCACAAAGGGCAGAGAGGTCTCTGGATCAAGAGGTGTCAGCGCATCAATTTGCTCCTGAGTGCGGATGGGAGCCTCAAATACCGGACCCTTGCTCTCAATAATGTCAAACGGAATGCCAATTCCAGGTAGAGGAGTGAGAATATCCGAGAACATAATCACACCATCGGGTCTGAAGGCATGGAAGGGTTGTAGAGAGATTTCCACCGCTAAATCAGAATTTTCCGATCGCTCCCGAAAGGAAGGATACTTCTGACGCAACTCCCGGTAGATCTTCATATAGCGACCTGCTTGGCGCATCATCCAGACAGGCGAGCGCTCCACCACTTCACCCAGCGCGGCTCGTAGCAAGAGATCATTCTTCATGCATTTCTCCTTACGTTAAGAATAAAAGACAAAACAAGTGGTGACATAGAAAGATATGCTGTCAGTCCAAGAAATTACAGAGCAATTTAGTTGAATGTCAGCTCTGAAACCACTGCCAAGTCAGAATTTGAAGAATTTAGTTGGTTTTGATCTGAATTGAGACCCCAACCCATTGCCAGGCATTTTTGATGAAGTTTGCGATAAGCAAGAGATAGGCTATCGCAGGGCACATGAACTTCATCAGCCAATCTATCTGGTACTGCTTTGGGATATTCAGACTCAACAACTGCCTTATCTTCCATCACAACCTTAAAAGCAGCCCTTTGAAAAATAGGGTCCGCCAAGCGAGTGGTTAGGAAATTGCGGAACTGAATGCGCTTAGTAATGGTAGTACTGTCGTCAACAGGGACATGAACCGTAAAATTGACTATTTTGCCACGCCCAAAGTCAACAACAAGCCGAGTGATATTGGGCATATAAAAACCCAGGCTAACCTTCACTTTTGATTTCGATGGCCGAAAGACGTATTTGAATAAGTCTTTTGCTTGAGTGTAATTGTCAACATTGACATCAACATGGCCTCCCCACGTTTCTGTATGCAGGTCATAGTCTTCCATCTTTTGTTCCGGTTCAAACCCATTACCAAAGGAACGAGTATGAATAATAGACACATGGGACATGTCCATATCATTCTCAAGGGTACGGGTGTAGTGAGCATTTAGTTCATACTCAAAGAAGATTTTGTGGAGGCTCGGATCTTCAAATTCTGGAAGGGGCGGAATTGGAGGGCGTTCCGCTTCTGATAAATCCCCATAAAACAGCCAAACAAAACCATATTTCTCCTGCACTGCATAGCCGTCTATACGAGCTCCCCTCGGAATAGGAGTTCCAGGTTGATTAGCAGGGATATCCACACAGGTACCATCAGACTGAAATTTCCAGGCATGATAAGGACAAACAATGCAGTCATCTTCTACCCAACCGACCGAAAAAGCAGCCCCTCGATGAGGGCAGCGATCTTGAAGTGCAACGACCTGCCCTTTAGAGTTACGGTAGAGAACAAATCTTTGATTGAGCATCACGATTTGTTTTGGTTTATCGGTCACTGCCGAGCTAAACTCACAAGCATACCAAAAATTCTTGAGCACTCTTAACTCCTACATTTAGCTCAGTGAATCCTTGCTCCAAGCCACAATTAGGCTTACATAGATTGCTTAATACCATTGAGTAGAAAGAGCAGTTGATTCGGATTGTCTTCTCTCAATCATTACTTGGGAATTATCCAACTAATAAGAAGCTATCCAATACTTCAAAACAATGTCACTCAGTTTTGAGAAGAGGTTTTGACCACAGGTCTGTATCGCTGCTCTTCTGTACCAAGGTTAAACAGAACTTGTAGAGTTTGGATAGCAAGACGTTGAGCTTCTAGATCCTGCTGTGTGCGCAGTTTTACCATCGGCTCGTGGAGAATTTTGTTGACAATACCTCGAGATAACGCTTCAATCACCATCTGATGTTTTTGAGCAAACTCAGAGCCAAGACGAGATAGCGCTTTCTCTAGTTCTTGCTCCCGAATTATTTCCACTTTTTCTCGTAAACAGCTAATCGTAGAGACAGTCTCCCGTGAGCGCAACCAATTGTAAAACGCTTGTACCTCCTCTTCTATCAAGCCCTGGGCTTCTACTGCCATCTGCCGTCGAGTTTCTTGATTCTGAAGAACAACGGTCTTTAAGTCATCAACATTAAAAACCTGAACAGAATCTAGTTCATTCACATCTGCATCTACATTGCGAGGCACTGATATATCAAATAGCATTAAAGGCTGATTGGCGGCTAAAGCTACTTTCAGCCTGGCTCTATCCAACAGGGGCTCTGCTGAGGAAGTGCTAGTGAAAACAATATCTGAGTCGGCTACGGTCGGCATCAGTTCAATCAGTGAGTAGCATGGTATTGACACACTACTAAACTGATTAGCTAGTTCCTGAGCTGTCTCAAGAGAGCGGTTGACAATTGAAAGCTGGGCAGCCCCTTTCGCTAAAAGATGTTGGATCAATCGCCGAGCCATTTGACCTGCACCTACCACTGTTACGCGACAAGTTGATAAGTCTTGGAGTTTGAGTTGGGCTAATTCTACCGCAGCGGAGCTGACTGAAACGGCACCTGTCCCGATTGAGGTTTCTGTTCTTACTCGCTTTGCGGCTGTAATGGTTTGCTTAAATAACTGATTCAGAACACATTTGATGCCACTGTACTGCTGGCTCAATGTGTAAGCACGCTTAACTTGGGCTAAGATCTGCCCTTCACCAATTACTAAGCTATCTAGGCCAGAAGCAACTTGCATCATATGCTTGACTGCATCCTGTTGCTGCAAAATGAAGAGGTGTTGGCATAGTTGGTTCAGAGGCAAGCGACTATACTCGGACAAAAACTGGGCAACTTCTTGAGTTGCTTGCTCTATTGCATTAGCAGCAACATAAATCTCCAGACGGTTACAAGTGCTGAGAATAGCGCTTTCTTCAATATGGAGATAGCTACATAGCTCTGCGATCGCCTTTTCCATCTGGGCTTCAGGGATGCTCAGCTTCTCGCGGATTTCAACCGGAGCTGTTTTGTGACTAAGACCAATTACTGCGATATTCATGGTTCATGCATCCTCCCTCGAAGTTTTTTCTTCCGTCTCAGAGATCACGTAATGATTGGAAATGTTTGCTGTGGAAGTTTTTGAACATCACTTAGTTTAAGCCAGCAAATGTTGCTCTCAGTTTCAAGAACTTGAGAGGGCTGGGAAACAATATCCAAAAATCCCACGAAAAATCTGTGTACTGTAGCCAATAAGTAGGTCTTGGCTACAAGTGTTGAAACATTGTTGGGATACTCTTGGCTGATATCAGGCTGAACCTACCAATGACCCGTTGAAGAACAGCAAAAAGAGCAGAGCCAGCATTGCTAAAGCGATCGCTTGCAGAGAGGATAGCTTTGTAGAAGTAGCAGCCCCAACCATCGGTTTACTAGCAGCCTCTTCTAGAAGTTGAGTCTGGATTGGGAATTCAGACGTAAGGTCTTCGCTAATAGTCTGAGGAATAGTCTGAGGCTCTTGGCTGATAAGCGGCTCTGCTATCCATTCTTTTTGGAAAAAGCCAGGGTTCAATACCCCTTGAGGGTCATACTTCTTCTTCATCTCATGAATTGTGGGCCAATAATCACCAAATTGGCGTTGCCATTGTTGTGCCTCAAAATTCACCAAGCCAGTCAAGTATCTTTTACCACCCATCTCAAAGCTTAAGTCACTCAGCTTACTAAGTTCAGCTAAGACAGGCTGAAGCTGCGATCGCGGGATGGTTGGATAAATTCCGAAGCCTATCACTAACTCTTCGTCTGGCAAAGCAAACATGGGTGTTCTGTTATCACGATTTACCAAACAGAAGCAGCCCATTGGAGTTCGACTGACATCGAGGAACGAAGTTAACTTCTGGAGTGCTGTTTCGATATAGTTCTTTGCAGTGGATGCTGGAAGAAATACATCGGTCCAAGGATGGGCAAGATTTGTAGCAGTCTCAACCTGAATGGTTGGTGTAATAAACTGCTCAAAGTCCAGATTTTCCGTATGGATGTGACGGTAAAAATTCAATCCAGCAAGAACTTCTCTATCATCCACTGCGTCATCAGTACTCATTTCAACGGTGATTTGCAATGTATAGAACCATTGAATCAAAGGTTGCATGATGCCCGTGGCTCTAGAAACTCCCTGGACGCAGGGGATGGGCAAAGAGACTAAATGATCAACTCTTTTTTCCAAAACCAAGGTTTGTTTGTCACGCAAAAGAGCATCTAGATCATCATAGAAGACTAGATAGGTGCGGGTGAGTGGAAGATATCGCCTGAGCTTATGCTGTACTTGTGTAATAATTCCAAATTGACCGAAACCACAAAGTACATGATGAAAAAGTTCACTATTTTCCTCAGGGCTACACCAAACAATCTCACCCTCTGCCGTGACAACTTCTAAACCAAGACAGTTACTAGCCTGCGTTCCATTGCGAAAAGATGAAGCACCCATACCTGCTGCCGCATGAGTGCCACCCAGCGTAGCATTGAAGTAATTGGTGAGGACAGGAGGAACTAAACCATCGGGTGTACAAGCATTTACCACTTGCCCCCAGGAAACTCCTGCATCCGCCTTAAAGTAAAGGGCGTCTTTGTGAATCTTGTGAATTTGATTCAGACTCCTCATATCCAAAACAATTCCATTTTGGCTCAAGGATTGGCCGCTTAACGAATGTCCTGTGGCACGAGGAGAAAGAATCAGCCCTTGTTGATGAGCATACCTAACTGTTTTAACAACATCATCAACTGAGTGAGGGCGGACAACAACCTGTGGTTCTTTACGAAATACATTCCCGAAGTCTTGAGAAAACTCTGCAAGCATTTCAGGTCTACTACTAACCTCACCCGAAACTAAATATTGGAGGTCCTTGACGATGTTGTTCATAAAAGGTGTGAAAGGGTCTGTCTTCAATCATTAGCCAACCCGGTTGGCCGTCAGAACAAAAATTTCAGAAAAATCGTAATTAGCCCTGAGAAAATCGGTTCTTCAGCAGGTTAATTCCAATTTGCACAATTTTAGGAGCCAGCTTAATCAAGTCAAAAATCCGGGAAATCAGGCTTTGGCTATTCTGAGGTGTAGCCGTTATATTCTTAGCTGGTCTTTCATACTTAAACATACAAACACAGTCACCTGCTGCTTGTCTGCTGATAATTGCAGCCTTCATGCCTGGGAAAGCCTTTCTAGTCGCTTCTTGTTCCATTTCGCATAGAGCGCGACAGGGGTTTTCTAGACCATACTCTTTTGCGAGCGAAAGAACTGGACAAACTCGCTGAATCTCGAGTACAGCATCTGTTCCTTCCTGAGAAATATCTACGACATCCATCGTAAAACCCATGATACGAAAAATTGCGATCGCATCAGTGAAGCCTTTAGCCAGAGTCGTGTTATCAATAAAAGCACCCATGAATGCCTTTTGTTGGGCAGGATAGGCTTCCATCATTTGTTCGAATGCCGCATCCTCACCAATTTCATCGGCTAGCTTTTTGAAGGCTGCAAATCGATTTCTAAACATGTTTAAGGCTTTTGATGAATCCATTTTCATCACATCAGCCATTTGGATGTCACCAATACCTACAATGTTCTCCATTTGTGAATTCCTCAGATTTTGGTTTTGTGATTATTCAGCTTTGACGATATCAACGATTCCTATGTCACTCGTTGATAGATCAACCAATCCATGCAGCTCGTTTTTGGTGGCTTGAAGGTGGAGATTATTGACGAAAAGTGATTGATCTCCACCTGTTTAACTGCGACAGCGATCCTAGACTCAGCCTCTTTGGCTAAATAGAGACCACCACTTAGGAGTGGGCCAAGGAGTAAAGGAGAATCACTGCAAAAACGATTTGCCTGTTAGCAAAAAGGCAGGCCATAACGATACTTACTTCCTGGGTCGGAGTATCAGAAGAGCGACTGACTGGGGTGAACCTAAACATTGGGTGATTACTAGAGCTACAAATTGCCACAATACGATTTAGCTGGATGGAGCCAGCTGACTTGTCACACTGCAAGCAGAGAGAGACTTTTTAGACCCATTCGCGGGGGTTTCTGAGTACTTCTAGAAGCTTCTCCTCTTGGCTGCCGTGGATGGGCTGGTCGCTGTAGTTCCAGCAAGCTTCCCCAGGCATACAATTAAGGACGCTTTGAGTATTAACGATGCCGCTGGTTAGGCCAAAGCGAACACCTCTGTCATGCAGGAGGATAAATTCGGCGTAACGTCCACGTCTGAGACGCTGCCAATACTTGTGCTGTTGTGTAAATTCCATATCCTTACGCTTCTCAATAAGTGGAATGTAAGCTGGAAGAAACGCTTCCGAACAAGTGGTCACTAAAGAGAAGAGAGATTCAACATCACGGTCTTGCAAGTAATCGAAGAAGATGCCACCGACACCTCGACATTCACCACGATGGGGAAGATAGAAGTATTCATCGCAGGCTTTTTTGGCGACTGGGTAGAATGTGGGGTCATGCTGATCACAAGCAGCTTTATGTACTTGATGGAAGTGAACTGCATCTTCTTCAAATAGATAGATGGGTGTTAAGTCACCACCGCCACCAAACCACCAAGAACCAGGCTGTGTCCCATCGCCAACTTGAAAATAACGATAGTTAACATGGGCCGTAGGAACCATGGGGTTCAGTGCATTGATGACGACACTTGTACTCGAGGCGAAAAAAGGAGTTCCTTTTCCACTCGGCATCCCATTGGCAGGATCAGCCATCACTACATCTGAGCCTTGAAAGGTCATACCAGGAGGTAGTTCGCCTTGCATAGATACGTAGTTGATACCAACCTTTTCAAAGACATTGCCATTCCGCAGCGCCATGTCAATGTAAGTGATGCCGTTGTTGTCACCTTCTACCCATTCGCAGTTCTCATCTTTGGTCCAACGTTGTTCTTGAAATTGAGTGCCATCTATTTCTTCGATCGCTTGGCAAACATTCTCAAACATGCGCTTGAAAACCTTTTCAGTTCTTACAAGCATGCTCTGCTGAGATTGAACGGGCTGTTCTACTTTTTCTAAGATTTCTAGCATGAGTGATGTCCTCTCAAAAGTAAATGACGACGATTGTGATTGATACTTTCCCCTGGAGGCGCAAGCATCTGCGAGAGATTGATAAAATTCAATCTCCCAGTACAACGTAGATACTGCTAGCAAAATTGCTTGGTTTGAAGTTCAAGTATGTGCTCAATCACATCTTGAACCAGGGGACACAGGTGCTCTGTTATGGCGCTTTCAGTGTTCTACTCAGAAACTCATTAAATGATACGAGTTCGCTCTCAAGGTTTCGGAATTCACTGAAGGAGTGCTTCAGTCTTTTTCTCGTTACTTTCGGAAAAGTAGTGAGATAAATTTCAATCTTTCTTGATAACCTCCTTTGAATGAAAAACCGCAGAGAAGTACTTCAGGGGCTTTTCGAGATATTCCCGAAAAATACTGAAACTAAAATCAAAACTCTTTCACAATTGTCTACATGGATATGAGTGATTACTTAATCAGTGATCTATGTCACCTTAACCTAGTGAGGTTTAAGGCTGTAGAATCTGGGTTGAGCAAGTTATGTCTAGAAGCAGCCCAACATGATCCTTGCTACCTAAAACAAGAAGCAACATCATGATGCTCTCAACCGAGAACTGATGAGCCCTATATCTTTGGAAGCAAGATGGATAAGTAAAAACTCACACCTCCGATTGACTCAACCTTAGCGTCACATGGTCAGGTTAAGTATTCTTTATGCAGCGAGTAATCTTCGTTTAATTATTAACAAAATCTAAAGTCAAGCTCTAGAGACTCTTTGGATCCTGTGAGAGCTATTCTTTCATCCTTATTGGGCAGAAAATTGACACAGCGTAGTGTGCCAATAGAACCAAGTACCACATCAACTCATGTATCGATCGCGTCTGGGCAGGAGTTAAGCACCACACCCGCTGAGGCTTGCCGTCCCAACTCGTAAGTAGTCTCAGCGATCGCTCGGTAGGGATGATCCGGGTCAGGCGTGAGAGACGAGATTACTGACGCCTTTAGTTTCCTAGGAGAGATTGATATGACTGCCATAAAAAATATTCTCAACTTGGATGGCGATCGTCTCCTCAATGTCGTTGATGATTGAATTACTCTTGGCGTTGCTGAAACAGTAATAGACCTCGTGCATGAATCATGAAGGATGTACCAGTTCATAGTTGAGTAGGCCAGTAATCAGGGTTAAGCGAAGACCAAACCACTTTTTCCGGTGGAAGGAGAGAACACTCGCCTCCGGCATTATCTAGCTCGGTTGCACCGCAAGACTTTGTGTTACTCCAAGTCAGTCGAGATGTTGAAGTGTTCACTGCACTTGCTGCTCCACTATCTAAGGTATCGAACGGTGCCGCTGCCAGCTTAGTTCATTACTGTTTCAGCAACGCCTCCCGACAAACGCAGTGATTCAGAGAGCCTTCGGCTAATCCTGGTGTGAACTGAATCTGGGTAGACCTGCTGTAAACAGTTTGGATAGCAGGTGCTTTGAAAATTTTAGTAAATTTACGCACCTTTTAATCGAGGGATATTCATCCCTTAATGTCGCTGTGACATTTATATAGGGTTGGGGCAGTGACCAGATCGTAGCTTTTACGGAGATTTCGATGGCTCTACTTTTCTCGGAATACATTGAGGGCAGCAGCAACAATAAAGCCCTGGAAATTTTCAATGGTACAGGGTCAGCAATCGATCTAACTGCTGGTAACTATGTGGTTCAGTTTTACTTCAACGGTAGCTTGACCGCAGGGCTGACTATTCCCTTAACAGGCAGTGTGGCTGCGGGCGATGTGTTTGTGCTCGCTCAAAGCAATGCTAACGCCACGATTTTGGCCCAGGCAGATCAAACCAACGGAGCAGGCTGGTTTAACGGAGATGATGCGATCGTTCTCCGGCAGGGTGGCACCAGTGGCACAATTCTTGATTCCATTGGTCAGATTGGGTTTGACCCTGGTACGGAATGGGGAACGGGGCTAACTAGCACCGCAGACAACACTCTGCGACGTGACAGCAATGTTACTAGTGGCGATACCAATCCTACTGATGCCTTTGACCCCAACGGACAGTGGGATGGCTTCGTGACGGATACCTTTGATGGATTAGGCAGCTATAGCGCTGGTCCCGTAGCAGGTGCAGGCGTAACGATCGCCCAATCTAATAACAGCACTGAGGTCAACGAGCAGGGCGCAACCACCGATACCTACACGATCGCGCTCAACACAGCGCCTACAGGGGCGGTAGAAGTAGCGATCGCCGCTGACGCAGAAACTCAAATCAGCGCCGATGGCGTCAACTTCTTCAATTCTCTGAACCTGACATTCGCAAATACAACGCCACAAACCATCACGGTTCGAGCCATCAATGATCCAGAAGTAGAAGGTTCTCCCCATACTGGGGTGATTACCCACAGCATCACCAATAGCGCTGACCCAGCTTATTCCAACAGCCTCACACCGATTTCCAATCTCAATGTCAGTGTGATCGACAACGATGTGGCTCTGACCAAAATTTATGAAATTCAGGGAAGCGGGGCAGCTAGTACTAAAGTTGGGCAAACCGTGACGGTCGAAGCGGTGGTTACGGGCGACTTTCAGGGTAGCAGTGGATTGAATGGCTTTTACGTGCAAGAGGCAGGAGGAGATGGCGATACAGCCACCTCAGACGGTATCTTTGTCTTTGCGCCCAACAGCATCGATGTCAGTGCAGGTCAAACGGTGCGGCTCACCGGGCGAGTTTCAGAATTTTCTAACCAGACGCAACTCGATAACATCAGTGGCTTGGGCATTGTTGGCTCCGGAGTAGTCACCCCGATCGCGGTGAGTTTGCCTGTCACCACAGCGACTGACCTAGAGCGCTATGAGGGCATGCTCGTCACCTTCCCTGAAACCTTGACCGTGACTGAAAACTTCAATTTGGGGCGGTTTGGCGAAGTGGTGCTGTCGTCAGAAGGGCGATTATTCAATCCCACCGAATTCATTGACCCGACTGATATCCCGACTACTGAAACCGAGAACGACGAAAACAACATTGCCGCTGTGACCGAGCAGCAAAATGCCAATAACTTGTGTGATATTCTGCTCGATGATGGCAGCAATACTCAGAACCCTGCGACGGTTCCTTTTTTGACTGAAGACGGCACGCTACGAGTCGGCAGCACAGTGGCAGGACTGACCGGGGTCTTGGGCTTCGGGTTTAATAACTACCGATTGCAACCAACTGAAGGCCCGAACTTCGTTGACTCTAATCCCCGCACAGCTGCGCCTGAAGAAGTGGGAGGCAATGTCAAGGTAGCCAGTTTCAACGTACTGAACTATTTCAATGGCGATGGTAACGGCGGTGGCTTCCCAACCTCGCGTGGTGCGACAACAGCCGCAGAGTTTGAGCGGCAGAGTGCCAAAATTGTCAGTGCGATCGCGGCGCTTGATGCCGATGTGGTGGGTCTGATTGAAATCGAAAATGACGGAGATGGTTCAGAATCAGCGATCGCCGAATTGGTTGATCGGCTCAACGCCTCGTTAGGCAAAAAAGTCTACGACTATATCCGTGACCCCGCTACTGGAACGGGAACAGACGAAATTAAAGTCGCCTTTATCTACAAGCCTGAAACCGTAACTCCAGTGGGTACTGCGCTCAGTGACTCAGATGCGGTTTACAATCGCCAGCCCGTAGCTCAGACCTTTGTGCTGAACTCTAACGGCGAAACCTTTACCCCGGTGATCAATCACTTGAAATCCAAGAGTGGTACGGGCGAAGGCTTAGACGCTGATCAAGGAGATGGCCAGGGTGCCTTTAATTTTACGCGAGTACAACAGGCAGAAGCGCTCCTCGGCTTCGTGAATGAGCTGAAGACCAGCACAGGTGACAGCGATGTCCTAGTTCTGGGAGACCTCAACGCCTACGGTGAAGAAGACCCAATCGACGTATTGCGAAACGGTGGACTGGTAGACGAGCTGGGCAGATTCATTGAGAATCCCTACTCCTATGTTTTTGCGGGACAGTCTGGACGATTGGATCATGCGCTAAGCACTGCCAGTCTGAGCGAGCAGGTCACCGGAGCCACCGAATGGCATATCAACGCCGACGAACCTAGAATTCTAGACTATAACCAGGAATTCAACCCTGCTGGGCTTTATGAGCCTACTCCTTATCGCTCCTCTGACCATGACCCTGTTCTCGTTGGAGCAGAGTTGGCCAGCACTCTCAACATTGTGAATGGAGGTAACGGAGAAGATACGCTCAGCGGTACTTCTGGGAGAGACGAACTCAACGGGGATAACGGTAGCGACATCCTCAATGGTGGCAACGGCAATGACACCCTCAGTGGCGGCAATGGTAATGATATCCTGCTAGGTCAAATCAGCAATGACATTCTCAATGGTGGCAATAGTGATGACCTCTTGGATGGTGGCCAAGGTCAAGACACGTTGAATGGTGGTAATGGTAGCGATCGCTTCCTCTTAGCAGCAGGCGTAGGCACAGACACCATTCAGGATTTCCAAGACGGCACAGATTTCCTAGCCCTAGTGGATGGCCTCACGTTTGGGCAACTGACGATCGCAAGCAACGCCAATGACACCTTGATCCGTGTGACAGCAACCAACGAACTGCTGGCAACGCTAAACGGCATTCCCACCAACAACATTACGGCGATCGATTTTGTCGCTGCTTAAGCTGAAGCGCCTTGGGGTGGATAATATCCACCCTTTTTTGGAAATTTTGCAACACCGAAAACATTACAGCCCCTATTTTCCAACTCTATCAGGACTTTCCTATGACCTCTTCAGAAGCGATTCGCTTTGCTACGTTTAATGCTTCCTTAAACCGCAATAGCGCCGGGCAACTAATCACCGACCTATCTACACCAAACAATACACAGGCAAAAACGATCGCCGAAATTATCCAACGGGTCAACCCGGATGTGGTGCTAGTGAATGAGTTTGACTATGATGCTGGCAACCAAGCCGCTGATCTGTTTCGGCAAAATTACCTCAGCGTCAGCCAAAACGGAGTTAATCCGGTTGATTATCCTTACTACTATGTTGCACCTTCTAACACCGGGATTCCATCTGGATTTGACCTGAATAATAATGGTGCGATCGCCGGGGGTGATGATGCCTTAGGATTTGGTGCCTTTCCCGGTCAGTTTGGCATGGTGGTGTATTCCAAATATCCGATCGCTACAGAGCAAGTTCGCACATTCCAGAACTTCCTGTGGAAAGACATGCCAGGGGCGTTGCTGCCTGATGATTCAACCACACCTACACCCAACGATTGGTATTCTCCTGAGGAGCTAGAAATCTTCCGTCTTTCCTCCAAAAGCCACTGGGATGTACCAATCGAAGTAGACGGTGAAACTATCCACGTTCTGGCTAGCCATCCCACCCCGCCTGTATTTGATGGAGCTGAAGACCGCAACGGCAAGCGCAACCACGACGAAATTCGCTTTTGGGCTGACTACATTACCCCTGGACAAGGCGACTATATTTACGACGATCAGGGAAATGAGGGCGGTTTGGCTTCTGGTTCGCGCTTTGTGATTATGGGCGATCAAAATGCCGATCCTTTTGATGGAGATAGCGTTGATTTTGCCATTCAACAACTGCTAGAAAACCCGCTGGTTAATACATCCATCACCCCGTCGAGCGCAGGTGGCCCTGATGCAGCGGCACGGCAGGGTGGTGCCAATACAAATCATCAAGGTAATCCAGCCTTTGACACCGCAGACTTTGCCGATACGACTCCTGGAAACTTGCGGGCTGATTACGTTCTCCCATCTACCAACCTAGAAATTAAAGATGCAGGTGTATTTTGGCCGCCCGACGAAGATCCTTTGTTTCCGCTAGTTGGCAACTTTACTCCCAGTGTTCCCGGTGGGTTTCCCAGTTCTGACCATCGCTTGGTGTGGACAGATGTCGCGATCGCCCCAAACATCGATCGCCAAAGCGTGACAGAGATAGAGTTTTTGGGCGAAGTCACCTTCCCGACAAACTTCACCTTTGAGGGTACTCAAGTTGGTGGACTGTCAGGCATTACCTATGATGTGGAAAATCAAGTCTATTACAGCATTTCCGACGATCGCAACCAAATCAATCCCGCTCGGTTCTACACCCTCGAGATCGATCTAAGCGACGGCAAATTAAATTCAGGCGATCTCACGTTTCAAGATGTCACAACCCTTACAGATGCCAATGGTAATCCGTTTGCAGCCCTCAGCATTGACCTCGAAGGCATTGGCCTGACGGACGCAGGAACCGTTTACATCTCCTCAGAAGGAGAAGCCAATCCAGTGGCAGGACGGGTGACAAATCCATTTGTGAATGAATTTGACCTAGCGACTGGCAAGCAACTCAGCACCTTGCCCATTCCTGAAAAATTCTTACCCGTCAATCCATTTCAAGATCTCAATGGAGATGGAGCAATTACCAACGCTGACCAACCGTTCACACCTACTAAAGGCATTCGCAACAACCTAGCCCTTGAAAGCTTGACCATCACGCCCGATCGCCATTTTCTCTACACCGCTACTGAAAACGCCCTAGCACAGGATGGAGCAGCCGCAGACTTAGGCGTTGCCAGCCCCTCCCGCATTCTTAAATATGACCTAACCACTGGGCAGCCCATGGGTGAGTTTGTCTACATCACCGACCCAGTGGAGGTAGAGAGCGTGCCTGCGGGGCAGTTCAAAACCAACGGCTTGGTGGACTTGCTGGCACTCGACAACACCGGAACCCTGTTAAGCCTGGAGCGATCGTTCTCCACCGGAGTTGGCAACAGCATCAGGCTCTATCAGGTACAGTTACAGGGAGCCACCGACGTGAGCAGCGTCGATAGTTTAACCGGGTTAGAAGTCAATCCTGTGGCTCAAAAGAGTCTCCTGCTTGACTTTGCTGACTTGGGCCTCACTCTCGACAATATTGAAGGCATTACCTTGGGCGACACATTGCCCGATGGACGGCGATCGCTCATTGTAGTCAGTGACAACAACTTTAGCACCACTCAATTTACGCAAGTTCTCGCTTTTGCGATCGACACCGAAACCACTCCCGGTGTCACTCCTGTTATAGAAACACCACCCGTCATTGATCTGGATGAACCACCAAACAACCAACAACCAGGAGATGCCGACGATCCAGCCATTTATGTTCATCCCACCGATGCAGCTCAAAGCTTGGTGATCGGCACGCTCAAAGATGGCGGCTTGTCGGTGTATGACCTGAATGGGCAAATTCTGCAAACTATCCTGCCAGGTGAACCGGGAGATGTGCGCTACAACAATGTGGATTTGGTGTACGGCTTCAAGGTGGGTGGGCAGAAAGTAGACTTAGCGATCGCGTCCGATCGTGAGAATGACACACTGGCGATCTACCAGGTGAATCCCACCACCCGCCAACTCACGGATATCACCAGCAACAAAATTCCTGCTTCCATCTTTGGCATTGACGATGGTGAACAGACAGCCTATGGCTTAGCCACCTACACCAGTCCGTTTAGCGGCAAGTCTTATGTCTTCGTCAGCCAACGAGAAAATAGCCAGGTTGCTCAGTTAGAGCTAATTGATGATGGGGCAGGCGGCGTTAGTGCTAAAGTGGTGCGGACCCTAACCGTTCCGATTCCTGCTGGTGGTGAATTAGAAGATGCTCAAGTCGAGGGCATGGTGGCTGACCGTGAGCTGGGCTATCTGTATGTAGGACAAGAAAACGGTGGTATTTTCAAATTTTCAGCAGAGCCAACAAGCGGCACAACTGGTACGCTCATCGAGGCAGTCAAACCCGATGGCAGCATCTTAGAAGCCGATGTCGAAGGGCTAACTATCTACTATGCCGACAACGGTACAGGCTACCTGTTGGCATCCAGTCAGGGAGATAGCACCTACGCTGTCTTTAGCCGAGAGGGCAACAACGACTATCTTGGTAGCTTTGCGGTAGGCAGCTCCAATGGAGTAGACAGCGTTGAAGAATCGGATGGTGCAGACATCATTAATGTGCCGCTCGGCCCCCAATTTCCCTTCGGTTTGCTAGCGGTACAGGATGGCAACAACGACTCCGCTGTGATTATCAACGACGAAGGTGAGATCGAAAATGCCAGCAGCAATTTCAAATTCATTCCTTGGCAGAACGTCGCTACTGCATTTCCTGAATTCCTCAAAATAGATACCACTAGCTTTGATCCACGCAACCCCACCGCCTTTGCTACGGGTGGAAACAACACCTTTGCGATCGCTCCAGGTGACACAAAAACCATCTTTAATTTTGGTGGCATTGGCGAAGGAACTCGACCTTCATCCCAAGCGATCGCTGAAGTTGACACACTCAAGTTTGATAGGGAAGGCTTGACTGCCCGTAACCTGTTGCTCACTCAACAAGATACCGATTTAGTAGTTAGCTTTGCAGGTGACGATCAAACTCAAGTCATGCTCAAGAACTTCCGCCTAGAAAATTTAGAGAACTTGAGCAAACTGGGCAACCTCCTATTCGATGGTCAAAATGCTGTCCGAGACAGCTTTGATGTCTTTGATGCCAACAGTCAGCGCCGCACCATTTTCAACCGCAACTCCGTGACGTTCCTCAACGACCTAAATAATCGTGTCAAAGGTTTCAATGGCTCCAAGGACGTAATCAACGGGCAAGGAGGCAGCGATCGCCTGGAAGGATTGAGTGGCGATGATCTGCTGCGGGGTGGCGATGGGGATGACACCCTTCTAGCTGGAGATGGCAATGATATCTTGCTCGGTGGGGCAGGACTAGACCAACTCACAGGCGGCAGAGGTCGTGACCAATTTCAGTTAGTAGACTCAGAAGGTATCGACACGATCACCGATTTTGAGATTGGTAGAGACCTCCTGAGATTAACTGGCAGCATCACACCCGATCAAGTCGCGATCGCCCAAGGTGTCGGGGCAAGGCTGAACGATACTGTGATTAGCATTGCAGGTCAAGAAACTGCAATGCTACTTGGCATTCAAGTGAGCGACATCAACAACAACAGTTTGATCTTTGCCTAGTAACACATAACCTTGAATCAAATCAGAAGCTGTAAGGCTGTCTGATGCGTGCAATACCTAGCGCGATCGCGCTAGGTATTGTCTACCCTCTACCGCTTCGGCAACTTCCGTATGAAACCTTAGTTGGGGTGCGTGTTACCTTCTCTAGAGAAAAATACACTACAACTGGTTATTGAGGTAAGCACACCGATGCGCTAAGACGTTTGGAACATGTTCCGGCTTCCATCGTGCCCCTGAAATTTTGAGCCACTGATCAATTTGTTTAACCGTTGATTCAACGGCCCCAGAACCAATCGAGCAAATGCCTTCTGCTTGCAAATAACCATAGTTGACAATGCGATGCCGATGCTTTCGCAAATACTGACAGAAACAGCCAGCTTGATGGTCTTGACAACCTTCAAACAACACCAAGGTCTCATCCATGTTTCCCTGCCACAAGAGGGAACGAGCCTGTGCTAAATGCTGGAATGACTTGTCAACTTTTTCTAGGTTCTCCATCAAGTGATACCAATCCAAAATTTCATGACGCTCGGTAGCTCCCCTCATCTGCTCAAACAAATTCCAAATGCCATCATGCCCGGCTCCTAAACAGGTCACAACCGGAGAGAAGAGTTGCTTAGTGAGCCACTCCAATAAAGCGCAATTGACATCGAGCCACCCTTGATGAACCTTCTCCGGTGACAGATGCACAGCTTTGTATTGTCTCCATCGTGGTTCTCCCCCGGGCTCCACGATTAATCGCACCGTTCCACCGTCAATACTAACTTCTTCCACCTGTTCCTCTAACAAGGGAGTTTCAAACGACTGACACTGTACCAATCGTTGTTGAGTTTTCGCACTCACCCGCATTCCAGTAAATAGTTCACTATCTTCAGCCGTACGTTGGTAAGATACATTCGCACTAACACGTAAACAACATCTCTCCAGCATCGGGCTAATTTGGCTACCTGCTCTGACCTGCAAGCGTTCAGCCTGTTCGCTCGTGATGCACAGGGTTCCTAAAATGCTCTTTGGTGTTCGGAGGTATCCTGCCGTTGTTGCAGTCATTGTTGCAATAAAAAAATACCCATTCACCAGCAAAACCAGTTCCTGAGTTTGCTGGTGAATGGTTTGCTCAATTCCTTCGAGTGTTTGCAACTTCTTGGCAGGGGTATTGCGATACAGAATCTGGGCAATGGTATCAATGCCTTGTTGCAGTTGCACTTGTTCTTCTGGAGTCATAAGACAGTTGAGACGATAGGCTTTCCTCTCAGCCTATTTTTTCTCTCAAGAAGGTGACACGCACCCAGTACTTCTGTTCGACTTTTACCTATTGATACTGTACTTTTAGCACTGATTGGAGAAGGAAAGACAAGGGGACAAACTGCAATACTCAAAGTTGAAGCTACCATCAATCAAAATATTGCTGCTGTCATACTTAACCACAAATTAATTTCACCTGAACATCTCTGGTACTGGTTTCAATATCAATACGCAACTACGAGAGAGGCAAGCAGTGGTTCAGGCCCTCAAGCTCCTACCTGCCAGCGAGTACGAGAAATTCCTTTTGTCCTTGTTCCACTACGGGAACAGAAAGAAATTGTTGCATGCATCGAAAATCTGCTCAGATCCATCGAAACTATCAAACAGCAGTTTTTAATAACATCAAATCAAATCGATTGCCTCAATCAATCTATTCTGGCTAAAGCCTTTCGCGGTGAACTAGTTGAGCAAGACCCCAACGATGAACCTGCATCCGTGTTACTTGAGCGCATCCGAGCCGAGCGTGAAAAAGCAGATAACGGTAAAAAGACCAAAGGCAAACGAGTGAAGCAACTCAAACTGGAGGTGTGAACGTTACATCCTCATAAATCAGCGCGATCGGGCAGGAGAAATCGAGGCTTTCTAGATAGACCTCCTCCCCCTCACCGTAAGGGTTCAACTCCCACTTGCCCGCTGCATTCAACCAGAAACACTCCACCTCTGCCGTTTCCGCATTGATCAGCACATACTCTCGCAGCGTTGAGATTCGGCGATATTGAGCAAACTTACCCCCTCGGTCATAGGCCTCCGTACTCGGCGACAACACCTCCACAATTAGCGACGGATACTGAATCAACCGCACTGCCGAGCGATCGCGCGTGTCCTGCGGACAGGCTACGCCAACATCGCAACTCACCATCACATCCGGGTAATAAAACGGCCCCTGAGCTTGAGCTTGCACCTTCACATCTGCCATAAACACCCGACAAGGCCCACCCCGCACATGTCCCCGCAACGCCGCAGCCAAATTCAGCGCGATCGTATTGTGCGCCACCGTCCTCCCAGTCATGGCAAACACTTCACCACCCACATACTCATACCGGAGTGGCTGTTGCGCCTCCCACTCCAAATACTCTTCTGGGGTAAAATACCGGGACTCTGGGCTAGCAATCATCTGCGATCGCTCCTGCAACTCAACCTCGTACCTCTCACTGTAACAGCGTCCACATGGCCGTTCTCATCCTTAACATCCGTAACGAAGTCGGCCAAGCCCTGACCTCCATCGAAGGCATTCCCTTTAGCATTGCCATCCAGCAAGGCAATAAGCTCGCCGTTCAGCAGACCGCTGACCTCACCTACGCCAGTGCCACACTGGTTGATGTCGCTCCGGGTCAGTACATTGCGATCGCCACTCATCCCCGAGTCGAACCGGTCGCCGCAGCCTTCCAATTCCAAGTCACCAGCGATGAAGACCTGATCCTGATTTTGTTCGTATACTTAGAGTCAGAACGGGTGTTGCTGAACATTGAAACCTTTGTAGAGCCCTGACCCATGCGAGTCCTTGATCCAAAATCCCTAATCGCTTACCGCTATCGAGTCCGCATGCTCAGCCGTGAAGTTTGTGAGCAAACCGACGCACGCATCCGCGTCAACATCGCCCAGCAATTAGCCAACGCCGCTACAGAGCTAGCCGTGTTAGAAGCTCAAGAACTCGCACGCCTCACCCCCACCGAACCCGCATAGAAGTGGCCAAAGAAGAACGTCCCCTATCCGGGCCAGAACTCGTCAAAGAAGTCTGTCGTCGCATTCGAGTTGCCAGAAGTTACTGGGATGCCCACAACAACGCTGCCTGCCGTCGAGAACGCGATCGCGCCTTAGCCCTGTACAACACCCTGACTCCGGAGCAAAAAGACCAAATCCCTCAAGTCCTGCGAGTTTGGCTCCGCTATCGCAGCGAAAAGTACTTCGGCGCTCACCGCACTCCACCCCAGAAGCAGCAGAAGAAGCGATCGGGCTAGCAGTCAGTTCAAAAACATCAGTTAATTGACTTTAAGGAAAATCAACTGCAAATCAGAAAGGAATGGCTGCTGTTTAAGTTGTCGTATTGGAGGATTTTTGGGTCACACTCAAACTGCTCATGCCGCCCAACTGGATTCTCTGATAAATCCCTTGAGTTGGAGCCAGCCAAACTTTGCCTGTTCCCCGAAAGGTTTGCAGCAAGCCTTCTCCACTAGTCAACGTTCCAAACAGACTCTTCGTTGACTTCTCTACTGTAAATTCGATGTTGCCCGTCCGCATCAAGGCAAAATTGCCATCCACTTTCAGTGTCTCATTGTTCAGTTGAACGCAGCGAACCTCATTAGCAGGCACAGGCAATTCAAACACACAAATACCATTGCCTTTCACCCTCGTTTGAAATAATCCCTCACCACCCAAGAACGCTGATGAGAGATTTTTCTGCATTGCAACCCCAACTTCCAGCGACCCGTCGGAGCAGAAAAATAACCCTTTATCGGCGATTAACTCCTCATTACGAAGTTGATAAATCAGAAAATGGCCAAATGATGGTTCTAGGTAAAGCTCGCCCGTTCCTCGGTAACGCGACTTAAACGCTGCTTCATTCGTCAACATTTTGTTGAGCATTGCTTTCCCTAGGCCAGCTACTCCCCCAGCCTTGTTGTCCATTTCCAAACGACCATGCATGTAGTGCAAGGCCCCAGCTTCGATTTGCACCTCATGATTCTGAAGCGTAACTTTCACTTGCTTAAGCTTTAGTCCAGCTTGGTTTGCAAAGAAAACTGTTTGTGCTGTAGAGGGATCGTGAGACCCGGACAAACTACGGTAGCCCAAGACTTCTACCTTAAAACCACCATGCACAGCAGAATCAAGAACCTCAATGACATCACCTGAGTTCTGAGAAGCTAATGAAGGCTTTAGTCCAGCTGCTCCATTAGCTATAGCGACTGACTGGTTTGTACGCGTTGCCCGTTCAAACAATCCACTCACCTTCGCAGCAGGCATCCACTCTCCTGGTTCCTGGCGTACCTCCGTTTCTGGCGCAATGAGACCCTGAGCGACTGCTTGCACCAAGTCGTTAGGAGAGAGCGGACCAACAACTTCTTGATCCAACTGCTTGTAATACCACAAGGCTGTCATTGTCCTTTTCCTTAATATTTGTTGGGTCTGTCAGCAAAGAATTTTGCTTAAAATGAGTACCTTAGCTCCTAAGAAACACACTCTTGAAGAATCGGTTGAGCAATGAGATCAAAGCCAAGTGCTTGAGCCTTCTTCTTGAGATGCTTGATGACCCGTTCTTGATGTTGGCGTTCGTATGCATTCATCCCAGGATCTGCATAGGTGCCACCTGAAGTCCAAAAATGATAGAAGATGCGAGCCAGCTTGTGGGCCGTCGCTGTAATTGCCTTAGGAGCACCTAAACGGGCTTGCAAGCGACGGTAAAAGGCACCCAGGGCTGAATGAGAACGAACCAAGGTCTGGGCTGCCATCCGGAGAGCTGTAGCCACCCGGTTCGCCACCTGACGAGTTTTAGAACTTTTAGACTTACCACCCGTAACGCGGCTCCCTGGGCACAGACCTAACCAAGAGACAAAATGCTTTGAGGTCGGGAAGCGAGAGGGGTCTAGCCCCAACTCTGACAGCAACGTCAGCACCGTGAGCACGCCAAAGCCATCGATTTGAGTAAAGTCTACCCCGCTGATGCGGTACAAGTGGGTGCGCAAATCGAAGTCAGGTGCATTGCCCGGTTGCTTCTTTCCCCGTCGCTTCGAGGGAAGAAGGGGAGTGGTAGAGACATCAACTCGGTCAGCAAACTGATTGAGACATTGCTCGATTTGAGCATCACAAGCCGCAATCTGTCCTTGAAAAACTTCGTAGAGGTGCAACTCTTGTTGCAGCACAAAGACGAGTTCTCGACGATAGTCTCCTTGAAGAGCTGCCGCGACCTCTTCGGTGCTGGCATGGGCTCGGAAGTCCTTGAGAGCTGCCAGTTTGTGCAAGTCTCGCTCACCCCCAACGATGGCCCGAATGATGGCAAGTCCCGTGGTACCGCTGATATCGCTAATCACCCGATGCAATTGCACATTCATCTGAATCAGGGCTTTTTGCATCCGCTGAATATGAGCACTGGCACTCTTGATCAAGCTATCTCGTTGCCGAATGTAGCTGCGTAGCACACAGACCTGGTCATTCGGACGGAATGAACCTGCTAGCAAGCCATAGCTGTGCAATTGTCGCAACCATTGGCAGTCTAGGACATCGCTTTTGCGACCAGGCACGGTTTTGACATGACGAGCGTTGACCAACTTGACCTCAAATCCTTGAGTCTCAAGCACTTGAAATACCGGAATCCAGTACACCCCGGTTGCTTCCATTGCTACTGTTTTGATCCCGCACTGCTGTAGCCAGTTTGCCATTGCATAGAGCTCAGCCGTAAAGCAGCCAAAGCGACGCACACACGGGGAGTCACGCTCTTCAGGGACACTTACCCAGTGGTGCTCCGCTCCCAGGTCGATGCTTGCTGCATCCGGGTTCATCACAGCGAACTCACGATTGGATTCACTCATACCCCACATCCTTATGGAACGCTAGCAAACCTGCCCTGACCTAAAGGGTACTGTACATACAATCTCCTAAACGGGATAGTGAGGGTCACTTCACCAATGTCTTCAGCACGACCCTCTAGAACCAGGCTCAGATACGGGTGCAATCACACCAGTGAAACAGCGGTCTTGACTGTCAGGACATTGTCTCAACTGTAGAACAATAAGGGATGACCGACCGTTATGTTTCTTCCATCCCTCACGAACGATATTCGTTCCTTAAAGGCTCAGATCTTGCACCTTGTAATCTGAACCTCCCACCCCTGCTGCTGTAACAGCATGCGCTTTTGCTCAACTTCCTGAAGCAACAGGGCAACAACCACCTCGCCTAGGCAGGCTCCGAGCACGGTTGTCGC
>NZ_JACJPA010000009.1:0-26005 GCF_014695845.1 Trichocoleus sp. FACHB-591
GTCTTCGCTTCAATTTGGTCCACCGAGGTTTTGAAGGACTGCCAGCTATTCCTCTTAATCCCCTGTCGATTTGGCATCTCCACTGCAATGACTCGCGTCTTGCTAGTGATGCCCTTCAGTCCGGCACCTGGCTTGTCGAGCACCACAATTACTTTCCAGGTGCTGGCTGGAACCACAACCTTGCCTACTGCCAGCGTGGTCATTGCACCTTTTCCACCCACACCACCTTGGCCCCTGCCTCCAGCGATGATGTAAAGCTCTTTCCCCTGCCTGACTAAATCTCGGCAGTATTCCTCCAACGCCACCCATGGCCCCTGATTATTGTCTGGAGCTTGAGGAATGATGTTGGTCATCAGGAAGGTGGCAGAGTTTGCCTCAACTGTCCCGCCTCGATCCTCCGATGAAGTGAGATGGCCGCGGTCGAAACCACTGTTTGTATAGTCTCTAGGAGTCACCCGATACCAACCCGTTGGAAGCTGGGGGTCTGGGCGGAAATCATTCTGTCGCTCCGCCTCTCCCAACCATTTGGAATTCAGTTGCCAACTCACCCAGTTCGGAGTACCTTTGCTGCGATTGTAGGACAAGGCGTACTGCGGCTTCACCATCAAGTAGTTATCTGGCTTAGCTACATCAGCCACAGCATTACTAGGATTGCCCAGTCGTAAGTGAACACTTCTAGAAGTCGGTGGCGAGGGTGAAGGGATCGGAGCTGGCGCTGGAACTGAAGGTGGACTTTCAATCGGAGGAGCGATCGCGCATCCTGATAGGGCCAACAACAGCCCAATTAAGCACACAAAGATATTGACGCGCACGTCTCGCCTCCCAAAAGCTGCACCTCTTCAATATCTTATGGGGCTTTCTGGGTACTTCAGGAAAGATGGTAAAACCTTTAACGCTTTGTTTTATGTCCCAGTGCAAGCTTGAGTATTGGAGATTTGCTAGCTTGGTGCTACTTCACAGAGAGTTGCAATGGCGAAGCTATCGAATCAAAACTTGCGTGGTTTCATTTCTCTGCGACTACTTATTGCTTGTGCAGTCGCTGTTCCTCTTTGCCTCATTGCTTATATCGAGCTCCTTGTATTCGCTGTTCCACCTCTATTGAATTCGGGTAGTGCGATCCCGACTTATGCTGGGTTTTACATTCAATACTTAGGTCGTGTCGGCAAAGTTTCCAATCTCCGTTGTTTCACCAATGGGTTAAGCGGAGACGGCTATGGGTACTACTGCCGTTTTAAGATGAACTCATCAAATATTAGGCAGTTCGCTAGGAACCTGCGCTTAGAGTCTGGCAAACTAGTTGCAGACTATGAGTGCGATCCATCGTTAATAGATATAGATTCGCCCCCAAATATAGACTCGTATCCCGAGAGGAGTTGGTGGAAGCCGTCAAAACTTGAGATTGGAGGACAAGTCCAGTGCTACGCAAAACAATTTCCAACACTGGACGTGATTGAAGTAGTGTATTCTCCAGTAAGCCAAATCGCTTACATCAGGCATTCTGATTATTAAGCGTTCCAGTTTTGCAAACACTGGAAAAAGAAAAGTACACCTCTCAATCAATTTATCGCTCTTACAGCGTAACCAGCCTGAACTCCTGGCCCAAATATAATTACATCTTCATTTTGTAGGTCATGAGCTTGCAGCTTATGACCATTAATTAAGAAGCCATTCGCACTAGGTTTGCCCTTGAGGTTGCCATCAACAATCCGATAGTAATAGCTGTCGTATTTGTGAGGGAGTCGCACTAAAGTAGCATGACGGCGAGAAACAAGCTGGGAGATTAGGCAAATATCGCATTTAGGATCGCTCCCAATTGAGTAAATAGGATTACTAAGAACGAATTCTCGGCGGTTTTTCTCGTATTCAACAACCAGGTAATGGATCTGCTGCATTGATGTTGCTTACAGAAGGATTAAATTTTCGACGGCCAATTTCCTAGCTTACTGACTTAGCATGAGAATTCTCAAATAGCTTAATTTGTCACAGTCTTGGGAAAGATATTAGAGCTTTAAGGTATTAGATTGCCAGCCTCACAGATTGGTAGGTGCGTTACTTAGTGCCTAGTTGCAATGCCACACCGTTCCTTCATGGAGACTCAGTTATGCGACCCTTAAAGACGATTGTCCTCGGCGTGGCGACCAGCTTCCTGGTGGTCATGGGCAGCACAGGGATGGCGCGGGAATGTGCCGAGAGCTACAATCGCATCCCGATGTATGCGTACCAGAACTTCCCGGTTAACTGGGACGAACAGGCCGAGCCGCGATTCTACGCGCTGATCCGGACGCCCCAGGAGTACGACCAGGTGTTCCATCCCGCACCGATCGCTGGTGACCCCCGCCCGTTCCATCCGGAGGCGAGTCTGTACGAGAAGAGTCAAATCCTCATGGTGGCACACGTGTTCGCTGCATCTCCCGATCCGTCGAAGGCGGACCGACTCTTCGAAGTCGAGCGGGTGACGACCAAAGCTGGGGAGTTGACGCTGCGTTATCGACTGAAGCGCCCAAAGTCCGACGTTGACGCTGCGCAGTTCAAGTTCTTCCTGGCCATCCAAGTGCCGAGAGCGAATTATCGGAAAGTGACGATCTTCGAGGATGGGAAGCTCGTTGGACAGCTCAAGCCGTCCGAGGGGCTATGGACCGTCCCGAAGCCAGCGCCGGAGTGACGTGGGGCGTGGGCGAAAATATAGAAAATCACCTTGACGAAATTAAGCCAAGGCGAAAATAGAGACGATCGCAGAATGCCGCCCTTCCCACTTCTAAGGCTATGATTGCTCTTCTTCAGGTAGTAGATGCTTTACAAAAAAGCATTTATAGCTGTCTGGTGCATACAGCAAATGCCAAAGTTCTTCAGCGTGAAACACCTCTTGCTGGCATTGCAAGCAGTACCGTACAAGCGTCCAGCTAGTTTCTTCTAGGTCATCCCAGGTCTGGGAGCACTTAAGGAGGAAATTGCATTTATCAGTGGCCCCATTTTCTATTTTTCTTACAAAATACCGAAATCGCATTCTCGCCCCAAGGACAACCACATCTCCATCTTCTAAATCGTGGCTTTGGAGCTTATACCCGTTGATCATCGATCCATTCATACTCGGCCTATTCTTGCTGCTACCATCCACAATGTGGTAGTAATTACTTCCATCCTCACGGAAGCGCTGTACCAAGGTGGCATGGCGACGAGAGACATAGGGTGAAGAGAAGCGGATGCCACACTTGGGACTTCTACCAATCAAATAAGTGGGAGCATCAAGCACGTATTCACGTACCACCTCATCATCCCAAGCAATCAGGCGGTGAATCTGCAGCATTAATGTTTCTCAGAGCAAGGCTAAATTCTTCCCGCTATTGATCCAGTCTGACATTTTCTTCAATCTCTCTCAGTTATCAAATGTTCGCTGCACCGAGATTTCAGCATCAGAGTTGCGAGAATTTGAATAGTTCGTTTCGGTTTTCTCTCATTCTCTCAAATTCTTACTTATTAAATGATGCAATCACTGCATCCCACGCTTCATCAATCCGCTGCCTGTGCTGAATCCTAGCGATCGCGCCCAGTTCGTGTCGAATCTTTCGGAGTCCGCCTATCAGCTCTGTATCCGATATGCTAACCCGACGCGCATTCTGACTGGAGATTTCCTTACCCTGCTCAGTCCTGGGGCCAGTACTACTCTCCCAAGGCTGCCATTCCTTGATTAGTCGCCGCTGTCTTTCTCTTGCCTCTGCTGTCCATCTGGGCATATCTATCAAACCTTTCAAGCTTTTAGATGAAAATCGGGGAATATATCACTGCGCCGACCTTGATACCACCGCTTCTAAACTTTGCCAAACAAAATAAAAAGGTCTGTCTGCTGCCTTTAAATGTCGATTAGAACGTCAAATTTCGCCTCTCTTCACTGAGGCGATCGCCCCTAACCTACCGGAACCACTGCTTGCCACCAACTGCTTGGAGCAAGAAGTTCCGCCCACTATCGCCACGTTGCAATCTAGCCTGGAGTAGTTCACTGGCCTCTTGTCGCTTGTACTCCTGACCTTGAGCTTGTCGACTAGCCAATAAGTTCTGAGTCTGTCGTCTCTCGTCAGATGCTAATCCTTCACGCTGGCCTTGGAGCTGACGACCGCTGGTTAAGTCTGTTGTGCGGTAGTTCCAATTACCAGAGATGTTAGCCACATCCCGGCTGGCATTGGCACCAATCTGAGCGGTTTGAACTTGCGCTCTTGCCCCAACCTTGGTTCCCTCCAAGTTGTAGCGGCCCATGACCTCTTGCCCTTGGAGAGCGTAGCGTCCCGCAACTTCCTGGCCTTGGACATTGTACCGACCACCAATCTCAGCCTGTCGAACTGCTGCATCTGCACCAATTTGAGCCTGCCTGGTTGATGCTCCAGTCTGTGCTTCAATGCCACGCAAGCCAATGTCAGCCCCGTACTTCTGCCCCTCTAGCTGCTTGTCCATGATGGTGCGTTGACTGGCTAGGTTCCGAGCCTGCTGTCGAGTTTCGTAGGCTTCCTGGTCTTGGAATTCTCTAGTGCGATCGCCAAGTGCTTCCTTCTTTGCCCTAGTTCGAGTTCCTTCAGCCGCAGCTTGACGACCAGCGAAGTCTTCGGCAATCTCATCCCAGTCATTCGGCGCAGAGTTTGATAGCTTACTGCTTAAGCTTCCATCGCTGTCAAACTGGGCAAGCTCGTTCTTCGTGACGAAATCTCTAACGTTGGATTCCTTGTTGCCTAGTGGATTGACGAATCTGCGCCCGAAAACCTCAAAGCCAATGCTAGGATCTTCAACCTTCCGCTGAACCCGCTTTAATTCGTCTTGAAAATTAGTGCTCATTGTTGTTGCTCCTTGTACGTTTTAACAAATGCTTTTTGTGCCGACGCTTGATGCTCAATTGCTGTCGTTTGCGATTGCGTAGTAGGGCACGGAGGAATGCTAGCCCTGCTGCATTGACTGAGCCAGGAAGACTAGGAAGCTCATTTCCATCAACCTGTTCGTTGATGTTTAATACCTGTCCCTCTAGACCAATCAGAACCTCCTTCTGAGTAGACCAAGTGCCAGTACTTAAATCCACACGCTCTAAGCTCTGACTACCCGCCACTGCACCCCATCGAGTCCGATCAGGCTGAGCAAATATCACTGAGCGCCGAACCTCAACTACGCTCCCTTTCACAGATACTATTTGAGGATCTATGAAGTGCTCATCTCCTGCCTCTGACTGGCAAAGCTCTATCCATTCATAGGCATCACAATCCACTTTTGTAGTCATCTCCTTGGCCTATCCTGCTCATTTCTCACCAGACGTTTACTTCCTTCTTTCAGCCCCTCCCGTTCTTCCCGCAACTCTCGCTTTAGATCGCGGATGATTGCCGTGTGCCGATTGCGATCGCCTTCAAGGAGTCGTAACTCAAACTCAAAATCATTCATCCTACTACCTCGCCCCTTGCTCAACTGGAGTTAAATCAGCTAAATCAACCCTCCAATCTAAATCCTCACCCACTCGTCGAACTCCCGCTATGGCAGTACCAGCCCAGACAACTTCCCATTCCCCTGATAGTGCCTTCCAAATTACGAGATCGCCAGGTTTTAGACTAATTTGTTGAGTGGTTAATGTTGGTGAGGGACCAAGGGGGATAGGTGATTCAAATTTAGACACACCCCCTGAAGATGGAGTGTATATATAAGGGGGGGTGTGTCTGGGTTCGCTGAGCTGTTGTGGAGGGGGTGTGCTCAAGGGGTGTGCCTCAGTTAGACTCCCCTCGGAACTGAGGGAGTTTAAGGTGAGGGTATGCTCTTGCCGCCTTTTCTGCCTGTGCTCGATTACTCGTTTGCACAATTCCATGCGTTCTGGATTGACCCAATACAGTCGCTCTCGATCCTTGCCTGCTCCAACTTGCCTGGAGAGAGTGGCAAGCCCTAGTCGCCGCAAGAACTCACCTAGAATTTGCACATCGCTCAGCTTCCTTGAATCTTGAGGAATGTTGAAGCCCCAGATAGTCTTGATGTCATGTGCTCGAAGTCGGCAGCGATCGGCAAATTGAACGAGCAGTTGGTCACTTTTTCGCCACTCCAGACCAGGCTCAAGAAATCCCTTAATGCCCAAGTCAGCTAGCAAGTTTCTTTTGAGCGTGTAATGTGAGCGATCGCTTGCAATGGGATTACTCTTTTGATCTAAGACATCATCCAACATTGCTAAAGCTGGATCTGAAAGCAAGTACTCAAGATGCTTTACGCCCTTACGCCATCTACCCTCATCGTCAATCTTCACTAACTCAGGCGTAACTTCTAAGCCAGTATCGCGATGTAGTAATGCCTTGCAAACCGCTTGCTGATCGGCCAATGTAAGGGTGAATGAATTAGCCTTCTCACTCAATTCCTCATCACTTAGAACACGAGCATTGGCGATCGCCTCACAATCTTCCTTATCAAGCTTTCTCTTGATCTCCCGGTGCGTGGTTTTAATATCCTGGTAGCTGACTGGCTCGTTGAACTTCAGGCTATAACCACTGGCTTCAAGTACCTCATAGATTGATTCGCGGAGGTTGGAAAGACTAGCATTCTTCCGAGCCGTAAGCTTTGCGTAGAGATCTAGGAAAGGCCGATCATCTAGGTTGATTTCACCAGTTGCACTCGCCTGAATGCCAGCAATTCTTGAGCATCTTAGAGTATCGAATGTAGTGGATTCCCTGTACTGCAATGCTTTCAGAATTTCCTCAGCATCACATTCCTTATTTTGAGTCATCGGAGTAACCCAGATGAGTGTGGGCACATCAGGTCGATAGCGAAACATTGCTTGACAACATTCAGTTGCACTTAGTGCTCCACCACGAACGAGGGCAAAACGATGGGTGAAGTGTTCTTTATTGAGATCCACTCCAGTTCCCAAAGAACTTGAATGGATTAGCCAGTCTAGTTTGATGTACTCCTTATCAATCGACTCAATGAAACGGGCAACTTCCGGCTCACTTGTTACATCACCGTAAACTGCTTGCCCCTTAAGTTCTTGAAGTTCAGGGTCGGCTTTGATTTGCTCCACAATTGAGCGGATTTCTTGAGGGCAACTGACAAAGAATATTGCTTTACCACCAGCACGCAAGCAGTCCAAGAAACTCTTGATTAGTTCGCTTGGGTCCTTCCCCGTGCTGATTTCAATGGGCAGTCTCCCTTCCCCTACTTTGAAGGTGGATTGAATGATACGAACTCTATCCTCACCTCTAAGATGGCGAACGTAATCTACAAGGACATCTGAGGCATCAGCGTCAGACAACAGAACGTATTTAGCTTCACGAATTAGATGCTCAAGCTTTAGTCTCGCAGCCTGCCTCAACTCTCCTTTGAGCGTAGTATTCTGCCGATCTGACAGACTTTGGAAGACTTGCTCATGCTCATCAATGAGGAGTAGCAATGGTTTGGTTCTTTTAGATACATCTACCATCGCGCCGAGTGAGTGCAAGGTAATTGCGAGGTTGGGATGGGTACTCAGGTTTACTAAATTGCGGCCAACCGATCCAATATCCTTTACAGTTCGGTGAGTATCCAGCTTCATTTTGGGAGCGGTATTTTCCAGCAAGCTATTTAAATGCCCAACCTGCATTACATCGTATCCCGCACTTCGGGCATCTCTAGCAATGGGAGACAGGATGTTAGAGGACTTGCCGCTTCCCCAAGGTGCTTTAACTACAGTGACTCCAGGCTTTAAGTCGGATAGATGGAACTTAGGTAAGAAGCGATCGCTCACCAAAGCATCAGGCTTGTAAGTGAAGGAGTGCTGAGCAATCTTTCTACGCTGTTCTCTGTAGAAGCCACACCAATACTCCCGCTTTCCATCTTTCAGGAATTTCTGAGGGCTAATGAACTCGATAAGGTTTAAATCTTGCAGTTCATCAATATCTGGATCTGCTTTTGATACCTGCCCCCACCAACCAACCTGAACTGTGTAGCCCCAATCTAGTAGAAGTTCCCAGGTGTTCTCGTATTGCCTTAGTACATTTCGGTTTACGATCGCTCCACTGTCTGGGTAGAAGGTGATCGTATTAGTACCCAACTCAGCAGCAAGCTTCTCTAAACTTGCTTTGAGTGTTTGAGGGCTGCCAGAGAACTGCCCACCCGCTGCCCCAACAGTGATCGCTTCCAACCTTTGAGCTGTGATAAAAGGCTTGGGGCCAGTTCCTTCAACTAGGGCAATCTCCTGCCGAGTTAGTTTAGCGGGTCGGTAAACTGCCAACGGTAGCTCACCATTAGGCAAATGTGGTTGAGGGCCATCTTGACGCTTCTTGGTAGCACTAGTTAGCCAGCGATAGCGTCCATCCTGTGATTGCCGCAATCGGACTTGGCAACCAACAACTAGCCCGTCAACATTCCGAATTGGGCAAAGGTAGCCAGCTTGAGTATTGAGGGTTAGTCCGTCAAGATTAACTCCTGGCAGTAGGTTGGAGACTGGAGATTTTAGTTCATGCCACTGCTCAACAGATTTGAATCCAGCGGCTTCAATCTCTTCATCTGCTAGTCCACGACGATGTAAGTCTTCCAGGTCAGCAGGATTTAAGATGAGTTGATTTAGAAGCTTGCGGTAGTAGCGGTCGCGTTCCTTAGCTGACAGTGAGCGAGTGTGCTTCTCCCTCTCTTTAGTGACTCGTAGCTGCCGTTGCGCTGTCTGGGTGCGCTTCCACTCTTCACGTTGCTGCTCACTCCAGCTCTGACTATCATCTACAATCCACTTGCCCCAGAGGTCATTTCTGCTTCGTCCGATGAACTTGAAACCTGGGACGTTGGGTGCTCCGATCGCCTCACTGAATGTCATGCATAGCGCGACGGTTCCTTCAGTTTCTCGACATTTTGATTTGGTATCTCCACAAATCTGGCAAGGATTACCTTTGCGGGTAGGGGTGTACTGGCTCATTGGATCAGAGCCTCCCGCTTCAGATCAATCCACACGGGAGCGGATTGTCCGTCTTTGTCTACAAATACCGCTGCAATGCGATCACGAGTTTTCGTATTCAGTAAGTGTGGATGCTCAAGAGCCTCTTCGGAGTGTGGGTATCTAAGCTGGGGGTACCCGTTGCCCTCGAAGACTTGCATGAATCCTTCGGGAGAATCCCCCCCGTCAGTTCGCGCCCACCAGCATATTGAGGCGACAACCGACTTGGTTAGGCGAACTGGCCCTAGGTATTGCGGTTTGCTTCTTTTTGCAGGAATCTTCTGCTCCTGATGCTTTTCAGTAGCGTTTTTGGTCTTATCTTGAAACTTGCGAGTCTTACCCTTAGAATAAGAACGGGGAAGAAAATGCTTGAAAGTTTTTGAATCTGCGGTGATCATAGTAAGTAATGGGCACCACTATGCCCAGATAAGACTAGCCCTTTAGCCTCTTCGGTGTGGTGGTACACACTGCTTTGGCTTTTAAGGGATGGATTAGTTAAGTTCCTTGCCTGGTAGTTTTGGAGTTTCAGCCCACCTGACCAGTGGCAAGATTTTATAATGACCCTCGCAGCGATGCGGGGGTTATTGTTTTAGCTTAAGTTTTAATTTGCCTGACCTCCTTGTCTTGTTACAGATGTAAAGATTTATTAAGAATAGGCTCCTCCCCTAGCTGTCCCAGATTTAATAACTCCGCTTCCGGGACTATATGAATAAGACGGCCAGTTCCTACAGGCTTTAGCTAATATTTCAGCCCAATTTGATAAGGCGTGACAGCAATGATTGAGCTTACTCTTGATGTCCTGGTTTGATCTTGCTTTTATTTCGCAAACGTCAAAGACAAAGTTCAGCCAGAAGTTTTGATTTCTCCAGCCAGGTAGAGACTGTGTAGAGAGCTGTCCAGGAGTTTTTCCTTTGAGTCTTTTTTTGTAAACTTTCAATCTACTCTCGTCCTCACCTGCAATACGTGTGGCAAAGATACGCAGAGCTGCTTCTGTTTTGGGTGCAGAGGCTTCAAGGTAGTTTAGGCACTCTAGAAATGCACTATCCGTATCTACCTGCACAATCTCTTTGAATAAGGCTGCTGCTCTGGATTCTGCATTTTCAAATGGATAGGCTATGCCTTGCTGACATGCTTCTTTTCGTACGAAAGGCTCAGATGCCTGTATAAGAAACCATAAATTTTGGAATACACTTGTCAGCCCTTCGTAATAATCAAACTCCCACTGACTTATCAAACCTCCATCTAGCCAGGAATGTAGAGGATTATCTTTAAATGAAGCTTTTGTCCACCAACTAACACCAACAGCGTAAAGTGTGCTTCGAATCTGATCCCATTTATCCTGCTGAAAACTATTTTTAATCTTGGACTTTAAGGATTCACTAGGTAGATCCCGTGCGACATAAAGGGTAATTGCCCAAAGTTCGCGATCAACGATTGCACTTTTTGCCACCCTCAGCACCTCTCAGCGGATGTGTTGTTTGGTAATCTAGCCGTTCGATTCGTTCTGCATTCATGCTGGCCTCAATTACTATGCTGGGGTGTTTTCGTTACTTTGTTTTTCTTTAGCCTCTACAGCTTCTGTAATTAGGCGTGCCACAAGGTAGCTTACACTCCGATCCTCAGAGTGCGCCCACGCTTCTAGTTTCTGCTTAATCTCAGTCGGCAAGTAGGCCGTTACTGCATCAAGTTGCCTTCTGCCCATCAAGTTACTGGATTGATTCGATACTGCCAGCATCATACCTCCTTTATTGTTTACTGTTGTATTGCCCTTTAAGATACTGTAGCATACAGTTAGCTACAGCTTGATACTGTAGCTGGCAAAAAATAGAACCGACCCCAACTTTCCACGGCAAGGGTCGGCTCAGTCCGAATATGCAATTCATCGGAGTAATCTCATCATGCCAGAAGTCTTTCTAGTTCAGCCCTCTAGGGCCAAAATCTCCAACAGAACTATCTGCGCCACCATTCCAAAGAAAGTGCCTTTACCTGCCTTTAGTCTCTTTGAAGAGGTGCCAATTGCCCCCGATGTTGTGGCGATCGTAGTTGGGTTGGAGTATTGTTCTGCCCAGCGTTCTGAAACCATTTACGAGCATCCTGATAACCAGGGCTGGTGGTGCCACATTTTCTGGAAATTTGAGGTGGACAACAAACGGAACAGGCAACGGGCTGACTACATGGGGCATATTCACACCGAAGGCTACTTGCGTCGCCTAGCAAGGGAATATCAGCAATCGCAGCAGGCCCAAGCAGCAGAACCTGAACTACTACCGATCGCAAGTTAGGGTAGGAGACTCACATGCAGTTTGAAATCAAATCAAAACCTAATACCGTCTCCATTATCCTGCCTGAATCAATTCCGATCCCTCAGTTCCCACTGTTTGGGAAGCTTGAGATCGATGGAACAACGATGCAAATTATCGGACTCAATCACTACTGCAAGGAAACAGCGGAACAGCTTGAGCTTCAACCTGGTTGGTGCTACCAGGTGAGCAATGGTGGCCCTTTTGTCTCAGTGCTATCTGAGCAAGAACTGCTTGACTGCTCACCCATCAATCAGGTCGAGGTCGTTGCGATCGCAGCTTGATTCTCACAATAAGACTCACTATCCCCCGGCGAAAGTCGGGGATTTTTATGACAGAACCATTTCCGAACCACTTCTCAAAAAACCAAAACCCCATTTTGTTCAGTGGTTGTAAAGCGTTTAGGAGCAGAAGGTGATTGATATGGCCAGACCAAGGCTTGCAGACAAGCGAAAAGACTTGCCGCCAAATCGAAGGCTTTATACCAGAACGGAAATTGCTAAGCAGCTTGGCGTTAGTAGAACCACATTACTTGCCTATGAGAAAGTTGCAATTTTTCACGTTAGTGACTATCGGGACATCATCTGGGAGTTTCCAAGACTAAAGCGCCGACAGCCCTTGACTCACTATCAGACCTGGGTTTTAGGAAAGATCTATATGATGTATTCTGCCTTTCCAAACGGGACTGAAGCTTATTCCCAGGTGAGCCGATTCCTCAAGGAAAACTCACTGATAGCAAGCTTTGAGAGCTACTGCGAAGAGCTGTCCAAGGCTACCCTTCAGTCATCAGCTTGAGGGGGAAGCGGGAGGGAAGTACTTCTACTACCACTTCTGGAAGTACTTCCAATTCACTACTTCCAGTCACTTCCAATTCACTTCCTGCTTCCACTTCTAGAAGTACTTCTAACCACTTCCAGAAGCACTTCAACAACCGAGGAAGTGGGGTTTCAGCCTTTAGAAGAGGTTTAGAATCACGCTTCCTGGCAATTCAGGTAAGTACGAAAACCTTTGGGATCTGCTTAGCTTCTATGCCGATTTCTGAGCGGCTAGTTTTTTACCAGAAGCAATCATTCCCAGTCCAAGCAGAGAAAGGCTTCCGATCATCCCTGGCTCGGGAACGCTCTCGCTTTGCTGTGGCTTAGAAGTTGTGAATTCTGTGACAAGACCGTAATTCGAATTAGTAGATCCTTCGTTCGACTGCTCAAATGAGAATACTCTACTAAATTTATCGAAATCGGACCGATAGTCAAACCAAGCGGAGAAGTTATTATTGCTCCCAGCCTTAGCAACATCTAGCAACAAATTACCCTTGGAAGGATCATAAAAGAAGCTACCTCCACTAATCGTAAGCTTCTCAATTCCAATAGGCCCACCTAAAGCTCCAGAAAAGAAAGTCTTGCTGTCGGCCCCTGTATTCTCAGCGAAGATACTAGAAAGCTCGTTCACCAGCTTATTTGTTGTCGAAAAGCTGAAGGTGTAATTTGCTGGATCAACTGCTTGCGAGTACGAACTGAAGAACGATATCGCATCAATGTTCGCAGGGCCAGAAAAAAGACTTGCATCATAAACCTGCTGGTATCGAGCTACACATCCGAAAGGAGCGCAATCGCCATAGTAGCCAGGCCCACCTACAAGAAGGCTCTCCGCCTGAGCAACTCCAGTCACTCCCAAAACGATGGAAGTTACCCCAGCAAACATTGAAAATTTCTTAGATAAAAGCATGAGCTACTCCTTGGTAATACTTATAGAGTTTGTGCTTATGCTTTCTCTAAAGTCCTCCGTAGTTCCTGTGCTTTTACTGAAAGAACATAATGGAGTCAGAATGTCTCATCAAAAAAATAAATTAGCTTTCCTGTAAAAATTGCTACATAGATGTATTGCTTTTGCTTAAGCGATCGCTCACTAAAATACCCAGTGTTCTCGAATTACAGTGATTGGGCATCTTGAGTCCAGCCCTCACAATTTCTGATCATGAGCCGACTCCTGACCCTCGCTCGTTCCCTCCTAGCACCCTTGCTGCCCCAATCAAACAGCAATCCTCCTACCCCTACCATCGAAAGCTATGGGCAAGGTGAGTCTGGCATCCCAATAGAAGAGATGCAGCTCATCATGGAGTGGCTATTCGCAAGTCTTCTAAATGCTGGGTATTTCGGCACCGCTCACATTGTTTGGTACAACGATGCGGCACCCGATCCCCAACTAGAAAAAGCAGTCAAGGATGGGATTAGGCGGGACGAGCCAACCTTGCTTTACCGTTGTGGCTCCCAGGTACAGCCACCACCCAACGGCTACTACTGGCGCTTAATGGCAGAACACCCCTCCAACCGGATCTATCAGTTAGAAGTGAAGGATGAGGATTGATGAGCCGTAAAGTTCCAGAGTGCGATCGCTGTATCCTCTATGCTCACAATCCCCATCTGGTCTGTACTGTGCATCCAGAGGGTACGAGTAGTGATACTTGCTTGGATTTCCAGCACGATCCTACAGCCGATCCAGAGGAGCTTTGGGAGCCTGAAGGAGCCAGCTACTATAACGGTGAGCTGATCGTGACTCCAGAGCAGCGGTGGTCACGCTTGGAAAAGTTGGCACTCCTCGACTCACACCCAATGTTTACAGGTCGATGCCCTCAGTGTGAGACTGGCATTGCTTCGGAAATTCCAAGAGTGCACTGGGATTGTAGGCACTGTGGCTGGGCAGATGATTCGGTGTGACAGTTCCTGCTGCAATCACTGATTGTGATTCAGGCGTTGCCTCTCTTTTCTAGTGGGTTCTGCAAACGTTGACGCGACAGCTAGCAGAATAGGAGCCGAAGATTCGCGCCTCGTGGGCTGTATGAACTACAGCCAAAACTGAATACTGACTGTACTTTCCTTGAGCATCGAGAATTTCAATATAATGATTTAGCTGCGGAGGGACATGTAAATAAACAGTCTTGAAGCATACTCCATCCTGCATTACTAGATGACAACGATAAGCTGCTGAGCTAGTCTCTCCCTTAAGCCTTTTGTATATTCCTTGCATCATTTGCATTATATTAAGCACCCCTTATTTAGCGATTAGTCCTTCCAATTTGCTTGCTATTGGTCTTATATGCTCACTCAGTACCCGAAATAGTTACTTGGGCTAGGAGAGGAGCGGGAGAGACGAGGGCGATCGATTCATACTTTCACCAAGAGGGGCAGGCTTAGAGTTCCCGATTGAGGTGGGGGAGGAAACGCGATCGCCTTAGTGTGCAGTCGGCCTACCGGGGAAGAAGGTTGTAGCTTAGTGGAAGAAGTGGGCTTTTAATCATGCGAATTCAACAAGCCATTCGATCCTTTGTGCGGCACTATCGCCTTACCTTTGATGGTTACCTTCTCCTCGTCATTTTAATTTTCTACCTCTGCGTTCGTTTCAACATTGGGCCGCGTTCAATCACAGTTCCGATTGCCCTTGGTGCTGCTGCAATCTGCTTCCCCCTAGGCGTATTTAGAACGTGGGAACGATGGCAGAATCACAAAGCATGGATAGCTGCAAGGGAGGCTCGATTGAGAGCTGATGTGGAAGCCTTGCAAAAGTCCTTAGGTGATCCCAACTGTTCCCATTCAGCGCGATCGCCTCATGTACGATGCGCTGTAAATCCAGAGGGGCCGTGTGAAGGATGCCCAGATTTTAAGCCTCGTCAATAGCTCCTTCTGTTTCTAATTCCCATACATCCCTTGTGATAGAGAACGGCTCCAAAGGACTCTTGAAATCGCCAGGGAATAGAGGTGGAAGGATTTTGCATAGAGTATCGTGCAACTGCACTGTGATGAGCCTGGAATTAACACTCTCTTCAATCCATCGCTCAGCAGATAGGGATGTGTACTCTAGCTCAATATGCTCTTTGGCAGCTTCTAAAGCTTCTCTGTGAGTTGAAAAAGAGCAAGAGTTTGAGGTTTTAGAACCTGGATCGTATGGAGCAAAAAATCTATATGCAAACTTGGTTTCATTCTTAAAGACTTCGATTGGATAGCCGAACCATTCCCACTTGGATAGCTTACCCCAACGTGATTCTTCGACTCTCCTCCACACTCTGCCGTCCCAAGGGGGATTGAAGTGTTTGTTTAAGGTTGCCTCCATCCGGTTTCTTTCATCAGGGTCTTCAACCACTAGGTAACGGATGAAAGCTTCCTGATATAACGCCTTTATTTCTGCAAGCCGTTCATGACTTTTCCAACGACTTCGTAGGTTTTTTGCCTGTCCAACATAGGCAATGCCGAAGTTAACCTCAACAAAGTAAATGCCTCCCTTAAGTGGCAACTCTCCTCGATCTTCCCAGCTAAGCCCTGCGAAATTCTCGGCTGTGAAGCGATCGATGCTTAGCTCTACATAGGCTTTGGTAGGTTCGCAGTTGCACCCATTAAACTTCATTGATTAGTCCTTGTCGCTATCAGGCTGCTTCTGTTTTTCCCTCTCAGCGGCCTCGGCTATCACATGCCGCAACCAGTCACTTCGGTTAGGTAGCGATCGCACAAACTCATCAAGTTCTTTTGGCAGGTACACGCTGATTGGTCTTGGAGCCAATGAGCCTGGTTTTGGTTTGAATCTAGTCTCAAAGTCGCGTCTCGCTTTTTTCTTCGCCACTATCACCCCTAGGTACACACCACTCAATGAAGCCCGTCATATATAGCGGTTTCATTGTGCCAGCTTTTTATGAAGATTTGTTGGTTTTGGGCAAAATGACCTTTACCCCGTCATATATAATGGCATAAACTAAATTGAAGCAAGTGAACCTTGATAACTAAATAGGTTCTGGTATCCCAGTTCAGTATCGAGGTAGTGCCTTCGCTGCGCTTCGGCTGAATGGGAAATTGTAGTTTTGGAGAATTAGTGAGTCAGTAATCAGGCTGACAGGTTGGTTCAAGCCCAGCCCTCGCTATCCGCCGCACCTCGACACATACAGCGGCATTAAGGAGATTCAAATGAACGTACTATCTGTTGAAAAAGTTGCATTTCAAATTGCAGATTCCGCATTAATCGTCGGCGCATTCTTCGGTCAAGTTGCAGTTCGCCACAGTGAGAAGCTGACCGCTATCCTTCAAGACCAAGCCCACCAAGACATGCAACTCACTCGCGATCGCTTGATGTTCGATAGCTATGCTCTACTACACGAGCCTGAAGTGCTGGCTGAAGACTTCCGCAACATTGCCTACGATGCACTGGCCTATGTGTTTCAAGCATTGATGCTCTTGCCTGACTTCTACTACTTCATGGTGGAAGTCTTTGATCACGAGATTCCTTTTTACCTCGAAGCTGAACTCAAGCCGATGAATGTGGTTCGGCCTCAATTCCTGCTCACAACCCCCGCGATCGCTGGCCTTCTTCCCCCTGCATCTGAGCGAGAAGGTCTACGGGATTTTTCGTCCACCCCAAAAACCACTGAGATTCAAGCAGTTGAGCTACCTGCCGATTGGAACCTAGACAAGCGTGGTCGGAAGTTATCCGGTGCAGCTCTCCAGGCTCGGATGAAAAAGTACAACGTATCCTCAGCCGCAGCATCCAGGTAGTAGCAGCTACGCAGCTTGAAGAATTTTGCGAATAAAAAGGGCGATCGCCAGCTACAGATCGCCCATACAACACACAAACACACCACCATGCTATCCAATATCTTCATCTCTAATGCCGCTGCTCGCCGAATCCTTAAATGCGACATTGTTGAGCAAGTCCGAGTTATGAAAAACGGTGCAGTTCAGGTTACATACCGTCGCACTGCCCAAGGCTCTCGTTGCTCCACATTTCTCAGCCGCAAAGCCTTTGAGCAGGACTTCATAGAGTTCCGAAAGGCTGGAGCCAAGAGCATCGCCAACATCACGCCTTGGATTGGCTCAGATACTCACTTCTCTGTTCGCAGCGCATCTATGCCTGATGCCCCACCATATACCGTTGTAGTCGAGGGCGATCGCCATACCTGCACCTGTCCTGACCACCAGAAACAGCGTGATGCTGGACGTGAGAATCCTTGCTGCAAACATGGATTTGCGGTTGCCACCTATCTCTCTTCTTCCCTTAGTGCAAGAGCTGGACTGCGCCAAGTAGCCAAGCCTCAGCCTGTTAAGCGGGTTCTCTACTACAGAAGCGGCCCAGTGATTCACACCTTCACTAAGGTTGGCAACGAGGAGCCAAAGCCTTACAAAACAATTCGCGCAGATGAATTGGAGTGGATGCTTGAAGCCGCTCAATCAAAGGGTTGGAGGGTGATTGATGCAACTCCTGTAATCAATGCTCCATCACCTCGTCAGCCTTACAGCTTTGTTCAAACGAGTCGTGGCCCAGTTCACGTTTAAGTTTCCCATCCCTTGTCTGGTAGGTCGGTTAGACCAGGCTCAGAGCGCATCTCGAATCGTCACTAAACCTGTCTAAGGGAGAGTAGCCCGTCAAGACCTAGCTCTCCCTAATCCCCTTATCACAGAGGACCGTCACAATGTTAAACCCTTGCACCACAGAAACCGAATCTACCCTGATTTTCTTTATCGAAGCTTCCCCCCGTATTGCTGCCTGCATTATTGATAACCCCAAGCACATCGACTCAAACGACTTGTACATTGGCTTCAAGCGCAAGACTGAAGCTCAGGCATTTTGCAGAATAGCTATCGAACATAGATATGGCATTACCCCTACCGTTTACAAGGCTGAGTACCTTAAGGGCGGAGGCATTCGCTGGGAAGTTCGGGTCTTCAGAGTTTGTCGATCGCTGATGAATGAACTTGCAAAGCGAGATATGCAAGACTTCGCTGCCGAGAAATCAATGAGCCGATTCCTTAACGAGTGTGTTGCTAAAGGCTCACTCTCTGCATCTGAACGCACAAACCTCCTCAATTCAATGCGTTCTAAGGGTTCATTGTTTAAGCCAGTAATTCGATAGAGACTTACCTTTTTCAACCTTCATTAAAACCCCTAGTTCGCTACAAAAACTAGGGGTTTTTTGTTGAGTAATTTCATCGTTTCGAAGTTACCCAAAACTCGTACTTTTCAGCTTTACATAAGGCACGATACCTCTATATTCAAGTCATCAATTTTATGTTCACCGAAAATCTCTCTCTTCTCCCCAGTTCTCAAACTCAGCAATCAATTCGAGAGTTTCAAGTTCGTCGCCCTCAATCAATGCGAGACAAGCTGGCTCAATACCCTGGAGCCTACAACGACCCAGCTTTGGGGCGCAATCGGCTAGGCTCAATGAGGGTATTGCGAGAGCTTAAAACTCTAGATGCTCCCTCATTTCCAGAGTTAGTCGAGGGCCGACTTGATTTATCTCCAGGCTACGTTAAGCAAGTAGTCGGCTACTCAATGTTACCCGACACTACTGCATCGAACAAGAAGCTAGATGCCACTCAATATAGGCAATGGCTGACCGATCCAAATTTCGATCCATCCAAGCGAAGAATGACTGAGTTAGCTCTAGCTTCTGCCGAAAGACAAATTGATAATTTGGTAGCTGGAAATGCTGCAAAAATGTTGAATCGACAGCGGTACGCAGGATTTCAAGATCCTGACGGATTGAGAGCGAGTCAAGCATTTTCTGAGCAATACATTGGTGCCGATCCTAATCCCCGGAATTTATCAATTGGAACTGCTGCTGCATATCAGGAATTAGCTGAAACAAATCAGGCACTAGCTAATCTCGAAAATCGATTCGGTGAGGGAGTAGATAGACACTACCTCAGCCGAATTGACCGGGACAAAATGGCTGGACATCTAGGGCTGACTCAGATGCAAATGCTAGACCTCGATCCAAGTCAGGCCCGATCGCTAGGACTGCGAGAAAAGCCATACAGAGATTTGGTACGTGATGATTTCGAGAGTGGCTTCAGACCCTCAATGCCGCACTACAGTCACGGTTCAGACTACAAGCATTCGTATGGGCTGGATGACTTGATGGATGGTGTCTACGCCTCACAGAGATACAGTCCCGGTATTAAGGATATCCACGATGGCGATCGCTACTTGGATGAGCGCAAGTTTACCGCTGCTGGCAAGCCGCTCCATTACGCAGCTTCCGGTGAACAAACGCTGGGACAACTGAGCCGACAAGCTGAAGCAGATTTTGGGAGACGGTTGACTGACACCTCTTCTCGGCTGGAGATTGGTAATAGAGATATGCCAGTTTCCGATCAAATGGTCATCAACGATCGCAACCGACAAGAGTTGGTTGGTGAGTTCGAGGGCAGTAGAAGACTTACTCCAAGAGCGTCGGAATACTTGGAACCGGAATTACCCTTCTCCAAACTTGGGGCCAACACCTACAACTACGCTCCAATCAAGGCTGATTCAAGTGGTAATCACTATCGAGCACTCAGCAAAACTCAATACCAAAATCCATTAGCTGAAGTTGAGTCGGCGCTGAAGTATCAAGTCTTGCCACTGGCAGGGACAACCACTACACCTTACGCGGCAAGAGCTAAGAACGACTTTATCCCTGACATAGGAGGGGCAACCCTCCCAAGTCGAGGAACGTATGGAGGTGGCATTGAGGCAGCAATAATGTCAGCCCCTCGAAGCATCCTCGCCCAACCTCTGCCAATGCATCCTTCTCGCGCAGAGCAGATCGCCTCAGCTAATAATCAAATCTCCATGGTATCGGGCATTCCTCGCCGCAATGTTGAGACTATACGGCTTGGCCCAACAGACTTAAGTTTTGATGCATCACGCAGCTATCATCAGGATGCCCAGGCTGGACAATCATTAACTAGAGAAGCCTTTGCACGTCAATTTCCCGATGCAATCGTTCAAGCTCGTGCAACTGGTTTACCTGTTACCCAAGTTCTCGATCGCAACTATGATGCTGCCCTGAAAGCTGGCATTGCTGCAACAACCGATGCTACAGCCAGCCCCTTCAACCTGACCAGTCCCACAGAACGCCAAGCTTTGTACCGTGAAAGTAATGCCCTTGATTCTCTGGTTGCTGCCCATCAGATCAAAGATGACGTGCGATCGCAGGTTAGACCTAGGGATTATGGCTTAGTCCCTATTGATGCACCAGCCAATCCCAATGCAACGCTTCGAGCAATTGCGGGGCGTGCCCAAGGACAAAACCTAAATGCTCAACAGCTAGAAATGGGCCGTACTTTTACCCCTACTGCTGAGTTACAAACTGACCCACGAGTTCAAGCACTGCGAGAGAAAGCGATCGCTACGCAACAAGAGATTGATGCAGGACAGGAACTCATGGCAATTCGTCAGCAACGACAAGCCGAGAGATTGGCTCCAGCCAAAGTTGCAGCATCACCCTTTGCTCAGCGTCAACAGATGGTGGTGAACGATGCAAGGATGGATTCTGCGATCGCAAACTTGCAAGCTCGGACTAATCCCAAGAGCAAGCTGGGTGAGGTGCTGAGCCGAGTTGTGGGCGCAGGCATGATGATTCGGTGATCTGCTAGCATGGCTTTAAGATGCGGTGAGACGAAAGTCCATGTCGGCATAATTACCCCCCTTGATCTGGCTGGCTTGCTAGATTGAGGGGACTAAATTTTTCAAAGCTAAACTTAGTTGAATTATGCCTAATAGTTTGGTACAAGTGAACTAGTATTGAGTTGTTGAGTACAATCAACTGTCCATGAGTACCCAGCTAGAGTTCAGCGTTGAAAGTATTGATGGCTCTCGCCTTGGCAAACTGAGTGTTCCAACGCAGAAGGTTGCTGACTGGATTAACTTCCTGGTGTCACCCAAGCAAGGAGCACAGATTGTTTCGGCTCGACAGGATGAGGACTACTTAACGCTGTACTTCCAGGGTGACGAGGGTTTGTACGCTTACCTGGATGGTCGCTTCAATTGTCGCATTGGGTTCATTCACCCTGAAAACATCTTTATAGGACAAGGCTTGAAGTGACCGGACAGTAAGGCTTAATGACAAAACATCACAGTTTGCTAACTTAGTTTCAGTTGCAGCTATCACTGAATAGAAGTAGTGATGCAACGGACCAGGTAGGGGTGATGCCTGCTAACGCAAACGAGCCGATTCGTAGATTTATTGAAACAGAGCCTCTTGGTCTTGGTGGTGAAGCCGGAGAGCAGAAGATCTGGGAAGCGGTTCGTAAAGCTTTCAGTGCTAGGGAATGCATTGGATTTTGGCGCTATCCAATCTTCTCAGGTCAGTCTTGCTATGAGGCTGACATTCTCATAGTGGATCGAGAGCTTGGTCTTGTAATAATCGAAGTCAAATCGATTCGTCTCAATGATATTGACTCTATTCAAGGTCACCGTTGGCAAATGAAGCCAGGTTTTTACAGGGACTACATTTCCCCTTTTGAACAAGCCAAGCTTCAGATGAGCAAGTTGATGGGCTATTGTGGTCGCTACCCACAACTGAGCGAACAAATCGCTCAGCGGATGATCGTCGCTCTTCCTCTTATTACAAAAGAGGAGTGGGAAAATAGTGACTTCTCCAGACAACCCAACAGTCCACCTGTTATCACTGGCAATCAACTTCAAGGGCTCACTATAATCAGCCGCATTGAGAACAGAGCAATCAAATGGGGAGCCAAGTCAAAGCTTGGTGATGAGCAGTGGGAGCTTTTGTTGAAAGTCATTGGAGGGCCAGTAGTACCACCTCCACCTCCTCAAACGCCTTCAGAGCCATCGATACCAGAAACTAAAGCTCAAATTGTAGACAGGCCAACACGCCGCTCAGTAATTGAGCAGGCTCAACAGATTGTAGGTCAGGCAGACATAGACCAGTTTCATATTGGGATGGAGATTCCGCCAGGACCGCAACGGATTCGTGGCATTGCTGGTTCCGGCAAGACTGCACTGCTATGTCAGAAAGCAGCCCACATGCATTTGAAGCATCCTGACTGGGACATTGCTCTGGTGTTCTTTACGCGATCGCTCTACACCCCCATTACTGAACTGGTAGATAAATGGCTGCGTCACTTCAGCGATGACAAGGTCAAGTACAGCCTGAAAGTCCAGCAGAAACTACGAATCTTACATGCTTGGGGTGCCAACGACCAGCCAGGGTTGTACGGCAAAGTCTGCCAAGCTCACAATGTAGAACGTCTGACTCCGGCGGACACCAGATATCAACAGCCTAATGAGGCTCTTGCAGAAGCCTGTAGATTGCTCCTTCAATCGACAAGCATTCAACCTATGTTTGATGCCATCTTGATCGACGAGGGGCAAGACTTGGTAGTTGAGAATGAGCTGAAGTTTGAAGACAAGCAGCCTTTCTATTGGATGGCTCATCAAGCACTACGTCCTGCCAGTCCTGAGCAGCCGCATATACGACGATTACTCTGGGCCTATGACGAAGCTCAAAGTTTAGACTCACAGAAAATCCCTTCCGCTCCTGAGTTATTTGGTTCTGACCCAACCTTCAAACGCTTAGTAACCGGATTTTACGAGGGAGGGATCAAGAAAAGCGAGATCATGCACCGTTGCTATCGTACTCCTGGCCCTATCCTTGTTGCTGCTCATGCCATTGGCATGGGACTGCTACGCACAGAAGGTATGCTCTCAGGTATTACTGATCGAGAGGATTGGAAAGTAGTAGGGTACGAGGTTGAGGGTAGTTTTATATCAGGTCGTCAAATCACACTGCACAGACCTCCAAGGAATTCCCCAAATCCTATCCCACAACTTTGGGATGAGCTTACCTTAAATTTCAAAACCTACAACAATCGGAGTGAAGAACTAGCAGCACTTGCAACCAGTATTAAGCAAAACCTAAAGCATGACCAACTCAAGCCGAACCGAGAGATTCTGGTTATTGTTTTGGGCAATCGTTGGGAGTCGCAGATGTTGGAGGATCGAGTAGCTGAATACCTGAAGGAGCAGGGAATTGATATCTACATCCCTAGCGCTAAAAGTCTTAATACCCTCAATCCTCAATGGCCTGATAAGAAGCCCAATCAGTTCTGGCATGAGGGTGGGGTAACAATTTCTCGTATTCATAGAGCCAAAGGTAATGAGGCTGAAATGGTTTACGTTGTTGGGTTTGATAACCTTGCTAAGGATGAAAGCAACATCAACCTACGAAACCAAGCGTTTGTTGCTTTGACTAGGGCAAAGGCATGGGTAAACTTAAGTGGAATTGGTGAATATCCTATGTTCGATGAGATGCGAAGAGTAATTGAGAGTAGCGATACCTTCACCTTCACTTTCCAGCGTCCACCAAAGCGATCGATTGAAGAGATTGATGTAGAGGAGGAGGAAGAGTAAAAGTATTCACGATTGATTCGATTCCCTAGAGTAAATCAGTAAGATAGACCATGTCGCTTTTAATTAATGCTATTGAATCAATACAGGTAGGTGTTGAAGACTACTTAACGAATGAGAAAAAAAGATATTTGTCTGCTGTTAGAAATATTTGTGCTGGGATATTATTGCTTTACAAAGAAAAGCTATATCGTTTATCACCTCCACATGACAAAGAAGTCTTGATTAAGAAAGATATAAAACCCAGTTATGACACTGAGGGTAATGTAGTTTTTGTAGGCAAAGGCAAAAAAACTGTAGATGTCCAAGAAATTAAAGAGCGCTTTAGTAATTTAGGGATAAAGATTGATTCTAAAAATTTTGATGACTTAAATCAACTTCGTAATGATATAGAACACTATTATACAGACAAATCTGCTGATGCTGTTCGTGAAATTATTGCGAAATCTTTTATTCTAATCCGAGACTTTATTTACGAGCATCTAGATGAACAACCTCATCAACTTCTTGGTGAAGAATGCTGGAAATCTTTATTGAAAACAGCAGAGGTTTATGCAGTAGAAGAAGAAGCTTGCAGGAAGTCATTAGAACAAATTGATTGGAAGTCTCAAACGCTTAGAAATGCTTACGACAAAATTAGATGTCCAGCTTGTCATTCGAGTTTAATAAAGACTGATGATGAAGGTGAGTGTAGTGCTTCAACTTTCTTAGCTTGTAGTTCTTGTGGAGAAGAATTTGATTTTAGAGATGTAGTAGAGCAGTGCTTATTTGATAGTTTAGCTGGACAAATTTATACAGCCATGAAGGATGGAGGTGAAGCACCACTAAGTAGATGCCCAGCCTGTGATCATGACACCTACATGCTTGACGAGGGTCATTGTGCAATATGTGAATTTGAGTTGGAATACCTTGATTGCAACATGTGTGGTACAAATCTATCCCTTGATGAGCAATGTTTTAATGGGCTTTGTAGTTATTGCCAGCATAAATGGGAGCAAATGATGGATGAATGAAATTAACTGAGTACTGCTCTAAAATTTTATTGCTTAATCGACAGAGGGGTTACATAAATTATTGACAGCAGTTCTTGCATCTTTTCTGAGAGTTGCAAAGGAAGGACTTGGCACTACTCCTAGCTGAAGATAAAACTTTTGAACAAAATTGAAGCTAGAATTAGATGCCCATTGAGCGCAGCCATACCCTAAACATCTATCAGGAAAATAAGCATTTCCTCCTTCAAATAAAGGATTTTGCTCAAACTTATTCGCCGACTCTAAAGCAGCAAAATTCAATCCATTAATTTTTTCTGTTACCGGAATAGACGGAATATTTGATTGAGAGACAATTTTTTGGGGTTTATAATGCATTAATGTATTACGCATAGAAACTAAATACTTAATGTCTTGGTAAGGTGAGGCAGCAGGATCTAAAACTTGTTTTTTTGATATGCTCAAAGCAATTTGAAATTTTTCTAATGTACGAATACTATCGATTAGATTATAGGAAGTTGCTGTTTTTGCATTTACATTTTGAACATCAACTTTCCATAAATTTGCTAGTAGCAGCTTAATATCAGGATTTAGTTGAGCCGCATGGTATCCGTTAGGCAGCTCTACTACTTCTGCAAATAGCTCGTTGATTGTTGCTTCAAGAAAAGCAACAGAAGAAAAGATAGCCGATGTTACACAAGCTCTATGCTGCCGATGATATTTATCAAAAATCAAGCTTCTATCTTTTTCATCTCTATTAAGACGCTCATTCTGATAGAGCTTTTCGATTTTATTACTAAGCTCGGTAAAGTAGAAAGCTGCGTAAATATGATCAAGAGAATAAGGGGTCCACTGACTTGACGCTACACCAAAGCTAAAGCCAATACCACAGGTAATATTATCAGCCTCTGTTACTTCTACCTTGTTACTGATACCAGTTGACAAATTATCCTCGGTATTCATAGGAATAACTGTTGAGCTACAAAGTCAATGAGTACATCCTTACAGTATAAGGAGCTAAGAATGTATCAGAAGTGAACAGAATCCAGACTTTAATTAGTTGAGTTGCACTGAGGTTGTGGCAATTCCTCACCTAACTCCGTAAGTTCATCACGCCTTATCATGCCCTTTCACGCCTTTGCACCATCAGGTATCCTCTAGGTTTTATCTAGCTAAATACCTAAGGCTATCTAGGGATAACAGGCTCAATGTATCGACTGTTCGCTCTAACAAAACATTGGACTGCACCTTGAGAAGATTTGGCAACCTTAAACCACGGCAAGCCTCGACTATCTAATTTAGTAGGGTTATTATGCTGATCTCTCCCTTCACCTGTTTGCACATTGAAAGGAGATCTAAATGCCAAAGTCTTAACAACACGAAACTGTGTTCCAGCATCACTCCGGCAGTTTAGACCACTAGAGGTTATGACGCGCCACTCACTGATAACATATTCTCGCTCAGATGGGTAATGTGGGAGTTTTCCCTGAAAGTAATCACCACTTTGATTCTGTGCATAAGCACTAGCTGGAGATAGAATAACTTGCCCTAAGACTAGAAAAAAAAGTAGAAGATACAATCTAAATGTTTGTGCATTCACTTTCATGTTGTCTCCAAAGTATTTACAAGTAACTTTCTGGAACCTA
>NZ_JACJPA010000090.1:0-1950 GCF_014695845.1 Trichocoleus sp. FACHB-591
CTCTCTAACAAAGCCTCAAACTCTTTGGGGGTGAGCCCGGTTAAACTACACAAGGTCTGCGGTTTGGTTCGTAGTTCCGCATATGTCATTTTCATCTACCGACCTCATTCCAGGTGCACGGTATAATTCTAAGTCCTAATTTCCGATAAGGTTTATTGGATCGCGATCTTGATTGGTAATGCCATAGTGATTCGCATCTTCAATCGCAATCAATGCTTTTGGTGTATCTTGAACGTTCCATACGTTGACTAATACATCGGACTGCCTAAAGCGTTCCAGTTCTGCTGCAACTGCCGCTTGCACCTGTAATGAACCATGTTTTCTACGTCATTTGTCTATCTCCGTTATTGCCTTATCCTTTCATTGCTCTTCTGGCATGAGTTCATCATAGGCTTTAGAAAGAGAGGTCTGAATACATAAACTTCGCAGATTATTGCCTAATTTTCTCAATCAGCAGGATGGTGTTCAAGAAAATTTTCTATAATAGGCGTAGTAAAACGATGAGAGGGATGTCTCACGATATGCCACTCTCGCGGAGGACCCGGTATGGCAGATAAATCCCTAAAGCGCGAGACCACGATTGATGCTTGTCAGGAACTGGCGAAATTAGTGACTCGCCACACGGATGGCAAGGGGAACGGTATCCATTCAACGGCGATCGCTCAGTTGGAATTTATGAGGGAATCTGCGGCTCCGACAGAACTCTGCACGGTGTATGAACCGACGCTTTGCATTATTCTTCAGGGTAAAAAAGAAACTTTACTGGGCCAGGAAACCTATCACTATGGGACGGCTCAATACATTGTTGTCACGGTCGATCTGCCGCTCAGCGGAAATATTGTTGAAGCAACAGTGGATAAGCCGTATCTATGTTTTAAGCTAAGCCTGGACACGACTGGACTTTGGGATATTATTGACCAAATTCAGCGCCGACGAGATCAAAAAGAAAGTTCAGTGAGAGGCTTATTCGTCAGCGATGCAAATGCCCCGTTGATTGAGTGTGCTACCAGGCTCACACGGCTTCTCGATACGCCCGAGGATATTCCCTTCCTAGCACCGATAATGATTCGCGAAATCTATTACCGTCTATTAATGGGCGACCAGAGCGAAGCGGTTTGGCAGATTGCGACCTCTGGCAGCCAGATGCAGCGCATTGCAGAGGTGATTAACCAGATCAAAGCTGAGTTTACAAAGCCACTGAGCATAGATGATTTGGCAAAGCAAGCAAGGATGTCTTCTGCATCATTTCATCGGCACTTCAAGGCAGTGACCTCAATGAGTCCGTTGCAATATCAAAAGCAGTTGAGGTTATTGGAAGCCCGCCGTCTGATGCTGGCTGAAGATGTGGATGCAACTCGTGCGGCGTATCAAGTTGGTTATGAGAGTCCTTCTCAGTTCAATCGCGAATATTCCCGCATGTTTGGTGCGTCACCGAAGAAGAATGTTGATCGTTTACGAGTTGCCTGAGTATTGCCTGTTCAGCTAGCGCTGAGATTACCGTTAAGGCGAGTAGCTCGGTACATAACAATTCTGCCGTTAGCTTTGCTCTCACAAAGTTCCAAGAATTCAAAATTTTGGGTAGTGTTCTAGACCTGTGGAAGTAGTCAAACGGCTCAACCAAACTCATGGCGATTAATGAACAATCCAATGACAACATCCTGTAGCCAGATGGATTTGGAGAAACAAATCGTTTTACGAGCTAAGCGCTTAATCCGAGTTCTCAAGGTCAAATGCTTGCGCTCAATCTTCTGAGTGTTGACTTTGCCCACCGTGTGCTTGTTCGAGACACGATCTTTTTTTTAATTCTTCAATCACTGTTGTGAGGCTAATCCTGAGCACTCGCGCCGTAGCCCGGATACCGCTCCCATTGATTGCTATCTCACTAACCCTCATTCATCACTCTAGCGAGAGTAAGATCAACATAGATGCGCTTGCTTGAGGTGCCTGTGA
>NZ_JACJPA010000091.1:0-10778 GCF_014695845.1 Trichocoleus sp. FACHB-591
ATCACCTTCACTGGGGCATCTGCTGGGTGTCCAGTTGCTTGAGCTAGTTTTTCGGGAGTCAAAGATTCTCCAGCCTGTCCTTCCCAAGCAAACACCTCAAATGGGTAGTCGGACTCACTCATGAATTGCAATCCGCTACAGGTTTCCTTAAGTTTGCCGATTGCCTCTGAACTACTCACACTGCCTCCACTGAAGTCGCTGGGGATGCTCTTCATCGTAAGCAATTGGTAGCTCTTTAACCAGTAATTCAGGCATGGTACGATGCGCCCATGAGTAAGTACCGTATCGCTATAGCAGCCCGAAAAGGAGGAGTTGGTAAGACCACAGTATCGTGTGGCCTAGCCTCTGTGTTAGCTCACCAAGGGCTTCGTACCTTGGTCATTGATTTAGACCCCCAATCAAATGCAGCCTACGTTTTGGGAGTTGATCCAATTGCTCCCGGCACCGCAGAGTTGCTAACTGGCGGCAAGCCAACACCTTTAGAAGCTGCTCCAACTCTCCATGTTTTGCCAGGTGGCCCTGAGCTGGGCAGTCAAAGAATTCAATCCCTGCACCCTGAAGAACTGGCTGAAGCTATTAAGTCTTTGGACTACGATGCCATTATTTTCGATTGCCCCCCAGGTAACGAATACCTGGAGCGCTTTGGCTTAGTCGCTGCTGACGTGGGTCTAGTCATAACCAACGCTCACCCTCTAGCCGTAATGGGAGCAGCAAGAGTTATCGAAATTTTGGAGAGCTACCGTAAGAAGGGATGGCGTGGTCCTCAGCGTTGGGCATTTGTGCTTTCTCAAATCGATTCACGGCGATCGCTCGATAAGCAGTTTGGCCCTCAACTGGCACAGAGGTATCCCAAAACTCCTCGCTTTACCATCCACCAAGACACAACTCTTTCACTTGCGGCGGCTGAGCAAGTGCCGTTAATGGAATACGCAGCTAGCAGTCGTGGAGCAGCCGAGCTAACGTCATTGGCTCAGTGGATTACTGATCCAACTAAGGTTTTGGAGGACACCGATGCCTCCTAGAAAAAAGGCCAAAACAGATGTGTGGGGTGCTGCTCAAGATGCTGCTATACGCCTGCATGGGCAAGATGTGCAGGTTTCTGAGCAGACAGAACGTGAGCGAGCGCAGCGTACTGCTTTACCATTGGAGCAAATTCAAGATCGCGCATCCGATACTCGCCAACTGCGCCAGGACCACGTTGAGCAGCTAGCTGAATCGATCGCTGTACTTGGTTTACTGGAGCCTTTGGTTGTAGATAACCAAGGGCGTTTGCTGGCAGGAGGCCATCGAAAGGCAGCTATCTATTGCATCAAGGAAAGCCAGCCAGAGGCTTACGGACAGCATTTCCCAGACGACATAGTTCCGGTGCGAATGCTGGCTTTTAACGCTGATGATGATCCAGAGAAGGCACTCCAGGTCGAAATTAGCGAGAACGAAAAGCGCCGAGACTACACCCCTGCTGAAGTTCGAGCATTGGCCGATCGCCTGCGCTCCGCTGGCTATGCAGATACTCCAGGCAGGCCCAGCAAAGATGAAAAGCGTCTCCGCCCAGCACTAGAGATCATTATTGGCAAAAGCTTGAGGAGTGTTCGTCGTTATTTAACTGAAGAAAAACCTGTCCAACTTGGACAGGTTTCTAAGAAAACTGCTCTGCGACGGGCGAAGGTAGCCCTAGAGCAGTGGATGAGTGTTGTAGAAGATGAGGAGACTACCGTACCTGAAAGGCAACTAAGTAAAAAGTTACCTAGCTTGCTGGAATTGATAGAGAAATTGCTTGAGGAGAGCTGACTTTGTAACCTTGGGTCTATGAGTCCCCAGAAGTAAAACTCAAATCTCTCTATCTATATAAGGTTTAGCGCTTCACTCTACAACCTTGCCTAAACTTTGCCTAGATATAAGCAGAGATCCCTCTCATTTTCAAGAAGGAACCCTACTACCCCAAGGCAGGAATTTTTAGCTTGTGAGCTAGTGATGGTAGGGATTTCAAGTATTCTCAATAGCTAAAATATCAACAGTATCTCAATTGCTTGAGCAAGGCGGTCGCTTTGGCTAGGTGAAGCAGTCTAACGTTTCGGCTGAGCGGTTGATAACGTTTGCAACTCCAGACGCAACTTTTGATAGTCTGCTCCAGCCGAATGGTTGTACAGCTATTCGCCGCCACCGCCACAACCGCTACAACCGCCACCATCGCTGCCTCCAGAGTCACCGCACCCAGAATCGTCTCCGCTAGAGTCAGAATGATGACCTGAGAAATCTTGCCAATTCCATCCCCCACGACCCCCACACCCATCGCTGGCATCACCATTGCCATACCCTGGCCCGTAAGCCCGAAAAGTTCTTGGTCTCCTTAAGGAAGCGACGACGCCAACAAGAAAGCTAATTAGCCCATATCCTGCCCCAACCCCAAGTCCAGCCAGCAAAACTGCTCCTAATGGATCAATCTCACTAGCAAAGCCTCTCACATGGCAGCCACTCATGATCAACGCTGCAACACTGGCAAAGCCTACCGTTGTAGTCCTATGAAATTGAGTTTTTTGCAGTATCCAGTTCTGCTGAGTATTCACTCGCACAAAATGTAAGTCGCGTCCAAATCGCTCCTTTGGTGTAGACCAAAATTCTGCTGGAGGTTTAGCTCCAAAAAATCGTTCGTAGCTCTCCAGAGTCTTGCTATACCAGTCATCAAATTTTTGATTTTCAGCCGCTCCCCCTTGAGTTGGATCGTGATGAAGTGGTGTTTGCAATACCTTGGGGCAGAACTCTTGCCAATACGATCGCGTATAGCTCAAGTGGAGATGCCAAACTTGGTCTACTGGGTCTGAAGGGGTGGCTGGATGACCTGATGCTACAGCCAAAAAAGTAAACTTCTTATACTCCTCAATCGCTTGCAGAGCATAGTGTAATGACCAACCGTTTTCTCTAGCTAAGCGTTGGCTAAAAGATAGTGGAGCCTCTGGTTGATTTAACGAAAATGCTTGAATTCGCTCATACAACTTTGCTTGCTCAACATTCATTGCTTGAACGTTCTGGTCGGCTGATCCTTCGGAGTTCACCATCTTTTCTGACTCAGCTTGAAAAAACTTACTCCGAATTTAACATTGCCCTCCTGTTCGCCGAACCCAACCTGATTCTGAAACTCAAGCAATAGCAGCGTTCCAGCTTCGGGTTAGCCTTCGCGGGTCCTGTTTATTCCAAACGATTATCGCTGTGGATTGTGGTTCCACTACTCGCGGGTTCGAGTCCCGTCGTTCGCCCTGGTTCCAGCGATTGGCCTAAATAGCTGATCTAGATTTGATCTAAAAAAAGCACCTCTCTAGTCTTGGGAAGGTGCTTTTTTACATCAGTTACTAGCTTTATTTACAACATGGCTATGACTTTGGAGTGCTTAGCGTTTTGAGTAGGGCACAACCTCGATTGAAGACTCCGTCAACCAGTACCTGCACACGTCTTTCGTGGAATGCTTCCTCGAAGCTCAAAGATTTCGAGTTCTGGTCGTCTGGGTCTTCAAAACTAGGCATCTCTTTATGCTTCAAAGGCCCAGGGTACTTGCCCCAAGTTACTTGCTGATAGATAAAAGTAAGGAGCGTTAGTTCTTCAGGAGATAGACCTATAGAACAGTCAATACACATCTTTGGGAGATCATGAGTTTTAACTAAGTTCTTGAGCTTCCCATCATCGCTCACTCGCTGTGGGTCCTTTGCCATGAGACAGCCCTTCAGTACACACTCTAATGCGTAACCTGCAAGAAGGTAGTAATCGTTCAAGAGATTGATATCATCAAGATTGTTTTGCTCTTCGCCTCGGTTTCTTAAGTTTGACTTCCCAAACGGGCCACCATCAGCTAGCCATCGCACATTATCCCGCTCGTAGGCTGTATAGGCGATATAGGCGATTTCAAAGAGTGTGTCTGCCGCTCTCTTGTGACGGCGGGCAGGGCGTAACCAACTCGAGGGCCATCGCCATGCAGCTAAGAAGTTTTCCAGTCGGCGCTCCTCTATAAAGGCGGACTCTTGCTCCGGCGTTGGTGCGTCATCGAATATTTTCCTCACAGACCCTCCACATTAAACAAACCATTTATAGAAAAGTTTGAGACAGGCTCAATCTACCTGTACTACAACGAACTGGACTAACTTTGGACTAGCTGATACAAAAATAGCCCGTACTACAGCGTAATCTGCAGGGCTTTTAGAACCTGAAACCCTCATTCCCTCGTTGAGTTATTGCGTACCGCGCAATTTTTATTTGGGGTGACTGACGAGAGTTGAACTCGCTAACACTGGTGTCACAAACCAGCCCCTCCACCTCTTCGGGTTCAGTCACAGTGGAGCCAAGGGGAGTCGAACCCCTAACCTTCCGCTTGCAAGGCGGATGCTCTAGCCAGTTGAGCTATGGTCCCATTTTGTGGATTCTGGTCGGAGTCGAACCGACATCTTCCTGCTTGCAAGGCAGACGCTTTCCCAGTTAAGCTACAGACCCCTATGGCAGGAATGGCAGGAGTCGAACCTGCATGAAACTGTTTAGAAGACAGTTGCCTTATCCGTTAGGCGACACTCCCATGATTGGTAGTCCTGATAGGATTCGAACCTACAGCCCTCTGTTTGTAGGACAGATGCTCCACCATTGAGCTACAGGACTACGAGAGCGAATGGCGAGAGTCGAACTCGCATCTGAAGATTGGCATACTCCGGTGTTAGCCCTTACACCACATTCGCAAGATTCAAGATTGGAGCGAAAGACGAGACTCGAACTCGTGTCTCCTGGTTGGAAGCCAGGGATGCTAGCCACTGCACCACGATCGCAGGGTTGATTAAGAATGGGGCTGGTGACAGGAGTTGAACCTGCAACCTACTGTTTACAAGACAGTTGCTCTGCCGTTGAGCCACACCAGCATTTGGTAGCGGAGGTGAGAATTGCACTCACTGATGTGAAGGGTATGAACCTTCCGAGCCGCTGTTGCTCCATCCCCGCATGCCCCTGACAGGAGTCGAACCTGCAACACACTTGGTTTAAGCAAGCGATGTCTGCCGATTGCATCACAGAGGCTTGAACAATTCAAAATTCAGAATTCAAAGTTCAAAATGAAGGCTCCTTTTTGAATTTTGAATTTTGCCTTCTGAATTGAATTGGTGGGTTGTATAGGGCTTGAACCTATGCGCTTCCGCTTAAGAGGCGGCTGCTCTACCAACTGAGCTAACAACCCGAATATTTGGTAGGTCGCCCAGGAGTTGAACCTGGATCTCTCCGCTTAAAAGGCGGCTGCATATCCGCTCTGCCAACGACCCACAAGAATTGGTACACCGAGCAAGACTCAAACTTGCTAATGACCCACTTATCGGGTGGGTGCGTCGATCACTTCCGCCTTCGGTGCTTGGTACTCCCGGTGGGAATCGAACCCACAGAAACTAGATCCTCGGTCTAGTGCGTCTTCCCTTCCGCCACAGGAGCAAATGGTCGGGATGGTAGGATTTGAACCCACGGCTCCTTGGTCCCAAACCAAGGCTTCTGACCACTGAATTACATCCCGATGTTGGTACTGCTGGTGGGAGTCGAACCCACAACCTCTGGTTTCTAAGACCAGCACCTCTTCCAGTTGGGCTACAGCAGCAAGGAATGGGAGGGGCACAGAGGATTGACCCAGGCGACTGTTTACCTCCCAACTGCCCCGCTAGGATTCGAACCTAGAGACTTCGCTTTCAAAGAGCGAGATGTTGCCAGTTACACCACAGGGCAAAGAAGTGGATGCCGAGGCTGGAGTTGAACCAGCATCTCCGTGATTCAGAGTCACAGCGACTTTCCATGTCGTCCACTCGGCAATGAATGGCTGCCCCAGTAGGACTTGAACCTACAACCTTCCCGTTAACAGCGGGCCGCTCAGCCATTGAGCTATGGGGCAATACAAGTTCCCTGATACAGGGATGGGAAGTGACAGGATCGAACTGCCTTCTCGCCGTCTTCAGCGGCACGTGAGCACCAGCTTCACCAACTTCCCATTGAGGCGGAGGATAGAGGACTCGAACCCCTAGTCAAGGACTACCCTGGTTTTCAAGACCAGTTGCCGACCATTCAGCGGTATCCTCCATGAGTGGCAAGAACGAAGGGACTCGAACCCCCACTTTTCGGTTTCGTAGACCGATGTGTTATCCAGTTACACCACGTTCTTATGAGGCGGAGAGCAGTGGACTCGAACCACAATTGTTCATCCATCTGTTTAGCAAACAGCGCCGATCGCCTGATCGGTTTACTCTCCATGTGGCAGTGCAGACGGGACTTGAACCCGCTAGTCACACGCTTGAAAGACGTGCCGCTCGACCGCTTCGCTTCTGCACCATTGATGCCGTGCAAGTTGAAAAAGCTGTTGTTGCACACACAGGATTTGAACCTGTAGTTCACTGTTTATGAGACAGTTGCCTTACCGTTTGGCGAGTATGTAAGCTTTTTCGATGAGGGCACGACAACGCACAGACTAGGATTCGAACCTAGAACAACGGTTTTGGAGACCGCGATGTTGCCGTTACACCATCTGTGCATTGGTCGCAGCGGTGGGAGTCGAACCCACATATCCTCAGTTATGAGCTGAGTACCTTACCGTTAGGTGACACTGCAATAGTTGGACTCCAGGGTGGGAATCGAACCCACGGATAGTTGGTTTTGCAGACCAACGCCTTCCCACTTGGCGACCTGGAGATGTGGTGGAGACGAGGGGAATTGAACCCCAGTCCTGCAACCGTCCGTTTGTTGGTTTCGGAGCAGGTGATGCCGATCGCGTCCCCACGAGCGAGGATGACAGGAGTTGAACCTGTAACCGCTTGCATCGGAAACAAGTGCTCTATCCATTTGAGCTACATCCTCATTGGAAGCATCGACGGGAGTTGCACCCGCTTCTCCGTGCTTGAGAGGCACAGCGACTTATCTAGTCGTCCACGATGCTACAAGGCGGGAATGGACGGATTTGAACCGACGTTCTTTCGCTGGACAGGCGACTGCTTTGAGCCGGGCTAAGCTACATTCCCAAAGGTGGCGATTCAATTTTCAAGGTGCAGGATTGCTGATTGCAGCAGGAGTTAGAGGAAGCAACGCCGTTCTAGATGGTAGATTTGCCGCAGATGACGGAGTGCTTGAGTCTGTTTAGTTGAATGGTTAGATTGACTTCCCTGATTGAATTGCTCGTCTCGAAGAGATGCAGAAGTACGTGGAGAATGTGTTTTCCAGTGTTCTGAAAGCTTCGGGAGAAGACCTGTTTTTTGAAGGGAGTGAGCAGCCATTGGATTCGCTCCTTTGTGTCTCATCTCATACTACAGTTGTAATACAACGTACTACAAAATGTCAAGGGGATACTACAACTTTTTTTGAGAAGTGAGAGGGCAATCATGAAAAAGATGGCTAGACTGCCCTCTCAGATTGAGTTGTAGTAGTTAAGCTGGTGTGGAGATGTGTGCTTCACTCATCTGCCACAGCTTATAGAGGAAGAACTCAGTGCGATCGCTCAGCATGGTGAGGAACATCCCTTCATGAGCTTCCTTGCTCTCAGCAATCCAGCTTCCGTTCAGGCTCACTTCTACAAACTCGTCATCGACTGGGATGACATTGACTCTTCCACGGCATTCTTGCCGTAGTGACAGCTCTAACTGCTCCAGTTCAGGAACATCAGCAGGTAAGAGCAAGGAGGCATGACCAGGCTCCACTTGGAGGGACTGTCCTAAGCGCATGGCAAGAACAACTCGCTGAGCAATTGCCAACTCAGGAGAGGTCATCACCCGCTCCATGTAGAGTCCGTCTTCGGTGTAGTTCAACTTCAACATCGGTCTTGCCTTCTTCTTGCTGGGTCTGAGGTCAGGGGTCAGTGGGCTGCTCTTTCCAGAACTGTTCTGCAAATGCAATGGCAGGATGAATGGGTGCTTTGGGTTTGCTTCTAAGTACCATTCCGGTCTCGTGTAAGAGGCGATCGCCCTTAGCTGAATTGCACTTGTCGCACGCAGCCACTACGTTGTCCCAGGTATGGGTGCCACCCTTGGAACGAGGAATGACGTGATCCAAGGTGAGACGCTTGGTACTGCCGCAGTACTGGCAGGCGTGGTGATCGCGGCGGAAAACCTCGCGACGATTGACAGGTGGTAGCTTCCACTGCCGCTCCGGATTGCCACTCGTCAAGCGGATGTGCTCCGGCACTTGTAGTACAACACTGGGAGAGCGAACTTCCCAGGTCTGGAGGCTGTTGAACTCTAGTGACTCGGCTTGCCCCGTCACCAGAAGCACGATCGCCCGCTTAATGTTGATACGTGCCAGGGGAAGGTAGTTCTTGGAGAAGACTACGACCTGGTTGTGTAGTATTGGAATCTTTTGACTCTGCTCTATTGCTTGCATAAAACTCACTCCTCAAAAAACAACCCCCACTTCTGATGACCAGGAGCGGGGGTAAGTACAAGGAAGCTGATGCGCTGTTTCCCTATGTCGGTGTCAGGCTAGCCCTGCACCTCCCGCTGCTAGTCAGTTGATCCGGATTGAGTTGTCCGGCGACTGTGCCATCAATGCCTTTGTTGGCGGATTGACCACCACTAAATCGATACGCTCCCTCACACCCAAACAGCACCGCTGCTCTACCCCAACCTCGATGGGGGAGAACAAGGGCACTGGATAAGGTGGCGAGTAGGATACGGATCATAGAAGGCTGTATTACTTGTATTACAAATCTGGATAGCTACATACTACACTTGTAGTATTATCTTGTCCACTTTATTATTTCGCTAGGTAGTTCGGTATGGATACACGCAGACCAAGTTCCACTTCGGAAATGCAAGTGACGAGTATCCGGCTGGAAGCTGAACTTAAAGAGCGATTGCGAGAGCTTTCTGGGGAGCAGGGGTATCAGACGCTTATTCGAGAAATACTTTGGCAGTTTGTGGAACAACGGTTAATGCCTTTGGAGAAACGATCGCCTTCCCAAACTCCGCTTTTGTCTAGATCAGAGATTCGAGTAACCTTTGACGCGATCGCTCAACGAGAGGAACATTGTGCGATCACAGGTCGATTAATCCAACCACAACAACCGATGAAGCTAGGGCTCACAATCACTGGTGAACTAGTTCCTTTGAGCGCTTAAGCGTGAGTAGAGTGGATAAATCGAGATGTGGGAGCAATGGATAGAACGTGATCATCCAAGTTTCAGATCATGCAAAGCGCGTTGATATCATCTCCATCATGCCTGTAGGGAAGCGGATTTTCTTCGCACTGCTGAGTCTGATTCCTCTGCTCGCACCCTACGAACTGTTGTGGCGCGTGCAATGGCATGACTATTGGAACCCAGTTTTCCTGCTCTTTGCCCTTGTCTCAGTCGGTGCGATCGCAGTGAGTGGGTTATTCCTTTTTGCTGCATTGGCTGGGCTGAGTTCTCAGATGACCTTCAATGCGCTCCGCTCAACTTTCACTCACTCAGAACGTGCGCCTATCGTGCCTCAACGAACGCAAGTGCTACCGCTGTCATCAATTAGGAGCATTCACATTCGCACTCAGGAATGGAGTGATGGGCCTCCTAGCTACTCTCTGAGGGTCACAATGTTCAATGGTGCTGTCTTCGACTCCGGCTCCTCAGAGTCGCGCCAGGAGATCGAGCAGGCAAAGGTGCAAGTCGAGGATTTTCTAAACCGGACAGGGAATTTTTGAAGGCTGTCCTAGCAGCGCCCACAAATTAAGTGAAACTTATCAGTCAACGACAGAATGAGGGTTTCAGCCGTTTCGAGTAGCAGGCGATCGATAAGCTGGGGTTAACTGCCTCAGCCTTTTTGGATGTAACAACGGTGTATCAATGGTTTGACCTTGTTACCTGAACTAAACTAACTTAGTTCAGGTAAACTTCCGCTTTGGATAATATGACTGAAGACTCGGAAAAGTGGCGTGAGCCACCAAAGCTATTCGATTTTTTTGACTGGAGCGATCGCGCTGAAAAGTTAGGCTTCCGGCTTCAACGCTATGGAAGCAAGCTTTTTGCGCTGCGACGGGAATCGGATGATGAGTTGATGACGGATGTCTCGGACTGGCAGCAGATCGCTGAGCTAATTGAGCGATTGGAGACTCTATAGAAGCTCGCAATCTCAGCCGCTGTCTGGAATAACTTGAACGACCGCAAGGATTAGAAATGAAGGTAGACGGCCACGGCCAAGCCAAGGTATTGACTCCTGGCGAAATTGCAAAACTGTTCGAGGCATTGGAGGGCGATCGCGATCGCGCCCTTTTTGGCATCTGTCTCTACACAGGATGCCGCATCAGTGAGGCTTGTTCCATGCTCACCACGGATGCTTATGATGCAGTCGGAGTCAGAATAAAGATTACTCTGCGGAAGGCCAACACGAAGGGAAAGCAGGAGACTCGACAGATTCCGGTCAATGCAGTTCTGAAGGGCTACTTGGAGACGTACCGAGCGGGAGCAGGTAAGCAGTACCTATTCCCTGGACGGCACGGGCGCGGGCACATTAACCCCAAGTCAGCCGATGAGATTCTGAGGGAGACATGCGATTGCCTAGGGCTGGTAGGAGTTAGCACTCATAGTTTCAGAAGAACTGCTCTGACCCAGATGAGTAGTGCAGGGATACCGCTGCGGGTGATTCAGGAGATATCGGGGCATCGCAGCTTGCAGGCACTTCAGAGATATTTGGAGGTGTCGGAACTGCAACTGGAGGGGGCGATCGCGTCTCTAAGTTTTTGAAGTATCGGCGCTTAGTGAATCAATTGATCTCTTGAACTAGATTTAAGAATTTTTGACGTTGTATAGCTCCATTACAATATCCTTA
>NZ_JACJPA010000092.1:0-63635 GCF_014695845.1 Trichocoleus sp. FACHB-591
AGGATTGGGTGCTATCTTGGCTTTCAAACTATTCTCTTTTCTAGGTGCGGGGGCCGACTGATTCGGTGCGCTTCCGCGCCCCTTCTCTCTCGACCGCTTAGCCAATATAACGAGAACAAGGCCAGACTGTCAACTCCCTAAAACTATTTTTTCTGAAATTATCTCAAGTGGCCTTACTGCATTGGTTTGAGCGATCGCAGCTTGTGGATAGCGACCGGAATGCCTATTTCTGACCTAAGCTTTTTCAGAAAAATGCCTAGCAGTAAGTTCATTCGTAAATGTAAGTAAGGCGGAAAGCTGTTGTCTCTTCAGTACCCCACTTCAATGGGAGTATGAGTTAAAGAGGGGATTGCTGCTTAACTTTGACTTCCATGAAAAATTCAACTGCCGTATTGCCACCATTTTTGGTCTTAGATCAATTGCTGCAAAGCTGGTTACTAGAGGATATTGGGCGAGGCGATCGCACCACTCAAAGTCTTTTAAGCCAAACCACAGACTTGAGGGAAGCCAAATGGATCGCTAAAGAGGCTGGAGTGATTGCTGGTCTACCAATCGCGGCGAGAGTTTTTCAGATTTTGAACGCGCAAGTTAGCTTAGTGACGGACATCAAAGAGGGCGAGTACTGTGAGGTTGGTCGAGTAGTGGCTCGGCTACACGGACCGATGGACGCGCTGTTGACAGGTGAACGAGTTGCTCTCAATTTAGCTATGCGACTGAGCGGAATTGCGACGGCCACTCGTCAGTATGTTGAGAAGATTGGCGACTTACCTACTCAACTAGTAGACACGCGCAAAACCACACCAGGTTTGAGATTGTTGGAGAAGTACGCATCTCAAGTAGGTGGCGCCGTTAACCACCGCATGGGCTTGGATGATGCAGTCATGATTAAAGATAACCACATTGCTGCGGCAGGAGGCATTGGTGAGGCGATCGCTCAAGTCCGAGCGCGGATTCCTTACCCCCTGACAATTGAGGTAGAGACTGAAACTTTATCCCAGGTCGAGGCAGCACTGAAATTTGGGGCCGACATTATTATGTTGGACAACATGCCCTTGGAAGTAATGCGACAAGCCGTGGGTTTAATTCGGCAGAAAAATGAGCAGATTAAGATTGAGGCTTCAGGCAATATTACGCTGGCAACTATTAGAGCGGCAGCGGAAACGGGTGTAGACTACGTTTCTACTAGTGCTCCGATCACGCGATCGACTTGGTTAGACCTCAGTATGAAGCTAGAGGTTGATAATTGTAATTGATAGCCACTAGCGATAGTTTGTAGTTTTGCCTTGAGCACTTCTCATTTTTTGTTATGAGCTCTACGATTGAACAACTCAAAGCTCGGTTTAGCCAAGCCTTTGTTGCAGCCTTTGGGGCTGAGTTAGCTGATACAGACCCAATATTGGTGCCTGCTAGCAATCCCAAGTTTGGCGATTACCAATCTAATGCGCCACTCTCCTTGACGAAGAAGTTGGGGCAGCCACCGCGCGCGATCGCAGAGCAAATTGTTCAGCAGTTGAATGTTTCTGATTTCTGTGCTCCCCCCATCATTGCTGGGCCTGGTTTTATCAACTTGACGCTCAAGCCAGAGTATTTAGCCGCTCAATTGCGATCGATGCAGGCAGGAGAGCGACTAGGGATTGAGCCAGTAAAGCAGCCTCAAAAAGTAGTGGTTGACTTTTCTAGCCCTAACATTGCCAAAGAAATGCACGTGGGGCACTTACGATCCACGATTATTGGAGATTCTGTTGCCCGCACTTTGGAATTTCGTGGGCATGATGTGCTGCGGCTGAATCATGTAGGGGATTGGGGCACTCAGTTTGGCATGTTGATTACCTACTTAAGAGAAGCCTGCCCAGAAGCCTTGACGACTTCCAATGCTTTGGAATTAGGCGATTTAGTGGCTTTCTACAAACGAGCCAAACAGCGTTTTGATGAAGACGAAGCCTTTAAGGAAGCCTCTCGGCAAGAAGTGGTGCGGTTGCAAGCTGGCGCAGAAGACTCAGTCAGAGCTTGGCAATTATTGTGTGAGCAGTCTCGGCAGGAGTTTCAGACAATTTACGATCGCCTAGATATCCACCTGACCGAGCGAGGAGAGTCTTTTTACAATCCCTTACTGGCAGCAGTGGTTGAAGACCTAGACAGGCTGCGGCTTTTGGTGGAAGACCAAGGGGCAAAGTGCGTCTTTCTAGAGGGGTTTACGAATAAAGAGGGGCAACCGTTGCCGCTGATTGTGCAGAAATCGGATGGAGGTTATAACTACGCCACAACTGATTTAGCGGCGCTGCGTTATCGGATTCAACAAGACGAAGCCAATCGCATTATTTATGTGACGGATGCGGGGCAGTCGAACCACTTTGCTCAGTTTTTCCAAGTGGCTAAGCGGGCGGGCTGGATTCCAGAAAATGTGGAAGTTGTTCATGTGCCGTTTGGTTTAGTGCAGGGTGAGGATGGCAAGCGACTGAAAACTCGCTCTGGAGACACTATTCGGTTAAAAGATTTGCTGGATGAGGCGATCGTGCGGGCTCGCGCAGATTTAGAAACTCGGTTGCAAGCAGAAGAAGGACGTGAGGAAACAGAAGAGTTTAAGCAACAGGTTGGTGAGGTAGTTGGTATTAGTGCAGTTAAATACGCCGACTTAAGCCAAAACCGTAACAGTAACTATATCTTTAGCTTCGACAAAATGTTGGCACTTCAAGGTAATACAGCACCTTACATGCTTTACACCTATGCACGGATTGCTGGGATTGCACGCAAAGGCAAAGTTAATTTTGACCAATTGGGGACAAACGTTCAAATTATCCTGAAAGAAGACCTTGAAATTGCAATAGCTAAACAACTACTAAAGTTTGTTGACGTCATTCAGGAAGTTGAACAAGATTTATTGCCCAATAGAGTCTGTCAGTATTTGTTTGACCTGAGTCAATTGTTCAACAAAATTTATGACCGCGAGCGTGGTTTGCCAGTTTTAATGGCCGAGGAGCCAATACGAACCTCGCGATTAGTCCTATGCCATTTAACAGCCAAAACATTGAAGCTGGGCCTATCATTATTGGGTATTCCAGTTCTAGAACGGATGTAAGCACTTCTGCCTTGTAAGAAAGGGTAGATAAGTACCTACCCTTTTATTTCTTCAGTGATCAGTTTTTGATACTCTGCCTCTGTGAAAAGATCTTGTTCGTCCTCAACGCGATCGCGGAAGAGAATCCCATCTAAATGATCTAGTTCGTGCTGAAAAATACGAGCTACAAAATCAGTTAATTCTTGTTGTTGTGGTTGCCCTGTGCGAGCGCAATACTCAACTGTAATTGTTCTGTATCTAGGAACTAATCCTCGTACATTTGGAACACTTAGACAACCTTCCCATCCTTTTACTATCTCGTTAGTATGAGCCACAATGCGTGGGTTAATCATTGCGGTTGGCTCCATTGTAGGAGCTTGAGGATAGCGAAGATTGGGACGAGAAGCCACAATAAATAAACGGCAAGAAGCTGAAATTTGGGGAGCCGCAATCCCGACACCATTCGACTTTTCTACAGTCAGGAGTAGATCGTCGATTAGTTGCTGTAATTGCTGATCTTGAATTTCATCAACCGCTTGAGCTTGCTGTCGGAGGACAGGATTTCCTAATTGCGCGATCGCACGGGCTTGGGTCATAACTTGATACTTGTGACTTGCCACAAAAAAGCCTTGCATTGATATCAATCTAGCAAGGCTAAGAGTTTAAGGACGAAGATAAAGCGGGTTATTCACTCTGAGCGGTTTGAGTTGGGAAGGGGCCAGGTTGCACTGCCAAGTTGAGAGTTTGGCCGTTTCGGCGTAGTTCTAAACGGAGCGTGCCACCTACAGAGCTGTTTTCTACTGCTTGTTGAATTTCATCTGCTGAGGTCACAGCCCGACCGTCCACTTTGCGAATCACATCCCCGATCCGTAGACCTGCTTTAGCGGCTGGGGAATTACGCATTACTCTTGCCACTAAGATGCCTTGGTCCTCTTGCACTTGAATATTGCTATTGGGATCACTGTTGAGCGTTTTTCTCAGCTCTGGCGTCAGAGTTGCCATTTGAATCCCCAAGAAGGGATGGTCTACGCTTCCCTTGGCGACTAGCTGGTTAGCAATCCGCTGAGCTGTATTGATGGGGATGGCAAATCCTAAGCCTTGTGCCCCACCAATAATGGCGGTGTTCATACCAATCACTTGACCTTGCTGATTTAGCAATGGCCCTCCGGAGTTACCAGGGTTAATCGCTGCATCAGTTTGAATAAAGCCAACTCGCTTATCTGGAACGCCCACTTGAGAGCTAGTCCGCCCCGTCGCACTGATAATGCCTGCGGTTACGGTGTTGTCTAGTCCGAGGGGATTGCCGATCGCGATCGCCCATTCACCAGGTCTAATTTGCTCAGAATTACCCAGCTCAACCGTTGGCAAGTTATTGGCTTGAATCTTGATAACCGCCACATCTGTGACTGGATCTTGGCCCATGACTTTACCACTGAAGGTGCGGCCATCTTTCAATGCCACAGTTACAGTATCGGCTCCATCTACTACGTGAGCATTGGTCAAAACCAACCCATCCGCTTTGATAATGAAGCCAGAACCAGTTCCGCGCTCTACTCTGGTAGCAGGTCCAGAAGGAATCTCGGCTCCGAAAAATTGCCGGAAGAATGGATCGTTGAAAATTGCTGGGGTCCGTCTAGTCACAGTCCGAGCAGAGTCGATGCGAACTACGGCAGGGCCGACTCTCTCCACTGCGGTAGCGATAAAGTTGGAGCCAGCAGTAATGGGTAAAGCTGGGATTTGAGCGACTGTGGTGGGAGCTACAGCTTGTTGAGCTAGCGAAGGCTTAGAGGCGAACCAGCGATCGCCCGCAAACATCAATCCAGCTCCCACCATGAGAGGCACTAGATAAGTTGCAGGCTTGGCCCAGATGGCTGGACTGGTAGCATTGTTTTTAGGAGTAGCAGGGGTAACTGTAACAAACTCAGATTGTTCTACCCCATCCTGAGTCTCAGAGCGACGCAACTCAGAGTCGTGATTTGTTGCCATTTATCTTCAGTCCTCGGTAACAATAAACTCAAATTTGCAAAGTGTCTGCGTTTTCATGCTAGGTTCTACGTCGATCTTCATGCCCGCAGACTTGGCTAGATTGATGTACAGCTTTTGATTAGAGCCCTTGAATGTTAGTGACTCTAGATATTCTTAATCTAAGAAGTCGATGTGGCATCGGGGTGACACTCTTATTCCAGGTTAATGAAACTAACTATTTCCAGTAATTTGCAAGGAATTAGACTGACTTACTCGGCTTTTTGCTCCCGTAACGTCCCCAATGTATCTTGAGAAAAATCTCACCTTGTCGGTCAAAATTCGTCATTTCAATTTCATCTTGAGAACACAAGATTGACAAACCCAATTGATAGCTTATGAACACAGGTGAATGAATGGCACGGACAGGCCGATTGCTGTTAGCTTTTGGGAATTCTCATGCTCAATCACATGGCTATCAGCGATCGCCTGCTCCTTCCTTACTTAGCTCTTCTTATTTTAGAAACTTTCTTCAGGACGATCACGCCACAGCCTTTGTCCCTAGTCCTAGCCATTTCTGCCAGAAAGTTTGGTCGGAGTTTCTTAGGCTCCGCGGAGATGCTATAAGTATTCAGGAATACATTTATATTTTACTGAAGGCACTCTGGCCTAGCTCTGAGTGCTCGATAAGTTATTTTTTTGTTGCGATTGCTATTAGTTTTAACTTTTATCGTTAAAGGCGCTCTTAGCGCCTCCCACTGTTGGCAAGCCGTAATTATACTGAAGCGTGTTAGTAAGTTAAATGGCTTACTTCTCTGCGATCGCCACTCTCAATGCTTTTTGCTCCTTACCGAATCACTCCATGTATAGTGGTTTGCTAACAAAAACCTGCTTTGAACCACTACATAGAAGATTAGTCTAAACTTCAGGTATGTTGAGCAGCAAGCCCGGTGGCCTGTTCGTGTCGTGGTGATGTTGGATTATTTCCCTATTGCCAGGTCGATTCGGTGCATAGTTTACTAGTTAGTTCTTCATGTTTGTTCTCCTGAGCGTCAGCGGTAGAGGTTAGCGGTGGAAATCACTCTTGAAAGTCTCTGGAATCAAATACTAGAGCGCCTACAGCTGCAACTGAGCCGCCCGACCTTTGAGACATGGATCAAAACTGCCAGCGTTGAGCAACTGGAAAACAATTGCTTAGTCATTCGCACACCTAACCCCTTTGCGCGTAATTGGCTCCAGAAGTATTACGTCAAGACGATCGCTGACGTAGCTCAAGACATTCTGGGCTATAGCGTCGAGATTCACATTACCATCGCTGAGGGAGATGCAACCACCAACGGCGATTCTGAGGTTTTGTGGTCTTCTCCTAACGAAACACCGGCCGTCAGTGCTATTAGCAACGCCAGTAGTTCGAGTGCAGCCTACGCTAATCAGCAGTCCAAGCCGAAGGAACTCAACGTTAAATATGTGTTCTCGCGCTTTGTGGTGGGTCCCAACAACCGGATGGCCCACGCCGCGTCTTTAGCAGTAGCTGAGTCTCCTGGGCGCGAGTTCAACCCTTTATTCTTGTGCGGGGGGGTAGGGCTAGGGAAAACTCACCTGATGCAGGCGATCGGCCACTATCGGTTAGAAATTTGCCCAGATTCCAAGATTTTCTACGTCTCTACCGAGCAATTTACTAACGACTTGATTGCTGCGATTCGCAAAGACAGCATGCAAAGCTTTCGGGAGCATTACCGCGCTGCCGATGTGTTGCTGGTAGATGACATTCAGTTCATTGAAGGCAAGGAATATACCCAGGAAGAGTTTTTCCATACCTTCAATACCCTGCATGAAGCGGGTAAACAGGTAGTTCTCGCGTCCGATCGCCCTCCTAACCACATTCCACGCTTGCAAGAACGTCTGTGCTCTCGATTCTCAATGGGGCTAATTGCCGATATCCAATCCCCCGACTTAGAAACTCGGATGGCGATTCTGCAAAAGAAAGCAGAGTACGAGAATATGCGCCTGCCTCGCGAGGTGATTGAGTACATCGCTTCTAGCTATACTTCCAACATTCGGGAACTTGAAGGGGCGCTGATTCGAGCAGTGGCTTATATTTCAATTTCCGGGCTACCGATGCGAGTGGAAAATATTGCTGCCGTCCTTAATCCCCCAGTAGAGCAGATTGAAGCCTCACCGGAAGCTGTCATGAATGCGGTGGCTGATGTATTTGATATTGCGGTAGAAGAGATTAAAGGCCAGTCCAGACGACGGGAAATTAGCTTAGCGCGGCAAGTTGGTATGTACTTGATGCGCCAGCACACAGACCTGAGCCTACCGAAGATTGGCGAAGAATTTGGCGGCAAAGACCATACGACTGTGATGTATAGCTGCGACAAAATTGCTCAACTCCGTACTAGCGATCCCGGTATGGCCCAAACTCTGCGTCAACTCAGCGATCGCATTAATTTAGCCAGTCAAAGCAAAGAGCGATCGTAGACTCACCCACCTTTGATAACAGCAGCTCGTCTTTGGGAGCTAGAAACCAGGAGCCAGAATCCAGAACTCTTGTGCTGCTCCTAGGTTCTAGCTCCCAACTTTTATAGAAAAGATGGAGGAGAACTTGCAGTTTGTAGTACGCTAAATACAATACATCAGTACTAAATACTACAAAGTGAAATCAATTATGAGTGAACTTAATAGAATTTCATTAAGTATTTTTAAGCAAAATCTGCCTGTGGAAAACTCCCTTATTTCTGTGGAAAACTCTGTGGAAAACCTGTGGAAAGTTCTGAATATCGGTGGAAAACTTTGATAAGTATAAATACCCTGTGGAAAAGTTGGCTATTTTTTCCACAGGTTTTCCACAGGGCAATATTGGTTCAAATCTAGACAGGATAAAGCTTTTAAAAGTTTTTCCACATTTTCCACAGGCCCTACTACTACTACTTTAAAAAATAGTTTTAAAGAGAAGAGTAGATAGACTATCAGGGCAAAGCTGAAAATAGGTGCTCTAGCTTGTTCAAGCTGAGAGTGATACGATGTCGTTCTCCCCACCAAGATTGCTCAAGTCACACCCTCCTGAGAAGAACTCGGCTAAATAAACTTCCATGAAATTGTTCTGTGCCCAAAGTGATCTCAGCGCTAATCTGTCGCTTGTTAGCCGTGCCATTCCTTCGCGACCCACTCATCCAGTTTTGGCTAACGTGCTACTCATTGCCGATGCGGCTGCACAACGAGTCAGCCTGACGGCATTTGACCTGAGTTTGGGAATTCGAACCAGTTTTGCGGCCCATGTGGAAACTGGAGGGGAAATTACACTGCCTGCCAAGTTGCTGAATGACATCGTTTCGCGCTTGCCAGAAGGGGAAATTAATTTAGCTGATGAAGCAGGAAACGCTGATGCCTCAGGTGAACCCAGCGATGTATTGCAAGCAACCCTTACTTGCTCCTCTGGCCGCTATCAAATGCGGGGGCTCAGTGCAGTAGAGTTTCCTGAGTTGCCTGTTATCGAAGACGGTGAAGTGGTTTACTTGCCTGTGGAAGCATTGGTGCAAGGCTTGCAGGGGTCTTTGTTTGCCACCAGTGCGGATGAAACGAAGCAAATTCTGACGGGTGTGCATCTGACCTTGCAGCAAGGAAGCTTGGAGTTTGCAGCGACGGATGGTCATCGCTTAGCCGTGGTGCAGACGACGGGAGAAACCCCAGATTCTCAAGCTGGAGCCGCGATCGCAGATACCGAACTCACGGTTACCATTCCTGCCAAAACACTGCGTGAGTTAGAGCGCATGGTAGGAATGCGCCCAGCCGAAGATGCCGTGGCATTGCACCTCAACCCTAGCCAAGCAGTGTTTGAATGGGCTGATCAACGCTTAACTAGCCGCCTCTTGGAAGGCCAATATCCCAACTACCGCCAACTAATTCCCCGGCAGTTCTCTCGGCAGATGACGGTGGAACGGCGATTGTTTTTGGGTGCGTTGGAACGAATTGCGGTTTTAGCAGACCAAAAAAATAATGTGGTCAAGCTCAGCTTGAATCTGGAACAGCAGGAGATTGCGCTTTCGGTGGATGCCCAAGATGTAGGGAATGGCCGAGAAGTGATTCCAGCTCAAGTATCGAGTGAAAGCGGTGACAGCTTGGATGTGGCGTTTAACGTCAAATACCTGATGGATGGCTTAAAAGCCCTGAATACTTCTGAGATTCAGATGCAGCTCAATTCAGCCACGACTCCTGTAGTTTTGACGCCTTTAGGCAGTGTGAAAATGACTTATTTGGTCATGCCTGTTCAAATTCGCAGCTAGAAGTCCAAGATTACTATGCTTCCACTACTGGCCTTTCCGGCTTCTGTACATGGAAAGAACTGCCTAGTACTCTAAAATAACGTTTTTTCTCTGTTAGCAGTGTTTTGTAGCGAGATATGGTACAAAACACTATTTTTCTGCTACTGCTTTTTAGCATCCTATAAAGAGATGAAGAAAAAAATTACCCATAGAGGGCGAATACAAGCTCAAGGTGGGGGAGTAGAAAAGTCGTGTGCTTGGGCTCAGGAAAGTCCACTTACTAGAGCTGAAGGACAACAGAAAATAGATACACTGGAAGAAAGCCTTACTTTAACTGAGAAAGAGGTACGAAAGGAGGCATTGCAACAGGCTAAAGATTATATAGAACGTGCTGCAAAGGCAGGCGGTGTAAATGCACCAGTCAGTAAAACTTTTCCAAATCGTTTGAAAGAAGGTTCAGATGTACGAGTTGATATAGAAGTAATCACAGGTCAAGCTTTTGTACCGGAGCTTATGGAATAGTTGCTATATGGCTTCTCCCACAGAACAAACAAACTATGAGTTATGGATTAATGGGGATGGCAGTTACGATTTTTTTCCATCAACCAATCAAAGTGCTCGTTCTTTGCTAGATGAGGGCGCAAAGTTAATTAATGTTATTGAAGCCATCTCTTGGGAAGAAGCTCGACAGAAACAGTACGAATTTTTGGGATGGGGAAGTTATAAACCTGCCTTTGATATCAGTGAAGATGTATCTATACTTGACTCAGATGGTCGAAAGACAGCTTTCAATATTAATGATTCATTTGATAGAAATATAGCTTGTAGGTTAACCAAGATTAGCTTTAAGCAACTACGTACGTTAGAACAGGAAAAAATAGTTCTTCCTCTTTTTAATGAGAAGCGGAATAAGGTATACACCTTTCCTCAGCTCTTGCAACTACAAGCATACGTCTTGATTAACCAAGATAGAAACGTTCGTGTTAGAAATAATGTACTAAAAAAGGTTTTGAAATTTTATTCTAATAATTTTAATAAGATTAGGCTTCATCAATCTTTTCCATATTCAATTGGTTCTACTGTAAAAACTGTAGAACCTGACCTATCTGATGTTAATGATCTTCTTAATCAAGTTAAGCAACTTGACTTTAGTTATAGAGCAGCTTATACAGTGCACATTTATCCCACTATGATGAATGTACTTATTGCCTTACACGAAAATGCACAGTCAATCTATAACATCGAATTTGATGAATTTAAGCAAATGCTGGTAGCATGATCACCAGTAAAAATAGAAGTTGAAGTTTGAAAATAGGGAAATCATAATGGAAGTTATGATCTTGTCTATGGTAGTTGTTCCTTTTTAACTGTATCCAAAAAATAAATGGGCAATAGGTATTTTCAACCCATTGTCCATTTACTTTTTAATCGAGTTTTTGAGATGAAAATTCGGGTTAGACCGAACGTTTATACTCGGACGCTATCAGCAAAGCGAATCTTAAGGAAATCGTCCTCCATTTTGGCTCCAGCGGGTTGCAAAGCAGCCAAAGATTGAGGCAGTACCAAGTTCCGGCGATGGTTGCCGATGCGAATGTTGAGTTCGTCGCCGTTCTTGCTCAGCTCCACTTGGTTCTTGGGAATCCCAGGCAAATACACTTCTAAGCTGTATTGATTCTGGTCTTGCACGATTCGTAAAGTGGTTTCTTTGTAATAAACCTGTGCTGGATCTTCGTCTTTATATAGAGTGTCTTTCAAGCGTTCTAAAGCAGCCAGCCCACACATTTCTTCCGAATACAACGGCACTTCCTTAACAGGTAGGGGGCTGAAGTTGTCGTGAATTTCTTGGCGATATTGTTGTTGATTGGCTTTCCACTTTTGGAAAAATGGATCGCTGACTTCATCCGGTAGAATCCGGTTGGCGATGACTAAATCAGTTGCCACGTTGTACAGGCTGAGGTAAGCATGCGCCCGCAAGGATTCCTTAATCACCATCTTTTCTGGGTTGGTGACAAGGCGAACCGAAGTTTGAGTGTTGTCAGTTAAGACTTTTTCGAGGGCTTCAATCTGCTGGTAAAACTCGTAAGGTGCATCCATGACTTCGTTGTCAGGCAATGAGAAGCCAGCCAAAGGCTTAAAGAAGGGCTCAATCAGCGGGCGCAAGGCGGCAGACACCTTCTGTAATGGCTTGTAAAAGCGCCGCATGTACCAGCCTGCCACTTCTGGCAAACTCAGTAGTCTTAAAGCGGTTCCGGTGGGCGCAGAGTCGATAATCAGCACATCGAATTCGTTTTCGTCATAGTGCCGTTTCATCCGCACCAAGCTAAAAATCTCATCCATGCCTGGTAGGATGGCGAGTTCTTCGGCTTCGACCCCTTCTAAGCCTCGTGCTTGCAAGACTTGAGTAATGTAGCGTTTAACTGCACCCCAGTTGCCCTCCAACTCCATTAAGGCATCGAGTTCTGCCCCCCAGAGATTGGGACGAACGGTTCGAGGTTCATGCCCCAGTTCCATGTCGAAGCTATCGGCAAGAGAGTGGGCAGGGTCAGTGCTGAGAACTAGGGTTTTATAGCCCAGTTCGGCACAGCGCAGCCCAGTAGCTGCTGCAACGGAGGTTTTACCAACCCCTCCCTTGCCAGTCATGAGAATTACGCGCATGAATAATTTTGCCTTATCTAAGAATGATTAACATTCATTTACTTAATTATCCCTACTTTACAAAGCCAGGAGTGAGGGATCAATCTCAGCTATCAAGCTCAAGGGACTGGCAACAGAGCCTAGGGTGCGATCGCAAGCTTATTGCGAATCAATCGCGAACTTAACCACCCGCCGCAAAAGCCGCCATGATCAAGGCTGAAAGCAGAATTCCAGGTGTGAGTAGCATGACGAGCATCAATAAATCGTGATTGGACATTAGCGGCTCCTAAACTTCTAAACTGATAACGAGTCGAGAGAAGAGAGATTGACAATAGTTTTTGCCAAGTTGGACTTAAACGTCCTTTTACACCTTAGCAAGTCTTGCTGGAGTGCTGTTTCAGTCTAGAGGGAGGCTTCTAAATGCCCGCTAAAAGCGCTGAAAGTCTTTACGCCCCGCAGGTAAAAATCATCTAGAAAAACTTTCTTAAATTTAAGTATTGCAATCTCAGGCAGTACGATTATCCTGAATGCCAAGATTGGGTCTTGCTTAGTCAAAAGCTTAAAAGCGATGCAAAATCAGAAATCGGTGTGGGGATTACCGTTGCGGCAACAATTGATTTCGCTGGCGCTGTCGGGCAATTGCCTCTGGGCGACGCTTGGGGTTAGCGCTGGATTGATAGGAGCGATCGCCCAGATGGCCCCAGTTCAGGCAGCTGTCCTAACTCAATGGCAATTTAACTCAACTGCCAATCAGCTAGAAATCACGGTCCCAGAAGGCACCCAACCCCGCTATTTCCTGCTCGCGAAACCTGCCCGCATTGTGCTGGACTTACCTAACACACAGATGGGTTCAGTACCAACCGAGCAAACGTTGTCTGGACCCGTGCAACAAATTCGGGTCTCACAGCAGCAAGCTGGGTCTACCCGCATCGTCATGCAGCTTGCTCCTAATGTGGTGTTTGCGCCAGGTCAGGTGAAGCTAGAACAGGCTGGCACTGGCAAGGCAGGCACTCGTTGGGTGCTGCGTCCTTTAATTGCTGGTAATAGTACCTCTACGCCCACCGTCGCTGCCAAACCTGCTGCATCAGCTACCGTCGCTACCAAACCCCAATCCGCTGCCCCTACTCCCCCATCGGTACAGCCATCTGCCCCTGCTGCATCCAGTACTCAGCGATCGCAACCCACTTTGCAACCCTCTCCACCTGTGGTCACAAATGAGCGATCGCAACCAACTACCCCTGCTGCTCCTCCAAGAAGTCGAATTACGAGAAATGCTGCCGACCTATTAGCACCTGGCGATCGTTCATTTGATAACTCATCTGCACCCTCACCGGAATCGTCCCCTGCGATCGCAGCTCCAACAGCACCATCTCCTCAACCATCTAACCTATTAGGGCCAGCACCAGCACCTTCAGACACAGCCATCTTTAGCCCTCGGTTGTCGCCTGAGGTGACTACTGCTACGCCTACGCCGACACCCAGACCGACTCAGAGTGCTCCAACTCGCGATCGCCAATCTCCAGTTACGCCAGCAAAACCATCTGCGCCGCCAAAATCGCCTGCACCCTCAACAGCCGCCCAACCAACAGCACAGTCAGCAGTCAAGCCGCCCCTACCTGCTCCCTCAGCTCAACCCAACCGGGCCACAAGTACAGCGATCGCTCCAACTCCTGTGGTGACTCCTGTATCTAAACCGTTGCCAGAACCTCAGCCACCAGCAGTACCCGTTGTGGCAGAGCCAGTAGAAACGGCTCCTGTTGCACCTGTTCAACCGGAGGTGAAACCTACCGCAAATCTGCCTCGACCGACACCAGACCTAGAGACAGCAGTATTACCCCCTGCTAACTTTCGATCGCAGCAGTCTGTAACCGTGAGTGTGCCGCCGATGAACAGTACTACTGCCTCTACTCAGGTGCCTCCATCAGGCGATCGCGTGTCAACTGACGCTACTAATACTGAAGCTGTGCCAGGACTGCCTCCAGCGGTTTTTACGCCACAGCCCAGCGCCACTGTAACCGTGCCATCGTTGTCGTCTACGCCACAATCTGCACCGACCCGTACGATCTCGGTAGACGCGTCCAAACCACCTAGAACAACAGATGGCGATGAAGTTGTGGGACGGGTAATTGAGTTTGGTCAACCTTTAGCCGCTACCAGCTCCGCGCCTGCTGCCGCCCTGCCTCCCAGCTTGCCGACTTTGGAAGCAGGGGCCGAACCTTTACCTGTAGAAACTCCCAATGCTGTCAGCGCTAGAACTACCACTCCGGTCACCGTGCCACCCTTGACTCGTTCAACTACTAGCGCCGCTCCTACCGAATTGGATTTTGAACGTCCGCCCACTCCACAAGCCGCACAACCAGAAAACTCGAGCTTAGTGGCTGTGGGTAGTGGAATTGTGTTGCCCACTGGCACCACATTACAACTGCAATATTCTGGGACTGAAGCTTTGGAGCTAAAGCCAGGAGCACCGCAGCAAGAAGTGCTGTTGCTGCAAACAGAGATTCGCGATCGCAACGGTAGCATCTTGGCTCCAACTGGGGCACCCGTCATTGGACGCTTTGAAACGACGAGTGGTGGTAGCCGCTTTGTGGCGCAGGCCATCAACTTACAAGGTCGAAATGTACCGCTCGCAGCTGAGTCAGCACTTCTGGGAGGCAAACTAAAAGTTGCACAGGATAAAGTTGTGAGAAATTCAGCTCTAGGAGCGTTGGCTGGAGCCCTAGTGGGGGGTTTATCTGGCGAAGAGGTGATCGGGGGTGCAGCAGCGGGTGCAGCAGTGACTTACTTGGCTTCCCCCAAACCTGCGAAGCTCCAACCAGGTCAAGTTCTACAAGTACGCCTGACGGAAGTGCTGCGATCGCCTTAACCCCCTGGCCTATGCTTCACACAAGTTCCTTCACTAGCAAATTGAATCCATAAAAAATTCCGCCCTAGTTGCAGCGTTGCCAGACTAACTAGAGCGGAATTCTGTTTAACTAAATTGCACGTGTTGGATTAGAACTTGTCGCTTTCGGGTAGGGGCGCACCGCCAGAACCAGACTGATTCAGGAAGAGGTTTTGTGCTGCGTCGTTTTGATAGATGCAACTGATTTGGGGTGAGCTTTCCAGGGTTCCAGTAAAACCAAAGGTATTCATTCGGTTTTTACATTCACGCAGTTGATCCCCGGAAATTAAGTTACGTTGCCGGAGGACTTCCCAGTTACTGCTGCGTAAGACGCATCCTGGCTGCATCTTGGGTTGAGAAATATACACACTAAAGGGGTTGAGCGTCACAAACACTCTGGTGTCCATTGTGATCGCGCTAGCGCCGTACTGCACACAGATTTCTGGGTTAGGAGCAGCTCGGTCAATAAACTCACGAGTAGCCACGTTCTCAGGCCCAGAGCTAGCCACAGAGCTAAACGCAATGCCAATGCCAATCCCTAAAATAAAGACACCGCTCAAAATTGCTAGCGTCGTGGCGCTTAACGCTGAAGCAAACGATGAGCCGTTGCGGCTGGGACTAGCAGCAGGACGAGCTGGAGGTGGTGAAGGCTTAGGTCTGCGATTCATGGCGACTGATTGAATTTTAAGTAAATAACAAAGTAACGTTGCAACTGCGCTTCTTCTCCCAGTATGCCGTTAATTTTTCGGCAATCTGAGCCGTGTGACAATAGGAAGGCTTGTGTGGTCAAGTTTTTGAGCGATTAACCGTGACTTCTTCATCTCCATTTCGACAAGGAAAACCTTTCAATTCACCCACTCAAAACATTTTGGGAGACAGCCTCACAGTCTTGTGGGGAGATTGGCTAGATTTAAGAATCCGGATTGCCCAAATTGCGGCGTCTGGTTTAGTATCGCCTCTTATTTATATTTTGGCGTTTGGTTTGGGTTTGGGCAGTTCTCTAGACAAGGTGGCTCAGCCCTCCGCAGGCGAGAATTACTTGCAATTTATTTTGCCTGGAATGGTGGCGTTGTCGTCAATGGCAATTAGTTTTGGCGGCACCACTTTCTCAATTTGTGGAGAGCGACTATTTACCAAGACGTTTGAAGAAATGCTGTTGCTCCCGGTGCATCCTTTGTCGTTGTTTCTCGGCAAGATGCTAGCGGGTGTGATTCGGGGTTTGATGACTTCAGGTTCAGTCATTCTGGTTGCTATCTTGTTTACCGGGAAGATTTGGAGCTTCTTAAATCCACTATTTCTGCTATTGCTAGTGCTAAATTGTGCGGTGTTTGCAGGCTTGGGTGTGATTGTGGGCTTGAGCGTGCGATCGCTCGAAAGTGTGGGTCTCTACAACAACTTCTTGATTGTGCCGATGTCATTTCTCGGAGCCACATTTTTCGATCCCGCAGCATTACCTGTGGCGCTCAAGGGAATTGTGTATTTGCTGCCACTGACCTATGCCAGCATTGGCTTACGAGCTGCAGCCTACTTACCGTTGAGCCAGTTTCCTTGGTATAGCATTGGGGTATTACTGTTAGCGGCGATCGCTCTCTCCGCGATTGGAGCGTACAAATTCTCTCATCAACAGGATTAAGCAATCATGGCCTCAGATTATGCTCCTCCCGTTGATCGTCTCTTGACCTTTGGGGATTGTCGTGACTCGATAGCTGACTGGCCCGACTACCTCAAAGCACTAGAACTAGGGCCAGAGCATATTCCTGACTTGATTCGGATGGCAGCTGACGAAGAATGATGGTTGCTAGAGTCCGAGGGTTTAGAGATTTGGGCATCGATCCATGCTTGGCGATCGCTGGGACGATTGCGAGCTGAAGCTGCGATCGAGCCTTTGCTGAGCTTGCTGCACCGGATGGATGACGAAGGCAATGCCTGGATCGGAGAAGAATTGCCAGAAGTGTTTGGCATGATTGGTGCAGTAGCAATCATGCTCTTAGTACTTACCTGGCTGATAAAACACATGGGCTTTCGGCACGAACCGCAGCATCTGAGGCTTTGGTAAAGATCGCTGAGCAGCATCCAGAAACACGAGAGCAATCTATTGCCGCGATCACTCATCAGTTAGGGCAGTTTACCAAGAACAACCCAGTGCTGAACGGCATGCTGGTTGTAGCATTGCTGGACCTAAAGGCGGTGGAAGCTGCCCCAGTCATGGAAAGAGCTTTTTTGCAAATCGAGTGGATGAAACGATCGCGGGCGATTGGGAGGAGGTGCAGCTAGATCTAGGCATGGTCTCCAAGCTAGAGTTGCGCCAACGCCGATTTGCAGCTTCTCAACGTCCCGTGGTTGATTTCTCTACAGTCGCTCAACCCAAACCAGAAGTTTCAGGTTTCGGCTCATCTTCTTCTGAGAAACCTAAGAAAAAGGGTAAGAAGAAAAAATAGGCGATCGCCTATGGTGCGTTGCAACGCACCGAACTCAATTCCCGAGTGATGCCCGAAAGAGGTAAGCGATCGCCTCCATAAATTCTTAGAGTGGTGCGTTGCAACGCGCCCTATGGGGGTAAATGGGCAACAAAAAAGGTGAGCGCTCGCCCACCTCAAAAAACTCTTCAATCGTTAAAACTTAGACGTTGAAGCGGAAGAGTAGTACGTCGCCTTCTTGGACGATGTATTCTTTACCTTCACTGCGAACTAAGCCTTTTTCCTTAGCGGCAGTCATCGAACCTGTGGTAGTCAAATCTTTGTATGCGACTGTTTCAGCTCGGATAAAGCCGCGCTCAAAATCGGAGTGAATCACGCCAGCAGCTTGAGGCGCAGACATGCCCGCTTTGATCGTCCAAGCGCGGGTTTCTTTGGGACCAGTGGTGAAATAGGTGCGGAGACCCAAGAGCTCGTAGGTGGCGCGGATGAGGGATTTGAGGCCGCCTTCTTCTACACCCAAGGAAGCCAAGAAATCTTGGCGCTCATCTTCGGGGATTTCGATCAGTTCTGACTCAACTTGAGCCGAAACGACCACCACTTGGGCTTCTGAGCCTGCATACTGCCGTACTTGCTCCACGTGAGCATTCCCCGTTGCGAGGTCATCTTCTGAAACGTTGGCGGCATAGATGATCGGCTTGCGAGTTAGCAGACCCAATGGCTTGACGATGATTTCTTCTTCCTCGTTCAGGTCTACTTGGCGAGCTTGTTTGCCTTCGTTGAGGGCGGCGCTTAGTTTTTCCAGTGCGCCCAGCTCAATTTGAGCTTCTTTGCTGGTGCGGGCATTTTTGCGAGTGCGCTCAATCTTGCGATCGATCTGAAATAGATCAGACAATCCTAGTTCTAGGTTGATCACTTCGATGTCGCGGACTGGATCAACCGAACCGGAGACGTGGATGATGTCGTCGTTCTCGAAGCAGCGCACCACATGCACGATTGCATCGACTTCACGAATGTTGGCGAGAAATTGGTTGCCCAACCCTTCCCCTTTGCTAGCACCTTTCACCAATCCAGCGATGTCTACAAACTCAACCCGTGTGGGCACAATTTCTGCTGAGCTAGAAATCTGAGCAAGGGCTTGCAGCCGCTCATCAGGAACCGCGACCACGCCAACATTTGGTTCGATGGTGCAGAAAGGAAAGTTGGCGGCTTGAGCTTTGGCATTAGCGACCAAAGCATTGAATAAAGTTGATTTTCCGACGTTGGGCAGTCCAACAATCCCGGCTCTTAGCATGTCAGTTCGGTTGCGTGAGTAAACAATTCAGCAGATGGGCTGATATTGATTTTATTGCGGTTCCGGAATCGTTTGTGGAATTGGCGCGGGGACTGTTTGTGGGATTGGTGCGGGAACAGGCTCAGGAACTGGGCTAGGAATGGTTTCAGGGACTACTTGGGGAATTGGTTCGGGCACAGGGCCAGGAATGGGTTCTGGAATCATCGGGCCTGGGTTTGGTTCTAATGGACCTGGACCCGGTGTGGGGATTTGTGGCTCTGGAATGCTAATCATGTACATGGCGATCGCGCTCCGTTAGATAACGCTTCCACGGTAAAGGGCGAGCGCACTATTGCCATCTCTCATAAGTAACGACCTCATAAATTCTGTGAATCTTGTCGAATTACAACACCAAACGCCTCTGCTTGATGCTTTACGGCATTGTGCTCAACGACCCAACACACCGTTTTACGCACCGGGACACAAACGCGGGCAAGGAATTCCAACTCAACTCTCTAATCTCTTAGGATCTGAAGTCTTTCGAGCTGATCTACCAGAGTTGGTGGAATTAGATAACCTATTTGCGCCTCAAGGACCAATCCAAGCCGCGCAAGAGCTAGCTGCACAAGCCTTTGGAGCGGAGCAAACTTGGTTTTTGGCAAATGGTTCTACTAGTGGTGTAATTGCAGCTATTCTTGCAACTTGCAATCCGGGCGATCGCATTATTCTGCCGCGCAACGTTCACCAATCCGCAATTTCAGGTTTGATTCTCTCTGGGGCAATTCCGGTGTTTGTGGAGCCAGAGTACGATCCGGTTTTGGATTTGGTACATAGCATTACCCTTGCTAGCGTAGCTGCTGCCCTAACGCAATACCCCGATGCCAAGGCCGTGCTAATGGTTTACCCCACCTATTACGGGGTCTGTGGAGATGTCCAGGCGATCGCCCAACTCGCCCATGATCGCAACGTTCCTTTATTAGTTGATGAAGCCCATGGGCCGCATTTTGCTTTTCATCCAGAGTTGCCAACTGCTGCCTTAACTGCTGGAGCTGATTTGGCGGTGCAATCGATTCATAAAGTGCTGTCAGCCATGACCCAAGCGGCAATGTTGCACGTCCAAGGAGAACGGGTAGATCGCGATCGCCTTACCAAAGCCTTGCAACTTGTCCAATCCACCAGCCCCAGCTATCTCTTGTTGGCTTCACTAGATGCGGCACGTCAACAGATGGCAACTCAAGGCCAAGCACTGATGACCCAGACCTTGCAACTCGCAGACTTAGCCAGAACCCAAATTAGCCAAATTCCTGGCCTGCAAGTTTTGCAACTAGAACAGGCAAGTTCTTCCGGATTTACAACGCTCGATCGCACCCGCTTAACTGTGACAGTTTCAGGTTTAGGTTTGACGGGTTTTGCAGCCGATGAAATCCTCAACGAGGAATTTGGCGTGACCGCCGAACTGCCCTCTCTACAACACCTCACTTTCATCATTAGCTTGGGCAACACCGAAGCTGATATTCAACATTTAGTAGCAGCCTTGCAACAGTTAGCAACACGGAGCGATCGCAACCAACCACAAACTTACCCTCTGCTCCGTGTTGATTCGCAAACGAAGGAGCCAACTCCCCTACTCACTCCTTACTCCTCGCTCCTCACTCCTCGTGACGCTTGGTTTGCTCCTACTGAAACGGTGGCGATCGCCCAAGCAGTGAATCGAGTCAGCGCCGAACTGGTTTGCCCCTATCCTCCCGGAATCCCCGTCTTGGTGCCAGGAGAAGCGATCGCATCAGAAGCAATCAACTATCTACGACAAGTCCTAGCAGCAGGAGGCTTCATCACAGGTTGCGCGGATGTTAGCTTGCAAACACTAAAAGTGGTGCAAGAGGAAGCAGGAAGGATAAGGAATGAAAAAGCTTAAAGCAATGAATAAAGGTTTAGCTAAACCTCTAAATTCAGTGTTGACCAGCACTAATTTTTCTAGACTGGTAGGAATTACGATGAAGGCATTCCTTTAATTTTCTTTGTTTTCGCTTCTTTGATCTCCATCCTTCCTCCCTCATCCTTCATCCTCTAAAGCCATGTCTTCTCCCCTCTGGCCCTATGTGACTCCCGGCATTCCTGATGATCTGTTCGAGCGGTTGCCTGGGATTCCGATGAGCCAACGGGAGGTGCGGTTGTTGCTGGTGTCTCATCTACGTTTATGCTCAGACTCGATTCTGTGGGACATTGGGGCGGGGACAGGCACAATTCCGGTGGAGGCAGGTTTGCTATGCCCAAAGGGGCGGATTGTGGCGATCGAGCGAGATGAAGAGGTTGCGAGTTTAATTCGGCGGAACTGCGATCGCTTTGGGGTTAAGAATGTGGAAATCGTGGAAGGCAGTGCCCCCGAATGCCTGGAAAGCATTCAGTATCGACCCAACCGCGTTTGCCTGGAGGGTGGCCGTTCGATTAAAACCATCCTAAAAGCTGCGTGGGAACATCTCGATTTACAGGGGCGGGTGGTTGTGACTGCTTCCAGCCTGGAGGGTTTGTATGCCGCCTCCGAGAGCTTTTCGGAATTGCAGGTTCGCAATATTGAAGTGGTGCAATCGGCCATGAACCGTTTAGAGAAGCGAGGCATGAATCAAACCTTTGCTTCAGTAGATCCGATCTTTGTCCTCAGCGGCGAGAAGCTAGAGTGAGCTTGAATTTGCTCCGAATTGCTTAAAGTGTGCCAAAGTAATTCTTAACCTTCAGCTAACCTTATGATTCGGCTCTAGCCTAGACTGAGGCCAGATTGGAGTGTGCCTACCGATTCCTCAGGGACTCTAGAAAAGTCCCATACTGTAGGAATTGCGGGGTGAACAATTCATGTAAGAAACCTATCTTATGCCTTGGTCTCGGATTGTTAGTGGAATTATTGCGATCGCCCTGGCTCTAGCTTTGACAGTTGTGGGGGGCTGGTACTACACCTTGGCGTTTGGTGTGCTCATTTATTTAGGCCAATTAGAGTACTTTCAACTAGTTCGCGCTAAAGGGATCTTACCTGCTGCTAAGACAACGTTGGTCGTCAGTCAAGCGTTATTGGTGCTCTCCCCAATCGCCCCAAATTTAGCAGACGCTGTGTTTCCCGTTGCGGGTACGTTTATCTGTTTCTATCTCCTGTTTCAGCCCAAATTTGCCACGATCGCCGATATTTCCGCCTCGATCATGGGCCTGTTTTATGGAGGCTATTTACCGAGCTATTGGGTGAGGCTGCGATCGCTCGGCACTCTTGAGCACAGCAATCTTCCCCTTTGGGGCTACTGGCCTGAGCAATGGACCAATTTGCAGGCGCTACCCCAAGGTTTGACGGCAACTTTGCTCGCATTCTGCTGTATTTGGGCCGCTGATATTGGCGCTTATACCTTTGGTAAGTTTTTTGGTCGCACCCGCCTTTCAGACATCAGCCCCAAGAAAACAGTAGAAGGAGCAGTGTTTGGGGTGTTTGGCAGTATTGCCGTTGCGATCGCTGGTTCCTGGTGGCTAGATTGGTCCGGGTGGCCCCTAACTGGCTTTGCCTTGGGTCTGTTGATCGGCATTGCCAGCTTACTAGGAGACCTGACAGAATCGATGATGAAGCGAGACGCAGGAGTCAAAGATTCGGGACAGCTCATCCCTGGACATGGTGGCATTCTCGATCGCGCCGATAGTTACGTGTTTACAGCGCCACTGGTCTATTATTTCGTGACGCTGCTACTGCCGCTTTTACCTCAGGCTTAAATAAAGAGAAAAAGGTAATGCCAAAGGCATTACCTTTTTCTGATTTCTATGCTGGCGTGACCATAACGCGACCGCGACAAACTAGGGTGCTGTTTTCTAAAGACAATTCTTGAAGGTCTACTTCTGGGCCTAGGTCTATTTCAAAGCCGTCCAGATCGCCTAAAGGCAGACCCCGCTTGGCCTGCAGATGAGTCAACCACTGGGGGCGATCGAGCTGCAAAGTATGACCGTTTTTGAGCCGCAACCCAGTACGAATCACAATTGGGGTCAGCATTCCACTCACAGCGACCAGACTGGCACTGAGCGTCAGTTGACCCGCAGCAATAATGATTTGCGAGTTTTGCAAGTTGATCGCTTGGTGCCCAGGCAGGGGCGCATCTAAAACCGCTTGAATTTCTGATTTCAACAGAGTGGCTAAGAATTCTGCCAAAGCGTTGGCAAGTAAAGGGGCAGACAGTGAAGCATTCAGGTCTGCTTCTTCTAGCACTAAGCTGCCTGTGACGGGGATCGGTTCGAGCAAATTCAGCGGTTTGCCCCGCATGACTTGACCCAAATTAATCCGAATGTTTTCTCCAACGAGCTGCAAGTGACTGAGATGCAGCCCTTGGTAAATCGCTTTGTGAGCTGTGATCCCCACTCGCTGAATTTGACCTGTCAGGATGCGGCGATCGCCCCCTTCAATCTTGACTTGCAACTCTTCGACCTGCTCCACCTGCGATCGCAACCACAGCTTAACTGCGGGCGACAACACCTTGCTGATCAGTTGGCTTTGCTTTGGGGTGGGTGAGTTGGCAGCTAAATCTACAGGAGATTGGGGCTGAGCAGAGTCAGGAGCGGGAGGACCCACTTTAGGAGAACTGGAGCTAGAATCCATTGCTTTAGAACTGGAGAAAAGGGTAGAGAACACAGATGATGTCGCCGTAACTGTCTGCTCAGACTGCAACCTGAGAATAGCAAGCGATTAGATAGAGCGAGATTGCGTACTGCAAGCAATGACGTTAGTTGCAGCCCAAAAGGTTGCAGAGCCATGCGTGCATCATGCAACCTCCACTGCAAAAAAGCTTACAGGAAGGCTGCAAAATTCCCACCATGACGTTGGTGGAGCAAATGTCATCAGTTCATAACTAGGTGCTGAGCCTAGTAAGCTGGCGATCGCCAAAGTGTATAGATACTTGATCCCCAGCCCTTAAGTAATGTTATAAAATCATGACATATGATCCCCGGTCACCTTGTAAATGCGTAGAAGTGCTTAAAATTGCCACTTTTACCCCTTGACCCAATTAAATCTTTTCTGCAACATATGAGTAACCTAACGATCCCAGCGATCCCAAACGAATTCTGGTTTACTAACCACTTTTCCTAAACCGTTGACGATGGAAAAAAGCAACGGGGATCAATCCTCAATACTTTTTAGCAATCGCGGGATCAATCACTGGGTTACTCAGGAATTCGCACAAGGAATGTAGAGTTTTTTCGAACTCACTAGCCTGCTTTCGAGCGTAGTCTTCTAGCCAATGAGCTAGAACATTGCCTCATATCGATCATCTTCGTTTTGCAAGTAGGGAGGGGCTACAGAGCGAAAGGTAACGATTGTGCAGAGTCTACGAGCAGGCATGCATCACTCGCTTATGCGTCAAGTCATCTAGTGATCTACTTGCCGTTGAAACTATTTGGAGACCCTAACTCATGGCTAAGGAACGTCCACCTTTAGAAGAGATGACTCTGCGGCAGCTACGTAAAGTGGCTAGCGAATGCAATATTTCTCGCTATAGCCGCATGCGTAAAGATCAGCTGCTAGCAGCGATTCAAGAAGTGCAACGCACCAAGTTTTCTCTCAGTCCATCTCGCACGCTGGAGGCACAAGAAGAAGTGGAAGCAGCAAAGTTTGATGTAGGTCAAGAAGACCGTACAGGAGGTTCGCTAGCTGCCGTTGATGAAGGATTGGCCGATCTCCCTGAGGGGTATGGAGAGAGCCGCATTGTTCTGATGCCTCGTGACCCACAGTGGGCTTACACCTATTGGGATATCCCCAATGAGCACAAGGAAGACTTGCGCCGTCAAGGTGGTCAACAACTGGCTCTGCGTCTTTATGATGTGACAGATGTAAGCCTGGAATACCAGAGCCCCCACAGCATTCAAGAGTTTCCCAGCGATGAATTGGCGCGTGAGTGGTATCTACCCGTTCCAGTCAGCGATCGCGACTATGTCGTAGATATCGGTTATCGTTGTGCGGACGGTCGCTGGTTGGTGTTGGCGCGTTCTGCTCCGGTGCGGGTGCCTCCCGTGTATCCCTCTGACTGGATTGAAGATCAGTTCATCTCACTCGGTTGGGAAGAAGATCTACGCGGTAAGACCTTCCTAGAGCTGGTTCCACCTGCTAAGCGAGCTGCTGCGGCTACAACTGGCTACGATGCAGGTGCCGCGATCGATGCTGCTGGCAACCCCATCTACGATGCCATTTTTGGTATGGCACAAACGACGGAAGCTCAGCGGGTCGCGGGTTCGCTCTACGGCTCGATGCAGCAAGTGCCTGTACACGAGCAAGCAGTTAGCTCTTATGTCTTCCCCTCTGGCGTCGGCATGTGGGCAGTCCCCACGGCTTCTGGCTTGAATATGTCTGGTGTCGGCATGTCTGGAGCTGGCTTTGCTTCCGCCCCTCCCATTCGCCCCCGTCAGTTTTGGCTAGTTGCTGATGCGGAACTAATCGTCTACGGTGCTACCGAACCCGACGCGACGGTAACGATTGGCGGTCGCCCCATCAAGCTCAACCCAGACGGCACGTTCCGCTTCCAAATGTCGTTCCAAGATGGCTTGATCGACTACCCCATCATGGCGGTGGCAGCAGATGGCGAACAAACGCGATCGATCCACATGAATTTCACTCGCGAAACGCCTTCTCGCAATACCAACACCAAGGAAGAAGCCGTTCCCGAATGGCTGTCCTAATTCCTTAAAGTTACACAACTAAAAACAAAAAAACCCTGGTCACGCGATCGGGGTTTTTTATTCTTGAAAGCTATCGCTTCCATCTCTTATACGATGTCTGATGCCAGTTCTTTGTGCCTAACTACCTATCAAGGGATCTTAAGCTGATTCACGAGTCTAAAATGCCAAAAAATATGCTCACTTAAATATCTACATTGGCAAACTATGCAGAAAAGCACACCTAAATATCCTAATCTAGGATTTTAGATGGGATAAATACATGCAGTAAATAGTTAGTCTTCAAAAATAAGAAATCTCGGAAAGAGAGATATGGAAGTTTATTTTGAGAAACCTATCGGTAACGGAACCTTTGCTGATGTCTGGTTAGGAACTGATGAGATAGGGCGAAGTGTTGCGATCAAGGTTTTGCGAGAAAGTAAAAATGTTTCTACGGTGCTTCAACATGCTCAGGCATTAGTGAGAGCAAAACATCCCAATGTTGTAGAAATATATTCGATTGAAAAGTTACAAGTTCCAGGCCAAGGTAAAGAACAATGCATTGTAATGGAATATGTGAATGGATGCACTCTAGCTGAGAAATTTTGTGTCGACTTGGAGCTTAAAGAAGCGTTTGATATTGGCAAGGCAATAATTTCTGAAGTTCAATATATTCATGCTCAAGGATTAGCTCATATGGATCTCCATGGTGAGAATATATTAATAACAAAAGAAGGAGACGTTAAAATTATCGATATTATGTATATGAGCTCTTTGTCAGAAGCTTCTGACAAAGTAAAATTTAATTGTCTGAGTTCTGATACAAAGCAGTTAATAGAGCTTCTAAGCCAGTTGTTGACAAATTCTCCTTTTGGAAAAGAAGCCAAGTCTTACTTTTTAGAAAGTTTAGATGACCAGATTAACTTAAATGATATCAGACGAAATTATTTTGATATTTTTACGATTGTTAGTGAAAAAATTGAATATATGATCGATTTTTTAAAGGTAAATCCAGTGAAACTGAAGCTTTATAAATTTAGAGCCGAATGTGAAAGTGACACTAATTCACTACAGAATATTCTAAAAGAAGAGGCTGTAAGTATAAGTAAGTCAAAGCAATATTTTCCTGATGTAGAGGTTAGATTGGTTACAACCCTTACTTTAGACGAGATTCGACAAAGAATGAGAGCAATAGAGGATTCTCATGTGATGATCCAGACTATTTCTCATCATTTAGACTATACAGGCGAAAGAGACTACGACCTTATATAATTCCGTACTCAAAGAAGCAAAGATAAATATTTATCTATTAAGAAGTGCAGATAGCCAAAGTCATTAAGCGCTACTCAATACTACAGCGATCATCAATCTTCTAAATTAGGTTGCTACAAAATAAGTGCACTATTTCACAGAAGACCATGGTTAGGTACGATCGCTGGGTGATAGAGAGCGATCGCAGTAGTTTTTGATGAGTTATCACAGGCGCGATCGCTAGGTTGTGGGCTAGTAAAGAGCGATCGCACAACTCCACCGTTATGCCACCAAACTCGCTGCTGAGCGTAGTATTGCCGCTGCTCGTAGTCATGTGTGGAGATGCATATAAATGCAGACATAGTTCTATCCAAAGGAGTATGTAGAACGTAGGTTAAATATTCTATACAAAGAAGGGCGTAAAGAAAATTCATTAAATTAGCCAGCCTAACTACATAGTTAGGGTTTCAGTCCAAATAAATAGTTGGTTTGTCTGGAGCATCTACGTCAATCTTGCGTTGAGAGATGTCTGAAGTTGTCTAACTAAACTTTGGAGCTTTGAAACAATGAGCAGTTTTCAACATTTTTTGATTACACGAATCAATATAGATTGGAATATCTCCAAACCGCGATCGCAGCAAGAGCGAAATAACATAGACTTCTTAAAATACAGATTAGATATTTTTGAGAAAACTTGCTATCCATCTGTTAAAGCACAAACAGAAAAAAAGTTTACTTGGCTAATACTTCTGGACGCTGAATTGCCAAGCATATTCAGAGAACGAATTCAAAGTTATTGTTCTCACTCTAATATTGAAATTCTGCCTGTTTATATCAGCAGCAAAGAAAATTGTCTGAGTGAGTTGAAAGCGGCGATCTCTGAAAAAACTTTAAAAACAACTACACACATTATCACTACTAACCTGGATAGTGACGATGCTGTATCCCGAAAATTTATTTCCACTATACAAAATCAGTTTCGGGAGCAAGATTCTGAGTTTATTAATTTCCCCTTTGGCTATTTATATCAATTAAAAGAGCAAAAGGCTTTCCTGCGAGAGTGGTTAACTGCACCATGCTACACCTTGATTGAGGATCATAAGAATTTTGAAACTGTCTTGAAGTATGGTCATGATCAAATCTCAAACTATAAGGTTTATCATGTATTTACAACTCCTATGTGGTTAATGACCGCTCACAATATGAATGTGAGAACAAAGTTTGATGTTGCTGCTGCATGGCAACCCACAAATAGAGTCAGTGAAGAGTTTTGCATAAATCTTGAGTTGCCGAAGAAAAGATTGTTGGAAAGTTCTAAAGAATTTTTCACAGAATCTTTGAATGTAGTTTTGTCGAGGCGAAGTTGGGATACTCCAAAAGTTAAATTCAGAAAAATAGTAAATATTTTTTCCCCATTTCTGATCCGTTTGGCTAGAAGAGCCCAATACTCGCAAAAAAATCAAAGTCTTTCATCGTAAGGTACTTTTATTCAATCCGAGTCTATATCGTGAGTTCTAGGCTTGGTTATTGTTTTGGCTCTTGTGAAGGCGATCGCAAAGCTATAGAGCAAGCTACAGGAATTGTTTGAGGAGAACTATGATTAGGGGTGATCGCCAAGTTGTGGAAGGCGATCGCTAACAAAACTGCCAACAGGTAAATCAGTGTTAAATGTAGGCTTTGATGCGGGTTGCAGTTTAACTCCTGCTCTAGAGGAACAATCATCTTTGGAGTTGGGCCTGACTCCAGCAACTGACCAGCGTTGGGGTAAAGGAGCACAAGTGTGCTTTAGTACTGCGTCCTGCTCGTTGGGGTTACTGCTGGTTGCGGCCACGCCAAAAGGTCTGTGTTCCGTTGCGCTGGGTGACTCACAGGAGAAGCTAGTAGCTGCCTTACGCCAAGATTTTCCTGCCGCTAACATGCACTCAGATGATTCAAATTTGCAAGCTTGGAGTGCATCACTTCTGAGACACTTGGCAGGGCGGGAACCGCGCCTAGATTTACCTTTGGATATCCCAGCCACAGCGTTTCAGTGGCGCGTTTGGCAGATTCTGCGTTCCATTAACTACGGTGACACTCGCTCCTACTCACAAGTGGCCGAAATGATGGGGCAACCACAAGCAGTGCGGGCAGTGGCGCGGGCTTGTGCAACTAATCCGGTAGCGCTGGTAGTGCCATGCCATCGAGTGGTGCGAAGTGATGGTTCGCTGGGTGGTTTTCGTTGGGGCTTAGAACGTAAACAGGCGTTGCTGGCTCAAGAACGTCAGTATTTGTAGCGCTCAGAATTTTCTTAGTTGTCACTGCTGGAGTGAGTTATCCACGGGATTTTTTGAGACTCACTATAATAGGGGCGATCGCACTCAAGGCTACTAATAGCCAATACAGCTTTGAAAAGCCAATATTTGCAGACCTGGCAATCACTGGTGCTAGGGGTTATCGCTTCTGTTTTAGTCTTAGTCAGTTTCAATTCTTTTATTGTCATCAATCCTGGTGAAGCAGGAGTACTGAGCATTTTAGGCAAGGCCAAAGATGGGGTACTTGAAGAAGGATTGCACTTCAAACCGCCTCTGGTTTCCCAAGTGGCGATCTACGACTTAACGGTACAGAAATTTGAAGTGCCTGCCCAAAGCTCCACGCGAGATCTGCAAGACTTATCGGCCCGCTTTGCCATCAACTTTCGGATTGATCCAGCTGAAGTAGTGGAGATTCGGCGTAAGCAAGGCACCTTGGCAAACATTGTCTCCAAAATCATTGCGCCGCAAACTCAAGAATCCTTCAAGATTGCGGCAGCGAGAAGAACAGTCGAAGAAGCTATTACCAAGCGCAATGACCTCAAAGAAGACTTCGACACAGCCCTAGGTCAGCGATTGGAAAAGTACGGCATTTTGGTGATCGATACGAGCGTGGTAGATCTTACCTTCTCACCAGAGTTTGCCAGAGCCGTAGAGGAGAAGCAGATCGCGGAGCAACGGGCACAGCGAGCCGTATATGTGGCGCAAGAAGCCGAGCAAGAAGCCCAAGCAGACATTAACCGGGCACGAGGCCGAGCCGAAGCCCAACGCCTGCTAGCCGAAACTCTCAAAGCCGAAGGAGGCCAACTCGTGCTCCAAAAAGAAGCGATCGAAGCTTGGCGGCAGGGTGGTTCTCAAATGCCTGAAGTGTTAGTCATGGGTGATAAGGGAAATAACGTCCCCTTCTTGTTCAACCTGGGTAATTTACAGCAAGCACCCAAACTCAGGTCGGAAGGCACTTAGCGCCTAAAAATGGTCTGTAGCGTGTTCGTCAGTTCCTCGTGCGTGTAAGGCTGATTGAGCACGGCCTTAATATTGCTTCTTAGCTCAGTACTGACGAGATCAGGGAGTGGCTTGTCAGTGCTGACAACAACCCAAACCTGCGAGTTGATTTTGTGCAATGCCTGAATCACGGTGGGGCCATCGAGTTCTGGAACGGCCATATCGATCACCACTAAGCAAATCTCAGACCAGTGATGAGCATAGAGGGCGATCGCTTCAATGCCATCACCTGCCGTTAAAACCTGATAACCACAACTCTCCAGCAGGGTTTTGCTCATCTCACGAGCATCTGAATTGCCCTCAACCACCAAAATTAAGCTACTTTCGGTGCTGAGTAAGGGTGAATTATTGCCGGGGGTAGGACGAGGGATGCCAGGCAAATACACCTTGAATTGCGACCCTTTGCCGATAGCACTGGATACATCCACGGCTCCTCCATGCCCTTTGATAATGCCCACTACCGTTGATAACCCTAAGCCTGTCCCTTGACCAAAGGCTTTGGTGGTGAAGAAGGGGTCAAAAATACGGTGGAGGTTTTCTCCAGAAATCCCCAGCCCTGTATCAGCCACCGTAATCACTACATAGGGACCAGGCTTAGAGACGGGGTGCGCCCAAATATTGCTCGGATCAATCCAGAGGTTGTCTGCAACTAGGCGGAGAATACCGCCGTTGGGCATGGCATCTTGAGCGTTATCACAGAGACAGATTAGGGCTTGATGCAGTTGCTCAGCGTCTCCCGTAATCAGCCAAAGGTCTGTAACCGCTAGGTTAGTCCGAATTAGGATATTTCGGGGAAATTGTTGTTTGAGAGTTTGCTCAACCCCTGAAATTAATTGGTTCACGTCAATGGTTCGCTTTTCGCCCTCAATTCCCCGGACGAAATCCAGTACCTGTTGCAGCAAACTAGCACTCCGTTTGGCATTCTTCTCTAACATCACCAGGAGTTGCTGGCTCTGTTCATCTTGCAGCTTTTGGGAGAGCAGTTGGACTGCCATCAAAATGGGTGCGAGCGCATTGTTGAGATCATGGGCCAGTCCCTTAGTCACGGTACTGATGCCCTCGAAGCGCTGAGTCCGTAAGCGTTGATTCTCTGCTTGTTTTCTCTGCGTGATGTCAGTATTGACGATCAAGATTGATTTAGGGATCTGGTTTTGCCGAATTAAAGACCAACGACTCTCAACCGTTACCTGCCTGCCGTCTTTTGTGCGTTGACACAACTCACCTTGCCACTCTCCCTGTTGATTCACCGCTTTTTGAGCAGATTGGAGGCTTGGACCCAGTTCGTCAAATAGCAATTCATCCAGGTAATGTCCGATCGCTTCATTGGCTGCCCAACCAAACAAGCGAGTTGCACCACTGTTCCAAAAGAGAATGCGGTTTTCTAGATCTAAAACCAGAATGGCATCCTGGGAATGGTTAAAGAGCAACGCATGTTCGCGAATTTGTTCTTCCGTTTGCTCGCGCTCGGTAATGTCTGTTTGGAGGCCAACAAAGTAAAGTAGCTCACCGCCCTTGGTACAAACTGGAGAAATTCTGAGTTGATTCCAGAAAGACTGGCCATCTTTGCGGTAGTTCAGGATTGTGGTTTGGATCTCTCGGCGTTGTGCGATCGCCTGGCGAATCTGAGCGACTGTGTTGGGGTCAGTGGCTTCGCCTTGCAAAAAGCGGCAGTTACGACCCAAAGCTTCTGTGGCGGAGTAGCCCGTAATTCGAGAGAAAGCAGGATTGGTGTAAATAATTGGATTATCGTTCTGGTTAGGATCGCTCAATAAGATGCCATCCGAGGCAGAGTTGATCGCCTGAGCAAAGTTGACATTGGCGATCGCCATTGCCACCTCTCTATCCGCTTCAGCCGCGTTGGTTGCTTGGGGTTGCATCCAGCCCGCCCCGCCTAACAACTCCTGCTGAACTCTTAGCCAATAAGTATTGAAAAAATCTGCTAGCCGAGGCTCTTGCTCAACCAAAGTCGCAAAATTTTCTTGAAAGCGTCTGTCAGCTTCATAAGTGACATCCGGGTGAGCTTTCATCCATTCATGGCTAGTCTTGATGTAAGCAATGAAGGTGACAAGATAGTGATAATTCTCATTGCCTAAAAGCTGGCGCAGCTCTCGACGGCAATCTTCGGCTCGGTCTGCTTGTAACGCGATAAAGATGGCACAGCACAGCAGACTCTCATTTAGAGTTGAACTCAACTCTGAGAAAAGCTGTGCTACGTTTGTCTGTGCCGCTAGCCGCTCGAGATGGCGATCGATCTCTTGTTGGTCGGGAGGCGCTAATTCGAGAAAAGCTAGAATTTCTGGCGCTTGCATGCCCAGTGCATAAAGCGAGCAACTGTGGCAGATGAGGCAATAGGGAACTGGACAGAAGCGGGAAAGATAACCTGAAAGTTTTTCCTTAAATAATGCGGGCAAGGGATTTTCGATATAGGCTGCTAGAGTTTGCTGCCAAAGGTTTTCTAGGATTGCTGGAGTTGCTAACGCAGGTGAGAAAAAAGGTGGAACAAATCCAAACTTCTCCTCAATTTCTATAGAAATTTCTGTACTAGTGCGCATGAATGAGATCAAGTTTAATGAAATAAGTTTTAAAAGTAGCCAAACGAATATTTAGGTAGGCTCAAACATCCAGCCTGCCGTTCAGGTCGGTTCTAAATCAGGATAACGAATACCTAAACAACTTGTACCAGTAAACAGTCCTGAGAAAAGGTGCCCCTGTTTATTTAGCTTGTTTAGCGCCCTAACTTTTGTCGCATTTTCTGCCGTACTTGAATGGCGTCTGGATAATCTGGCTTGATTTGGATGGCTTTATCAATTGAGGTCACCGCTTCATCAAAGCGCCGCAAGCTCCAAAGCGCTACACCGCGATTATTCCAAGCTTCAGCTAAGTCAGGTTTCAATGTGGTGGCTTGGTCATAGGCTGCAACTGCTTCATCCGGCCGATCTAGTAGCAGTAATGCCGATCCTTTGTTGCTCCAAGCTTCTGCAAAGTTGGGTTTCAGGGCGATCGCTTGGTCATAGAGGGCGATCGCTTCTGAGTGGCGCTTGAGCTGATCTAGAGCATAACCCTTACTCCACAAGGCTTCTGGAGATTTAGGATTACTTGCTAGCGCTTTGTCACAAGCAGTAATGGCTTCTCCGGGACGCTGCAATTGGTTCAAGCTGTAGCAACGGCCCCATTGGGCAGCGGCGTTGGTTGGGTCTTGGGCGATCGCTTGGTCGTACAGAGCCAAAGCTTTCTCTGGCTGATTGGCGCTGCGCAAACCATCCGCTTGTGCCAAGAGCGGGGCGATCGGAGGTTGAGCGGGGGCGGCACTGGGAGCGGTGGGAATCGGTGCCGCAGCAGGGGTTGGGGATGCGGCTTGAGGAGCGGTGACTTGAGCAGAGGGGGCTGGGGTAGTAGCAGGATTGGGGTTGGCGGAGGGAGAGGAAGCAGGTTGGGCGGTGGTGGCTGAATTAGAGGCGGTCTGTGTAGCAGGCTTAGCGGTAAATAAAGCTTTGGCAACCAAGAAAGTAGCGGCGATCGCTACTAAAACTGCCAAAATCGCTTTGGGCTTCACGCTTTGGCTCTGGGTGGCACTCGGTAAAACAGCCGTAGGTATGGAACTTCTAGCCGAGGGAGAAGGTTGTGTCTCTGGGAGTGCTGTAGTCGAAGGTAGCGGATTACTCGCAGCATGAACAGGCTGATTCGCAGGCGGACCTGCTACAGCTACGGTAGGAGCGGTAACTGTAGGAGGTGTCGCTTGGGCTGGGATGGCAACTGTGTCTAAATCTGCTGTATTTTCAGCGATCGGGCTAGGGGGGACAGAGACAGCGATCGCGGCTAATAATTCAGCAGGTAAAGCTTGTAACGCGGCCAAGGCATCGCTTGCGGTCGTGTAGCGGGCCCGGAAATCGTACCGCACCATGCGATCGAGAAAATCTGCCAACTCAGGAGTCGCATGAGTAGCACGGTCGTGCCATTGGATTTCTCCAGTCTTGACGTCTTCACTGAGATGTCGAGGATGAACGCCTGTGAGCGCTTGAATGCCGATCATCCCGACTGCATAAAGGTCGCTACTAAAGCGAGGGTTGCCGCCCAATTGCTCGTTGGGCATGTAGCCCTGAGTGCCAATCGAAATGGTGAGATTCGTATGTCCAGACTTCGCAGTGACAATTTGGGTACTCACCTGTTTCACGGCACCAAAATCAATCAGCACGATTTTGCCATCCTGACGGCGACGCATCAGATTAGGTGGCTTAATGTCGCGGTGAATCACATTCTGCTCATGCACAAAGGCAAGAGCGTGCAAAATATCTTGCAACAATGCCACTACCCGCGCTTCGGGCCAAGGCTGTCCAGCAATCAGCTCCTCGGAAAGGGATGCCCCATCAATAAACTCTTGCACCAGATAGAACTCTTGGTCTTCCTCGAAGTGAGCCATGAGCCGAGGAATTTGGTCATGGCTACCGAGTTGGTAAAGCACTTTGGCCTCGGTATCAAATAAGCGCCTGGCAGTTTGCAGGCTGCTGGCATCGGTGACTTGAGGTTTCAGTTGCTTGACCACGCAGCAAGGATGGTCGGGCAAATGCATATCTTCTGCCAGAAACGTCTGCCCAAAACCTCCTGCTCCCAACTTGCTCAGGACTTTATAACGTCCACCCAGGGGTTTGTCAGGGTTCGGTGATTGCAGTAACCGTAAAAGATTTAAGCCCATGCTATGCCCTGTGCCTCAAAGTCGTTGCTACTAACCTGCCGCTAGTAAATTGAAAGTTTTCTACGGAAAAAGTTTCAATCGAGTTACCCATGCTTAGTCCGCTGGGCAATGATCGCTTCCCAGTTCCAATACGCATTTCAGGCTCGATGGTTTATCATACCGACGGTAATCAAGTAGTATTCCACCCGTTAGCTTTGTTGATTTGGGTTGTTTGCGGTGGGCTTTGCCTAGTCCAACAACCCCACAAATCCAAGGTGGTGAAGTAGTAGGAACTAGCTGCTAGAAGGCGTGCCATGTCTACTGATGAGTCTGTGTATGTACAACTAGTTTGGGAAGACACAGCAACTGGAGAGGTGCAGCAACCATTGCTCGCTGCGCCGATCGCAATTGGTCGAGAACGGGACCAAATGCCAGAAAATCTGGGCGACAAACCAATCTCCCATCTAGAGTTAGCCCACAAAGAAGTTTCGCGCTTTCACACCCTGATCACAGTCGCGAACTCTCAGCTTTATATCACCGATCGCAGTGCTAACGGTACTTTTCTAAATGGTCGGGCGATTCGTCCCGGCAGTCATCCATTTTCTAGTAAAGATACCATTCGCATCGGACCCTACAAAATTATCGCTACGGTCATGGGGGAAGGTGACCCCAACGCCACCGCTCTGAACCGAGAGCGCACTCATTTTGACCAACAGCCTAGCGCTCTGCACAAAAACACGATGGTAATTTGGCTGATCGGCGGTATTGTGCTGTTGTTGATGGGGGTAGGAGCTTGGGGCTTAGTCAGCACGTTGCTAGAGCGATCGCGGCCTCAAGTCCCAGAAACCCCTGCCCCCACTCGTCCTGCTCCTAATTCGTGAGGATTCTCTGATGACTGCTCCGAAGCCTACGTTTTGCCGCCTGCGATCGCATGACTCAAGGCTGCAACGAGCGTGGCAAGGATGGCGGCGACGGCTCGTATGGCACGATGGGCGATCGCGGCGGGTGCAACGGCGTTGGGGTTGGTTCTGGTTGGGGTTGCTAACCTGTTGGCTAACGCTCTGGCTCACATTCATCCCCAGCTCAGGGTTGGCTCAGACTAGCTCCAGTAATCGAGCTGCTCAATCTCCTGTGGTGCTCGATGGTCGGGTGTTGTTTCAAGTTGGTAATTTTGGCAATTTCACTGCCTTGGAGCGGGCGGCGATCGTCAATGCGGCGCTAGAGCAGGAAGTGCGCTCTCCTCAACCCGCCGTGATTGAGGTAGCCGAAGAAAATCAACAAACTATTATTCGTAGCCAACCCAACGATCGCACTTTGCTTACCGTCACCGAGCGGGATGTGTTGCAAGGCACGAACCCAGTCAGTCAAGGCCGATTTTGGAGTCGTTTGATTGAGGCGGCAGTACGGCAAGGCCAGCTAGAGCGTGGTTCTGCTTATTTTCAGCAAGCCTTGGTATTTAGCTCAGTTGTGTTGTTAGGCGCGATCGCCATCCAGCTAATTTTATGGGTGGGTGAACGTTTCTTAGTCCGACAGTTAGCTCGGCATCTAGGGCATCCTGCTTCGTCTCTCCATCCTTGGGAGCAGCCTGCTAAATTGTTGCTGCACTTAGCCTTAATCGGCTTGCAAGCAGGGCTTTGGACTGCGGTGGCCTGGTACGTGACAGATCTCTTTCCCGAAGCTCGCAGTTGGCGCTATCGTCTGTTCAACTTCTTGACCGTGCCTGTGGTCAGCTTAGGCGAGAGTAACTATTCAGCGCTGCAACTGTTGTTGCTCCTAGCCTTTACATCAGGATTGTGGTTTGCCGTCAGCGGCCTAACTCGCCTGTTTCGGTTCTACGTCCTCGCTCGGACGGGCGCTGAACCGCGAGTGCAAGAACTGCTGGCTGTCTTAACGCAGTACGTCATGACCTTCTTAGGCTTGATTGTGCTGCTGCAAATCTGGGGTTTAGATGTTCGTTCTTTAGCCATTCTGGCTAGCGTCCTGGGGGTGGGGATTGGCTTCGGCGTTCAGAACATCACCAACAACTTCATCAGTGGTCTGATCATCACGTTAGAGCGACCGATCCAAGTCGGCGATTTGATTAAAGTCAATGAGCTGTTGGGCACGGTGAAACGGATTGGAGCCCGGAGCACAGAGATTAGTACCTTCGACCAAGTAACGATTATTGTGCCCAACTCTCGTTTCTTGGAGAGTGAGGTAATCAATTGGAGCCACGGTGATCCAGTTTCGCGATTGAAGCTGGCTGTAGGAGTTGCTTACGGCTCAGACATCGAGCAGGTGCAGGCAGCGCTCTTGGAGGCGGCCAAGAGCCATCCTGAGGTGTTGGTGAAACCGCAACCCGAAGTTTGGTTTCAAGGCTTTGGCGACAATTCTTTGAACTTTGAGTTGCTGGTGTGGACTGGAGAGCCGAAAAAACAGTTCCGAGTCAAAAGCGATATTTACTACCGCATTGAAGCTTCGCTGCGCCGCAATGAGATTGAAATTCCGTTTCCGCAGCGAGATCTACATGTGCGATCGCCCGAACTCAAGCAGTTGTTGGCCTCGTTGCAACCACCGTCGTTCCCGTCCTGGAAACCGCAGCGATCAATATCAAACGGAAATAAATCTAGCGATCGCCCCATTCCCACTTTGCCTGAATCCCCCGATGGATTTGCTGGAGCTACTGTCACCATGCTCGCCCTTGACGACTCCAGCCACTCAGATCTGGAGGCCCTAATTACAACGATGCGAGGGCCAAAAGGACTCAAAATTCAAGACCGTCGCTATCGCTTGAATCTTTATCCTGCCTGCTTCACAGGAGCCGAAGCGGTGGAATGGTTTGTGCAAACTCAAAACTGTACCCGTGAGGCAGCGATTCAACTAGGCCAGAGCTTGATTGAGCAAGGTGTGATTCACCACGTCTTAGATGAGCGTCCGTTTGAAGATGGCTATGTTTTCTATCGCTTTTATGCCGATGAAGAAAATGCCAATGCGGAGAATGCTGATGGAGAGAATACCGATGAGACAGACATCAGCGATCGTTGAGTCGTTTATCCACCGAGAATCAGGATGTCTAAACCCTTAGTTTTGCTGGATCACGATGGAGGCGTTGATGATTATCTGTCAACGCTGCTACTGATGACGATGGGGCACCTACACCCTCTAGGAGTCGTGGTGACACCAGCCGATTGCTACATTCAGCCTGCCGTTAGTGCTACGCGCAAAATCATCGATCTAGCGGGTCGAGAGGAAGTTCCGGTGGCAGTTAGTACCGTCCGAGGCATCAATCCCTTTCCCCGCCTCTATCGGCGAGATTCGTGGATTGTAGATCACTTGCCCATTCTGAATGAGGCAGAAACCATCCAAACGCCTTTAGTACCCGAGTCAGGACAGGACTTTATGGTGCGATCGCTGAGGGAGGCTCCAGAACCAGTAACGCTGTTGGTCACAGGGCCATTAACCACAGTCGCGATCGCCCTAGATACTGCCCCAGACATCGAAGCCAAAATCAAAGAGATTGTCTGGATGGGCGGCGCAGTGAAGGTGCCAGGTAACGTAGAGAAATCGATCGAACCAGGTCAGGACGGCTCAGCCGAATGGAATGCTTACTGGGACCCTATCGCTGTCGATCGCGTTTGGCGCAGCAATATTTCCATCGTGCTGTGTTCCCTCGACATCACTAATCAAGTGCCTGTCACCTCAGAGTTTGCTCACCGTCTCGCCAAGCAACGCAAATATCGACTCTCCGACTTCGCCGGACAATGCTACGCCTTAGTGATTCCGCAGGACTACTATTTCTGGGATGTCCTCGCGACAGCTTATTTAGCTCATCCAGAATTCTATGAGCTGCAAGAAGTCGAAACGGCGATCGCCACCACCGGACCCAGCCAAGGCCGCACCCAACTATCCCCCGGAGGCCGCAAAATCCGCATGATGACTCAAGTTGAGCGCGATCGCTTTTACACTTACATCCTCCAGCAGTGGTCCCGATAGCCTAGTGAGCCAGCAAGTTCAGTAAGCCAGCAATTAGATGCTGAGATAGCTACGTAGGCTAGCGGCAAAAGCTTCAAGGCTAAAATTTCATCAAACCGGAAATAGAGATGAAGATTCAGCAAAGTTAAGGGAAATTACTGAGCTTCTGACAGTGAGACTTTTATATTGAGGGCAGGCTAATACCTTTCTAGGAATCATACAAACATAGCTGAGGTTTCTCAGCTTGTCCTTCTAGGTAATAGTTTCAGGGTTTAAGTCCCAGAGCCATGCTTGCTTGCAAGTGCAGTTCTGTCATTCCAGATGCCATTCACCGTGCTAGGACTATGACTGATCAAAAACTAAGCAGAACAGTAGTACTTCAACCTCAGGGCCGTTTAGACCTTGAGGGTAGTGTAGCTCTACAACGCCAAATCGCGGTGATCGCATCCGAGCGTCATAGCTGCTGGATCCTCGATCTGACCGACGTTGAATTTATTGACAGTTCTGGATTAGTGGCATTAATTACCGGACTCAACACTGCAAACGAGTGTAATTGCCGCCTGATTATTTGTAATTTGCAGGCTTCGGTGAAGCTGATCCTTGAAATCACTCAGCTCGACCAAGTCTTCGAGATTGTGGAAGAAATTGAAACTTTATTTGCTGAACTGCCCCCGGTGATGAAGCTAGTTGCAGCAAAATCAGCGCCGTCTAAGACTTCTGGGCCTGTAGCAGCTTAGGTCGGTTCGCCGCTATAGATTTGGTATCGGGCTGAAGCGGGCACGACTAAATCTAGGATGGGTTGACCTGTAAGGCAGCGCCAATGGCAGGCAAATAGGTCAGGAGTTTGCACCCCCAAACTCGCGATCGCAGGTGCGGCTGGAAACGGCCAAAGTCGATCGAAGCAAATTGCTTGCCTCTGAAACCCAAACTGGAGCAGGTAGGTAGCCGGGGGAGCAGATAACATCTGCAAGAGCCGATAGCCTAGCTCATAGAGTAGTTGCCGCCAAGCATCAGACAAATGGCAGGGTTGAGAATAGCCAAGTGGAGGAGTATTGAAGGATTCCTCAAAAACTTGTTCGTTCGTTAGGGTAATGGCCTCCCCATAAAGGGGGCCTTTTTTTGTGTAGACAATAGGTAGCCAATAGCCGCCTTGCCCTATAGAGCATCCCAATTGCTGCTCTACCAGTTGCTGTAAACCGTCAACGTCTCGGCACTGCTGGTGGATGGTTTGTCTTGCCCAAGCAAAAGTATTCGGTAAATTAAGAGTTAACGGGCACAACAGTAGAGACTCAGATTTTGTAGCTTCCACACCTACATCTGGTAACGAAGCATTAACAATGGCTTCTAGGTGTAGTAGCTGAGTCACTGAGCAAACTTGAATGTTGTGAATGACCGAAATAGACTGAGCCGAGTTGTCAAGATGAGATCGGCTTGTAGATGACCCTGTCGCTTCAGTTAAAATGGCTTGCTTTAAGGCCGCAACCATTCTTGCAGTGGTAGACGGAGATGTAACTGATTGCCTAGACGCATCAATTTCAGCATCTACTACAATCACAACCTCACGCATTAGCCAAAGTTAGGCAAAGTAGCAGAACCTGGTCGAGGAAAGCTAGGCAAATCCAAACCGGAGGCACGCCGAGTTCTTACTGCTAAGCGATAGCTGACGCTTTGCAGCTCAGCATGAAGCTGACGATTTTCTCGTTGCAGCATCGCCAGCTTTTCCTTTACCGGAGCAATGCGCTCAGCAAACTTTTCTCGGTAAACTCGCGGGAGTTCCTGCACCACTTGCTCTAGCATCCGGCTGCGATCGGTCAGTTCTTGCACCGACTGCCGTAACTGATAAATCTCTGTATCCCGTGATGTGATCTGTTCTTGGTAGAACGTTACTTGTTGCTCTACACCCTGTAATTGCTCACGTAAGGCCCGAATCTCAGTCATATGACGCTCAGAGGCCTCTGGGCTAGGCATAAAGCCTGTATTGCCCTTTACCAACCGAAACAGTTCCTGAGACAACTGCTGCACCAGTTGGTCTCTCATCTGCAATTCTTCACGCAGATGAGCCACTTCTGCTTGCACTTCTTGAAAATTGCCTGTATCCATCGGGGTCACGTTTTTGCAGCTCCAACTAAGTTGTCTTGCCAAATACGAGGACTCGACTGCCGCCGAATGTCTCGCCAAATTGCTGTTGCAGCTAATGTACCATCTGCGACCGCAATTGACACCTGATTCAATCCTTCCTTTAAGTCCCCCACGGCAAAAACGCGAGGGTGGGTAGTGCGGCACATGGAGTCAGTTTTGAGATTGCCACCATTCCACTCCAAATCCAAGTTTTTCAGGTACTCACTTTGGTAATGGGAACCCATCGCAATCAGGCCTGTCTCAAGTTCAATTACTGAACCATCAGACAACTCAACCCCATTCATTTCGTGGTCATGTCCCAGAAAGCGTTGAATGGGAGTTTCAATCAAAGGGTAGCCATGCTCTTGAAGTTTCTGACGCATTTCTGGACTCACGTCAAACAAGCCCTGCGTAAAGACACTGATGTAGGGAGTAAACCAATTTAAGACAAAAGCGGTGTTGATGGCCGCTTCTGAAGCGACGAAGAGACCACATTTCTTATCAGCCATTTCGTAGCCATCGCAAATCATACAGACGTGCAGGTTGTAGCCCGCGTAGTCAAATACATTCTGCATGTCTTCAAATTTGGGCAAATGGTCAATAATGCCGCTCGCAGCAATCAGGTACTTGGAACGAAATACGGGGTAGACGCTGTCTTTCTTGCCAACCTTGACTTTGACGGCAAAGGTGTCGCCTTCATCCTGAAGGTCTTCAACGTAACCCGCTAAGTAATCACCTTCTAGAGATAGCAGGTGCTCTTGCCCTTGCTGTAGCAATGTTCTGCCTGGTGTGGTGGGTGGCAAACCTAAGTAATTGCGGAGGTCTTGCATCCAGAAGGAGCGACCTCGGCCTTTCTCAATCACCAGACAAGAGAGGCGATAGCGTTGTAAGTAGATTGCTGCGGAAAGGCCACCTACCCCGCCTCCGACGATGATGACGTCATAAACGTGATCTAGCTTTTGATCTAAATTTTTTTTGGAAAGCTTCATCGGCCTACTCAGTGATCTAGAGACATTAGCGACTGCCTTATAGCCAGTCTAATTCAAAGCTTGGGTAGATATGGGAAAAGACTAGAGAGTCAATGATGTCCAACTCTCCAGTCTTTTTTATAACTTGAACCCGATTTGATGATTAGGCTCTCAGCTTAGGTGGGTATAAGCTGCTAAATCTGTCACTACTACGCTTCAGCTTCTTCAGCGGGAGCTGCTTCATTTGTCACTTCTTGCTTAACGGTGAGGTAGCGAACTACTTCTTCGCTCAGACGCATGGCTCTCTCTAGAACTGCGATCGCGTTACCTGGGCCGCTGTAGTTCATTTGCACATAAACACCCTCACGCTGTTTTTTGATTTCGTAGGCGAGACGGCGCTTACCACGATGCTGAGTTTCCAGTAGCTCGGCACCTTGCTCCCGTAAAATATTCTGATACTTGCTGATTGCCTGATCGGTTAGCTCTTCGCCCAAGTCAGGACGCAAAATATACATTGTCTCGTAAATGTAGCTCATGCCAAAAATCTCCTTGTGGACTGTCAGGCTTCCTCAAACTGCTCCGAAAGGGCAACTAAAGAAGCAAGGAAGGGTGAGCAACTGCTGTATAAACTTATGACGCAAAGGTCAAGCTTGACGAGCAGGTGCCATAAAATACGTGAGTGCGTTGAATGCACAATCATCCATTATCTCAGACTTGGGCCAGAATGTTGAATAGTTGCTCAGCAATTTGTGTTAAAAGCCGTCCTGAGGTTGAATAGTTAACCAAGCTGGCTTGCTTTAATAAACACTCAGGGATTACACAGCGGGGTACAAGTCACTCCTATGGCACAGCGCTATGTCCGAGTTCAAACACCTGAAGGCCAAATTTACTACGGCTTGTTGCAGCTAAACCGAGGCGTACAGGTGCTAGATGCACCTCCCTGGTTAAAGGGGCAACCCACTGATCTAGAGCTAAAGCCAGACAGCTATCAGCTTTTAGCGCCTTGTGCCCCTTCTAAGATTGTGGCGGTAGGCAAGAATTACGCTAAACATGCAGCCGAAATGGGAGGGGAAGTTCCGAAAGAACCTCTACTGTTCTTAAAGCCCCCAACGGCTGTTACCGCAGCAGGGACAGAAATTAACTACCCCTCCCAAACTGAAAGAGTGGATTACGAAGGAGAGTTGGCTGTTGTCATCGGGGAGCGCTGTGTAGACTGCACCCCAGAGCAAGCCCAGAGCAAAATCTGGGGTTATACCATTGCTAACGATGTCACTGCTAGAGACTTGCAACGCCGAGACAGTCAATGGACAAGGGCAAAAGGGTTTGATACGTTTTGTCCTTTAGGTCCCTGGATTGTCCGGGAACTGAGCCCAGGAGCAAGGCTGCAAACGATTGTGAATGAAAACCCGGAACCTGCCCAATCGGCTTTGATTGAGCAGATGGTTTTTACACCCGATGTACTGGTGTCTTACATCAGTCGCATTATGACGCTGTTGCCAGGCGACGTGGTGCTAACCGGAACTCCGGAAGGAGTGGGACCGCTGCAAGTAGGCGATCGCGTGCGGGTAGAAATTGAAGGTATTGGTAGCCTCGACAACTGGGTAGTCGCGCGGAAAGCAGCACGTTTGTAGTTGCGAAGCTATAAGCAAGTAAGCCCGGCAACTAATAGCAGGTTAAACTCTAAGTCTTAACGCACCTGCATATACACCGCGTCTGAAATAGTGGGAATTTCGGCATAACGTCCGAATAGGGATTGAGCGACTGCATAAACGAAGGCAGCTAAAACACCCAAGAAGACAACGTTATATAGCGTTTCTACAATTAGAGTGACTGGGATAGCTCTCACTAAGAACGGTAATACTAGACTACAAAGCATTAAAACAATATCTATCAAAATAGCCTGCATGGTATTGAAGCGAATGAAGTGATTAATTCGCTCGTTTCTAACCACGAGGAAAAACAAGGCAAAGAAAACAATGAGACCTGCAAAGGGAACGGTTTGATAGATTTGAACAATTGGCAAAATGGGCAGGAAAATCAGCTGAAGGACAGGAAATTGGCTGAACAAAAACTCACCGAATCGCAATCCATCAATGAGCGGAAGTAGGTAAGGTAAAGCTGCAAAAATGCGATCAGGAACACTGGTTGATCCGCGCCAAGTCATTGTTTGGCTCCTAAGAGTTGTCGGATAATGATTACTAAGCTCAGGATAACGCAACTCCAATCTCTGACTGGTGCTGTCTGAGCTAAAACTCAACGCCTTAAGGTTCAGACGCGCAGGCTGAAGTGAACACTGAATCTGGTAGGCGGGCGATCGCAACTAGCTGGGCGCATTAGCTAATAGATTGCGCGCTCATTCGATATTGGCGATGCGAAAACCCATCTGACATTCATATTGGTCCGGTTGGCTCTCGCTCAGTTTATGAATCGCGTGACCACAGCGCAGCCGTCCCTGATTCCAACGAGGTTGGCCGCTGCGATCTGCTAAAAGGCAACTTTGGCAAACTTGCTGAGGGGAGAGTAATTGATCACCTATCAAGATGACTAGCATTCGCTACCTCCGGTGGTTCCCCGATCCCACTGCCTGTATTTTAAGTCGCTACCAGGGGAAATGAGAGTAAAGCATACAGAGCTTAATCTGAAGTTTAGTCTCCTCACTTTTAGCTAGTAGTGTTCTTGGCATCACTTTGCCAAAACTTCTTGATCCCTCACTTCATACCCTGCGATCGCTAACGCCTCAAGACGGATCAATCGTTGGTAACTAAATAAACTGCCTTTCTCACTCTGTCCTTCGGAGTTATGATTATTGATTCAGGAAAAAATTGCCAAAGCTGGCACCATAGTAATTACTACTGAAGGGTAGCCAACCTGAGCTTGCAGCCGTTCTGACATTACTTTCACTAGGGGTTCGCTCTGTGACTCAAACTAATTTAGACTTCCTAGCCAACACTGATCCCGACATTGCTGATTTAGTCCAGCAAGAACTACAGCGCCAGCGTGATCACTTAGAGCTGATTGCGAGTGAAAACTTTACCTCTGCCGCCGTGCTAGCAGCTCAAGGTTCAGTGCTAACCAATAAGTACGCCGAGGGTTTGCCCCAAAAACGTTACTACGGTGGTTGTGAATATGTAGACCAGATCGAGCAACTCGCGATCGATCGCATTAAGCAACTCTTTGGTGCTGCTCACGCTAATGTCCAACCCCATTCAGGGGCGCAAGCCAATTTTGCTGTTTTCTTGGCTCTACTAGAACCAGGCGACACCATTATGGGCATGGACTTGTCTCACGGTGGCCACCTAACCCACGGTTCTCCGGTCAACGTCTCTGGTAAGTGGTTCAAAGTTTGTCATTACGGCGTCAGCCAAGAAACTGAGCAACTGGACTACGACCAAATCCGCGAGTTAGCACTCCAGCATCGGCCTAAATTAATTGTCTGTGGCTACTCCGCTTATCCTCGGATTATCCAGTTCGATAAATTCCGGGCGATCGCCGATGAAGTTGGCGCTTACTTACTCGCAGACATCGCCCACATTGCTGGATTGGTCGCGACTGGGCACCATCCGAATCCCCTGCCCTACTGCGATGTTGTCACCACTACTACCCACAAAACCCTGCGTGGACCTAGAGGTGGATTGATCATGACCCGTGATCCCGAACTCGGCAAAAAGTTCGATAAAGCGGTCTTCCCTGGAACTCAAGGCGGGCCTCTAGAGCATGTGATTGCGGCTAAAGCGGTGGCGTTTGGTGAAGCCCTGAAGCCAGAATTCAAAACTTATTCAGGCCAAGTGATTGAAAATGCTCAAGCTTTGGCTAGCCAGCTACAGCAACGCGGGTTCAAGATTGTTTCGGGTGGCACTGATAACCACTTGATGCTGGTAGATTTGCGCTCGATTGGCATGACTGGCAAAAGAGCAGACCAGTTGGTGAGTGGGGTTAACATCACAGCCAACAAAAATACGGTGCCCTTTGATCCAGAGTCACCGTTTGTCACCAGCGGTCTCAGACTCGGCTCCCCTGCCATGACTACTCGTGGTATGGGAACCACTGAGTTTGCGGAAATTGCCAACATCATTGCCGATCGACTGCTCAATCCTGAAGACGAGGCGATCGCGCAAGCTTGCCGTCAACGAGTCGCTACTTTGTGCGCTGGATTCCCGCTTTATCCGCATCTGAGTATTCCTGTGCCAGTTTTGGCATAGAAATTTATCTTGGCGTCCGGATTTATTCGCCTGTAACTGGCTGAAATATAGTAGACTCTGCCTGACAGTACTTTTGGCTGAACCCTACTCTATTTTCCTGATGCCATACCAGCTCTATCACCTGGTTGCATTTCTCGTCTCCGCCCTCATCGTCCTCTGGAGTACGCCAATTGTTAGAAAAATTGGCCTCAGAAGTGGACGAGTAGACCTCCCTGGCGATCGCAAGGTTCATCAACGACCCATGGTTCGCTTGGGAGGTGTTTCTATTTTCGCAGGCACCCTCGTTGCCTTGCTGATTGTTTGGTGGACGGGCGGATTCGGTCTGCTTCCCCCTGACAAAGAATATGAAGTTTGGGGAGTCACCATTGGTGGTTTAGCCTTTTTCTTAATTGGCTTGACCGATGACCTAATTGGTCTGTCGCCCCTGACCCGCCTAATTGTGCAAGCCGTTGTTGCTGGCTTAGCCTGGAAGGTGGGTGTACAGATTGAATTTCTCTCTATTCCTTTCGACGGTCTAGTTTCTCTACCCGATTGGATCAGCCTACCCATCACCGTGATCTGGTTGGTGGGCATGGCCAATGCAATTAATTGGATTGATGGCTTGGATGGCTTAGCGGCAGGAGTTTCCGGGATTGCTGCCGTAGTCATGCTGGTTGCAAGTTTATTCATGAACCAACCCGCTGCTGCCTTAATTGCAGCTGCTTTAGCAGGGGGGGCTCTGGGCTTTCTGCGCTACAACTTTAATCCCGCTCAGATCTTTATGGGTGATGGGGGAGCCTACTTCATCGGTTTCACCCTCGCTGGGGTAGGTGTCATCGGCTTGGTTAAGAGTGTCACTACTGTCGCGGTCGTGTTGCCCTACCTAATTTTGGCCGTGCCCATTCTGGATATGTCGGCGGTAATTTTAGACCGTCTGCGGAGTGGTAAGTCTCCTTTTGTGGCTGATAAGCGCCATTTGCACCATCGACTGTTGCAAGCAGGACTCTCACATCGCTTAACGGTTTTATTTATTTACTCGTTAACTTTGTGGGTTGGTAGTATTGCCCTGGCTGTTTCTGGCATGCCCAGTGGTATTGCTTATGCCTTCGGTGCGACTGCGCTGCTGAGTTACACCAGTTGGCAAGTACGCAAGCAAGCGCGAGCCCGTTAACCAAATTTGCACCTAGCAGGTTTTGGCTGTGCTCAGCCTAAGCACCAATCACAACTAAAAATAGTGGCTAACTGCTGAAGTTTTATAGAGGAATGTCTATGAGTCTGAGTGCTGAAGTGATTTGTGTTGGCACTGAGCTGCTCTTAGGAGATATTCTGAATACGAACGCGCAATTTTTAGCGCAGCAGTTAGCTCAGCTAGGGATTCCTCACTACTATCAGACTGTAGTGGGAGATAATCCCCTCCGGCTCAAAAAAGTTTTAGCTATTGCCTGTGAGCGATCGCGCCTGATCATCCTCACTGGAGGCTTGGGACCAACGCCTGACGACCTCACTATCGAGACGCTAGCCGACTTCTTTGATGTGCCGCTGGTCGAGCATCCAGAAATCCTCGAAGATATTACCCAGAAATATGCGCGTCGGGGGCGGCAGATGTCTCCGAGCAACCGGAAGCAAGCTTTGTTGCCCGAAGGAGCTGAAGTGCTCCCTAATTCCTCAGGCAGTGCTCCAGGAGTCATCTGGCAACCCCGCACAGGCTTAACGATTCTGACTTTTCCGGGAGTGCCCTCGGAAATGCAGTTGATGTGGCAAGAAACGGCAGTGCCTTACCTGCGACAACAAGGCTGGGGACAAGAAATTATTCACAGCCGCATGCTGAAATTTTGGGGCATTGCTGAATCAGCCCTGGCTGAGAAAGTCGCGCCGTTTCTGGATTTAGGCAATCCCACAGTCGCGCCTTATGCCAATCACGGAGAAGTGAAGTTGCGGATTGCAGCACGGGCAGAGTCGGAAGCAATAGCACGCCAATTAATCGAACCTGTAGAGCACCAACTGCGCCAAATTGGTGGATTAGATTATTACGGTGCTGATGAAGACAGCTTAGCGTCAGTGGTAGGCGAGTACTTACAAACTGCTCATGAGACCCTGAGTACAGCTGAATCTTGCACAGGCGGTGGCCTGGGCCAAATGCTTACCAGCATCCCTGGCAGCTCAAATTATTTCATGGGTGGGGTCATTTCCTATGACAACCAAGTCAAGATTTCGCTGTTGGGTGTGAACGCGCAAGACCTAGCACAGCACGGAGCGGTGAGCCATACGATCGCCAAGCAAATGGCCACCGGGGTGCGATCGCGCTTAGGCACGACTTGGGGACTCAGCATTACAGGCATTGCGGGGCCTGGAGGCGGTACTGCCTCTAAACCTGTTGGCTTAGTCTATATTGGGCTTGCAGGCCCCCAGGATGAAATAGAGAGCTACGAATATCAATTTGGCTCCTTCCGGGGGCGGAGTTGGATTCAACGAATTAGCGCTTGTACTGCCCTGGATCAGTTGCGGCGTAAGCTTCTAACGCGATCGCTGCTAAAAGACTCAGCTTTTTAAGGATTTGCAATTCTGGCCTTGATCATTTTTGATCATTGGTTATGATCAAGTAAAGAAAACCCTCTGTTAACTTAGCCGCTATTTTTGTCTTTGGAGCAAAAGCTGTAGGCTAACTAGAAGGAGCTACTGGTTTAATGGATTTGATTGACAAAGTCCTAGAAAAGCTAAAAGAGTTAGTTGGTAAGCTAATTGATGCTCTGCTGGGGCCAGAAGCTCAGCCAGAGCCAGAGCCAATTCCAATTCCCGTTAACGATCGCCGTCGTTAATGTCAACTTGTAAAAGCATAGGTTGATGCGCTTGCTAAGCGTTTTAGTTCTGCATGGGCCTAACCTAAATCTCCTGGGGCAACGTGAACCAGGGATCTATGGTCGTGTGACCCTAGATGCAATTAACCGTTCGCTAGAGCAGGAAGGGCAAGCCCTACAAGTCAAGGTTTCTACCTTGCAATCAAATCACGAGGGTGCTTTGGTTGATGCCATTCATGATGCTCAGGGACATCATCAGGGAATTTTAATCAATGCTGGCGCGTATACCCACACCAGTGTGGCCCTACGAGATGCGATCGCCGCAGTTAATCTCCCCACCGTTGAGGTGCATCTCAGTAATATCTATCGGCGCGAAGAATTTCGACACCATTCATTTATCGCACCTGTGGCCGTTGGGCAAATTAGTGGTTTTGGCCCTGACAGCTACCGCTTAGGGCTACATGCCTTAGTTCATCACCTTCAGCAGCTAGCTGCCACTTGACCTCGAACTTGGTCTGAATGCTAAGTGGCAGTTGCTAACTCAGAAACCTGGATAACTTAAGCACGTAAGGTAGGGCGATCGCCTCGTTGAAACATCGTCCAAGAATCCTTCAGAGCTGTAGGTGCAGGATGCTTGGCATCGTAAACAACGATGACATTGGTGAGTTCACGTCCTGGACGGACCAAAATTTTGCTATGGCTAGCTAGTCCTAGAGAGGAGCCCCCATCTAGATTCATGGCTTCGTAGCAGCCGATCGCTCGCATGATTTTGGCTTCTCGCTCTAAAGATAAGTTAGCCAGAAAGGTAACTAGAACTAATTTTTTGCCGCCGCGGGGGAAACCGATCGCAGCTCGTGACGCCACTCCCAACACGCGCGGATCTCGAAAACCCTCTGATTTGGGGGCCAACCAAACTTTGCCTTGCCTCAATAGCCTGGGGCCACTGGTAATCGAAAACCAATGCTCTTGCCAATCAGGCTTGCCATCCACTCTGGCTGTCACCATTTCTGGTTCATTTCCTGCTCTTAGGCCCAAAGTGGTTCCATAGTTCTCCCAAGGGCTGTACTTGAGGAATCGGCCTTCTGCCACCACGTTGCCCATGACTCGCTTCTCTCCGTCAGTGCTAAAGAAGGTGCCATTCGCCACGACTGCCGCATGGGAACGAGCCACGATTCGGCCAAAAGCTTCGTCTCCGTAAGAAACGTGGGCACTGTTGGCTATAGGAGCCCGATGGGGTAAGCCAATCGTGATGAAAGTTTTGGGGTCAGTTAAGTCGATCGTGGTTTGGTAGAAAGGAATGCCTGCGACTCGACGCCGAATCACACGAGCTGGACGCGCTGCATCCACAGATTCTACTTGGGCAAAGACTTGAGTGAGGGCCGCACCTCCTAGCGCTAAAAACGCCCGCCGAGAAAATTGACGGGGTCTATTCGCCTCGTTCTGACTTAACATTTACAACTCCTAAAGCTCCTGATTTAGGGTTCCCGCGACCCCAGGAAGCGATCGATTTCGCTATCAAGACTTAATTCCTTGCAACACACCAAGACTCAGGAGATCGGAGACTAATTTTCGTGAAGCGATCGCGCCTTCTCCTTTCAAGCTCGCGCCTGTCATCTCTCTGGGAAACCTGTTATGGTGCAAATTGTTGTGTTTCTGGTTTAGATCGCCGCCGTGGTGGCCTCCGAATTACCCAAAATTAAGTTTTTGCAGCAACCCACTGCCTCTGCTTGGGTCGAGCAAGCCCTGGCTAACTTAGATACGGTTCTACTAGACCACTCCCATTGCGAACGCAAAGCCGCAGGCGTGGCGTTGAATCTGATGTTTCGCTACCCGTCTAATACCCAGATGGTGAAAGCTCTAACGGCGATTGCCAAAGAAGAGTTAGAACATTTTGAGCAAGTTAATCAAATCTTGGAGCGACGCGGTGTACCATTAGGGCCACTATCTGCCCCGCCTTATGGTGCAGGGTTAAACCAGCAAATTCGCCGCACTGAACCAGAGCGCTTGCTAGATTTTTTGCTGGTTTGTGGTTTGATTGAAGCCCGCAGTCACGAACGTCTAGGCTTGTTAGCGGCTTATGTTTCTGACCCAGAACTAGCACGATTCTACCGGGCCTTGATGGCTTCAGAAGCAAGACACTATGGAGCCTATTGGGTCTTGGCGACGACCTACTATGAGCGATCGCTAGTGGAGCAACGCTTAGAAGAGTTGGCAACAGTCGAAAGTCAGTTGCTAGCGACGCTACATCCAGAGCCCAGGATTCATAGCTAATGCCAAGGTGCTACCGAGATTTTGTGATTCGGTCTTGGGAACCGCGCGATCGCACTGCTGCGGCTGAGGTGATTCGTGTCGTCTTGGTGGAGTATGGCTTGAACTGGGAGCCAGAAGGAGCCGATCGCGATGTCTTAGAAGTCGAAGCTTGCTATCAAGCAGTGGGCGGTGAATTCTGGGTAGTGGAAGATCAAAATCGAGTTGTGGGGACAGCGGCTTATTACCCCGTGGATCGCGGAGAAGCAGCAGTTGAGATTCGCAAAATGTACTTGTTGCCCAAAGTGCGAGGACAAGGACTGGGCAAATATTTGTTGCAGCAATTAGAGCAAGCGATCGCCGCGCAACCGTTCCAAACTATCTGGATCGAGACTGCCAGTGTTTTGGCAGAAGCTGTCAAACTCTACGAAAGCAGTGGTTATCAGCCTGCCACTGGAGTTGAGACTGCTCGGTGCGATCGCGTCTATCTCAAACGGCTCCAAGGCTGCACTAAACGCTGAACTAAGGGCGACCTAGCACGACCCCCCAGAAATAATCCTCAAATGGTCCCTCATCTGCATCCAGCTTCATCTTTTTAGCCCACGAGTAAATATCGCAGCTAAAGTGACCGCTATCGTGCTGGAGAAATTGACCTTTCTGGATGACGATATTGCCTACAAGCGTGACCCAGTGGCTAGGGTAGGGCAATAATGGTTTTTTATTCTGCAAAAGCCCTTCCGCTGTGATCAAAGCAAACGCTACACCTCCAGCCGCAATCACATCAGCGGCTTCGGTGAGGGCTTCAAACTCCCCAAACAAATAGGTGTGGTCATACTTCACATCGCGGTAGCCGAGAATTTCGCGCACCCAGCCTTTCATTTCCCAAGATTTGGTCATGCCTGACAAATTACGCATCACATCAGGGGCACCTGGATCAACGGGAAACAGCAAGTTTTCAGAATCGCGTAGGGTGGAAAGCAGCATCCAATCTGCTTGGCCCATGCGGAGGCGACCTTGACTCTGGCGTAGGCGGTTCGTAGCTTCTACCCGACGAGTTTTGGACTGAAAACTGCCTACTTCATACAAGCTGCGACAAATTTCGACATAACGCACTGGCTGCTTCCGAACTAGTTCAAAGGCGATCGCAGCAGGCCCGCAAAACGGTTGACCTCCCTGATTAATTTGAAAAGGGTCAGTAATTCGCGATCGCATTTCCGCCACAACTGTCGCCTTGTCGAGGTAAGGCCACATCCCTGGAGCCACGGAGCGCTCAAAGTCTGCGATCGCTTGCTGTGCTTGATCAATCAAGGCCAGATTGGGCAATGGAGCACCTGTAGATGGATGAGTCATGGATCGTCTCTGCTTCCTTCTGGAGCGGGGAATATCTTGAAATGTCAAAAAAGCGGGTGTACCGGGTCCTACAGTGCCAGCGTCAGTGATTCCAGTTCAGGCAATCCAAACTATTCACCGCGATACAACAGACGAGACTAAAAAAGCTTTACTATTACTGAATCTACTGAATTTTCTGGTCTTGGCAAAATAAGCTTTGTTGCTTTGGTTGCCCTATCCTAGACTGCTTAAACCTCAGCTATTACCATCTGCTTTGATTGCTATCTATCCCGGTAGTTTCGATCCCATTACCTTTGGCCACCTCGACATTATTCAGCGAGGGGCGAGGCTTTTTGACACGGTAATTGTGGCAGTACTACGCAACCCGAATAAAATGCCTCTGTTCACTGTAGAGGAGCGAATTGAGCAAATCCGGCAGGCAACCAGCCATATTTCTAGAGTGCAGGTGGATAGCTTTGATGGATTAGCCGTGACATATGCTCATCTTCGGCAGGCTAAAGTACTGCTGAGGGGCCTCAGGGTACTGTCCGATTTTGAGAAGGAACTCCAGATGGCCCACACAAACAAGACACTTTCGGACCAGATCGAAACAGTTTTTCTAGCAACTTCTAACGAATACAGTTTCCTAAGTAGTAGTCTGGTGAAAGAGATTGCCAAGTTTGGTGGTCCTGTCGATCATCTCGTTCCTAAACATGTTGCCCTAGATATTTACAGCCGATGTTACGCCAAGACTCATCCAGTAGCAGCCCCGACCGTGATGGACCCAATCTCCACGCTGGATCATCCCAAAGCGTAAACTCCTATGGAGATGCTGTGCGGGCAGGCAGCGTAGATATTCAACGAGAGCTGAATCGGCTAGAAGAAATGATTCTAGATAGCCCTCGTATTCCCCTGAGCCGCCGCACGCTTATTGATGAAGAGCAGTTGCTCGACCAACTAGATTTGGTGCGGCTCAACTTACCGACTGCTTTTCGAGATGCGGAAGATTTGCTGCAGCATAAAGATGACATTCTGTTGCAGACTGAGCAATATGCCCAAGAACTCGTAGAAGCAGCAGAACGGCGGGCAGCCCAGATTCTAGATGAGTTAGGCATTATTCGGCAAGCCGAGATGGAAGCCCGACAAATTCGCCAGCGCGTGCAGCAAGAATGTGAAGCCATGCAAGAGCAGACGATGGATGAAATTGACCGCATGCGTCGTCAAGCTCAGCAAGACCTAGACGAAATGCGACGAATGGCGATCGCGGAATGTGAAGACATTCAAGAAGGTGCAGATGTCTACGCCGATCGCGTCCTAGGCGATATGGAGCAGCAATTGAGCGAAATGGTCCGTATTATTCGCAATGGGCGGCAGCAGTTGCACCCAGAAACCCCCGCGCCCAGACCGCAAACCCCCAGCAACCCTGCGCCCAATCGACCTGCCGCGCCTTCTAACAAAAAGAACTCCTAACGTCAGGTTCTAGTAATCCGTTTCCTGGGTTGTGGAGGTCTAGAATCTGGTCTAGCTATATCTGTTGATTGGGCTGTTAATGACACAGTAAAAATAAGCTAGAACTGCAACGATTTTAGAAAAATTTATCGTCTGGTTCTTTAGCTTAAATCCTGCTGTCACTCAACTGCTTATGGCCTATTAGTCAGCCTAAGCAGGAGGTTCTTATGCCTTCAGACAAATTTCGATATCAGCTACGCCAGGAAGCAGAGTACTGGTGCAGAGATGGTTTAATTGATGCGACTCAATACCAACAAATTGCCGAGCGTTATCAGTTCAACACTTTAGAAACGGCAGCCCGCAATCGCTTTACGCTGGTTTTGATTGGTCTCGGCAGCATTCTAGTCGGTTTAGCGGTCATTACCTTTGTGGCAGCCAACTGGCAGGAGTGGCCCCGACCCGTCAAGATGACGCTGTTGCTCAGTTTATTCGTAGGCGTCAATACCGCTGGATTTTACCTCTGGCGGCAGCGATACACTTTCGGTACGGAGCGCTGGCAGCAACGGCTCGGCCAAGGCTTACTACTCCTTGGAACTTTAGTTTTAGGCGCAAACTTGGCGCTAATGGCTCAGATGTTCCAGGTGAACGGACCCAGCTATGAACTCTATTTGGTGTGGGGGCTGGGAGTGATAGCGATGGCGTACAGCTTGCGCCTTACCTCCTTGGGAGTCATAGCCATGCTGCTGCTAGGGTGGGGCTACTGGCAGGCAGTCTTCAACGTAGGATCGCTAGAGCTCGGTAGCATCTGGCTACGCTGGCTATTGCAATACATGCCGCTCTGTATCGGCCTACTCGCCATTCCCCTAGCTTATTGGTGTCGTTCTCGTATCATTTTTGTGTTGGGCGCGATCGCAGTGATTTCGGCTTTTGAAGCCAGCGTAAGTTCTGGAACTTTCGGTTATGGCCGCTTGCTAATCGGCAACAATTGGGCAAGGGCGATCGCCTTTACCCTACCGCCAGCATTGCTCTGGGCTTATGACGATACCTTTTGGTTCAGGCTAGGGCAACATCGACTGCCGAGTGCAGAGGTGCGCCGTCCTTTTCGGTTTCTAGCACGTAGCTTAGCGCTGTTGTTTCTGAGTGCGCTGCTGTACTGGCTCTCGTTCCATTGGTTTTGGGATGGCCAACCCAGCTACTATCCCGCAAGAACAACCCCAGAAATGTTTAACCCTATCTGGGTCAACACTGGAGTGCTTTTAGGGCTAACCGTGTTGGAGTGGGTGTACCTCACCCGACAACTTAGAAATGATCTTCTACGCCGTCCCTTCCAACTTACGACGCCAGTCATAGCTATTTTTATTGGCATTATTGCGGTACTGCCATTTTTTCCCCCTAGTGGAGAATTCAGATCAGCGATCGCCGTCTTCATCGCGAATGTGCTGTTGTTTCTGCTGGGAGCAGGCTTGATTCGGGAGGGTATTGCGGCGGGTCAACGCTCCACTTTCTGGCTCGGTATGACTTTGTTAACCCTACAAATTCTGAGTCGCCTGTTTGAGTACAGTACTGGCTTGGTGTTTAAGTCTTTCGTTCTTTTATTGTGCGGTTTGGGGATCATTGCCATCGGTCTTTGGTTCGAGCGCTACATTCGCACGCTCAGCACCTACTATTATCCACCAGCCGCTCCTAGCCCAACCGAGGAGGAAAATTGATGGCACCCACTCCGTCCGCTTCTAGAACATTGCCGAGCTGGAGATTCTGGCTACCTTTGGTATGCCAAGCTGCTCTTATTCTGACGATTCCAGCTCAATCACTGCACACCCAACTCACAGGTCGAACCGTGATTCTAAAGACGGCTCCTGTAGATCCCTACGACCTGTTGCGCGGCTACTCAGTCACACTCAGCTATGACATTTCTCGAGTAGATACCTTGCGTCAGCTTCCAGGTTGGAGCGAGGTTGAGCAACAAAAAGCTGCGAATTCTGAGTGGCCTGCAACTAAGTTCTTCTATCTGGTGCTAGAAGCTCCGGGTGCTGCTAGTGCTAACCCGCCGTCACCTTGGCGAGCAGTTCGTATCAGCAGCGATCGCCCCGCTAATCTGGCTCAAAATCAGGTCATCCTCCGAGGCCAAATCAACAATAGTACGGTTCAGTACGGCTTAGAGCGCTATTACATTCCAGAAGACCAGCGAGATGCCATCAACCAAAACATTAATACGGCGCAAGCGAACCAAGCCACGCAACCGATTGTGGTGGAGGTCAAGGTTGATGCTCAAGGCAATGCTGTACCTCTGAGTTTTTGGGTAACCTTGGGTAAAGCATCTGCAAAGCAGACCTATCACTATCACTTCTGATAGCTTGTCCTAGCAAACGGGAAACATAGTGAAGCCCTGCCTCACTATGAAATTCCCTACATGAATGCTTAAGGTGATGAAGTTAATCTTTGCGATTGAGATGGAAAGTTGCACCCAGGGCTGCACCAGCACCTGCAACTAAACCACTACTCATGCCTTCCATCGTCTTAACCGTTGGGTCCTGAGTCAAGCATGTATTCGTCGGCGTTTCAGCTTGGAGACAGCTATTGCTATCTGCCCAGCTTGCAGTTCCTCCTAGAATGACGCCAACAGCGCTGCAAGTGACGATAAAGAGGATGGAGCGATTAATTTTTATACCCATAGATGGAGGTTGAACCTGATAGATTGATCTAGAGCTATCTCAATTTACCCATTCTAGAGGCGAATTCCATCGTAGCTTCACTGAGATCTAAGCATTTTTTCTAAATTCAGCTTAAAAGCCTATTGGCCTTCATCCAGACTTTATGAAACATTCTTCGACGACTTCCCCAGAATCACTGGAGGATAAACAAAAAGCCAAAGATCAAATCTTACATCTGCTAAAAACTCAGGGGGCTCAGACTGCCACAACTCTATCTGAACAGTTGCAAGTCTCTCCGATGGCAGTACGCCAACATTTACAGGTGCTACAAGCCGAACAATGGGTGACTTATCAAGAGGAGCGTCGTCCCTTGGGTCGTCCTGTCAAGCTTTGGCAGCTAACAGAGCGATCGCTGCAATTATTTCCTGACAGTCATGCTGACCTCATGACTGACTTGCTCTTAGGAGTTGAAACTTTGTTTGGCACAGCAGGTTTAGAAAAACTATTGGCCGATCGGATGCGTCGCCAATTGCAAACCTACGCGACAAAACTGCCAGAAGCGATATCAGCGGCGATCGCAGAGTCAACTTGGCAAGAGTGGATTGCTCAAGCAGGTATTGCTGAACCAGTGCAACATCTGGCTCACCTCCGAACCCAAGAAGGCTACATGGCTGAGGTCTTGGAGGCAGAAGGAGGTTGGCTGCTAGTCGAGAATCACTGCCCCATCTGTGCGGCTGCTCAAACGTGCCAAAAACTGTGTGGTTCTGAGTTGGAAATGTTTAGAACCCTGCTGGGGTCAGGTGTGGCAGTAGAGCGAGTCGAGCATATCATCCAAGGCGATCGCCGTTGTGCCTATCGGATTCAACCTGCTTAAAGGTTTGGTGCAATCCGATCGAGCAATTGTTGAATTGCCACAGCATCTTCCGCATCCGGTACTTTAGCCAGGTAAGTTTTTAAGTCGTTGTGCGCTTCAGGCCAGGCACCCAAATGGTAGTGCAAAATGCCGCGATCGCGCAGTTCTAAGGGAGCATCCGGAAACAGCAGTAAAATCCGCTCGATCGCCGCCAAGGATTTCTGCGCTTGATCCCGATTGAGGTAAATCATTTTGAGATTGGTCAGCATTCGGGCTAAGAACTGGCGCGGACCAATGGGTTGTAGAAAGACGGGTTGCAACTCCACGGACTGACCATAAATTTGATTTAGGCGAGTTTGACAATCTTCTGCAAATAAAGTCTCACCGTGATGGTAGGCATCAACATAGACCTCCATTTCCTCAATGCTGGGGCGAATCAAAAAATGTCCTGGCATCCCCACCCCTGTCATAGGGAAGTTCACCCGTCGCGCAATTTCCATATAAACCAAGGAAAGCGTGATCGGAATACCCGTCCGGCGCTCGATCACGTCGTTGAGGAAACTGTTACGGGGGTCGTAGTAGTCAGAGGTGTTTCCCGTAAACCCTAAGTCCTCGTAGAGATACTGGTTGATACTTTGGATCATCCGCAGCGGATACCGTTCAGTGGGCAGACGTTCTTCCACCTCGCTGGCCATTGTATCTAGAGCATTGAAGTAAGCTTCTATATCCAGGTCTGGGTATTCTTCTTGGGCGATGTAAAGTGCTGCTTCTGCCAAATTAATCTGCTCATCAGGTTGAGCGATCGTACGGTAGAAGCATTGTCGCGCCCACGGAAGATCCGTCATGAATTCTTGCCTTACGCCATTACGTGATTATGTGCTCGTAACATTCAGACGAGTCATTTTACTCAAGGGTTTGAGCGTTCATGCCTCGGAGCCGTCTGAGGAGCCAGTCAAAGCGGGTGTTTCCCAAAGCCAGGTTATCGCGAATATTGGGAGCCAAGCTATTTTCCTGAGCGGTGCGTTCCTCAGCGGATGGTTCTCGACCAGAACTGAGCCGACTTACAGTACCTCGCAAGCGATCGGAGAGAAAAATGGCTAGGGCACGGTAAAACCGGGAGGCAAAACCGATATCTTGTTGCAGCTTGGTAGCGAGTTCCTCGCGAGGAATCGAAAGCACTAAAGACTCTACTGCTGCTGTCACAGTGGCTGAGGGAGGTCGCTCATCCACAAAGGACATTTCACCTACAACTTCGCCGCTAGAAAGGTGTGCAACTTCTTTGTCACCTAATGCTTGCACAGAAACCGTGAAAGTACCGTCAATAATAATGTACAGGGCATCAATTAGTTGTCCTTCTCGGATCAAGGTTGTGCCTGCTAGAACTCGCTCTTGAGTAGAGATGGCGATCATCCAGTCGATGTCATCATCAGTCAACTCCCCCAGAATAAAAAGAACTTTCTTCATGTTGTCTGTTCAAGTTCGCTACAAGCAGAATCTGAAGCGTTTCCTTCAGTGTCGGTAGTTTGGATGAAATATGTCAGTATCTTGCTGCTGATTTCTTCTATCACCCTAGCGTGACCCAATTCCAGACGGCGGCTGGAAATAGAGTCATGCTTTCCCGACAATTAAACTCAGCCTCAATAACCAAACTCAGTGTTTAGCTGATTCGACTACGACTGTAGGGATCAGCGGCAAGAAACAGCAGCAATTTAATGAAGTCTTTCTAGCGATCGCCTTCACACCCGGAAAGGCTCACTAAAATCTCCTGACTACATCTAAAGTTGCATTGAATTTTTACAAATCTCTAATTTTCAGTTTGAGCCTTTATAGTCACCGCCTGCCCCATACTGCCACGCCTGTAGCCAGCGCTGAAAATAGTATTTCTGGGTGGGAGACCAACTTTCGGTCCAAGGGGCGATCGCGTTCCCTACGGGATATAAAGCGCTATAAAGCGCTAAGCCGCCGAAGTGCCGCGTCCAATTAAGCAGAGCAGGAAGACCCACTTGCGGGACAATTTTGGCGACTAAGCTGGGATGGACCAGAGAGGTCTGCAAAAGGGTGCGGGAAAGAGCGGAAAACTGGACGACATCCTGCAAGAAAGGCCGCAGCACAGGCTCGCCTAACTGAGCCATTTCTTGAAAGACATCTGCTAGCAATTGATTAATTTGATTGGGGGCTACTTGCTGGTGCACCCCCACGCTCATCGCTTTTTGGAATAACCAAGTGACAGAGACGTTCGGTTGGTAGGGCTGAAGGAGAGCTAAAGCTTGGCGATCGAGGGCATTGCTGGTTAAAGCCTCATGAATCCCCAAGCTAAGCCGCTCCAAGTGCCGCACCATTGCCCCAAAGCCACCGAAACTCAGCGGTGATTGGCTACCGCTACTATCCCCCACGTGCAAAACATGATTCCAGGACGGTTGCAAGGGGCTGTTCTGGTAGCAGGGAAACAGGCCAAATAAGGCCCGCTGAAACTGCAACTGAGACAACTCAATTTGTTGATATTCAGGTAGCAGCCGGAAATATTCCTCGAACAATGTTTCTAAGCTAAAGCGATCGCGGTGGGCATCTAGATAGGTAAACAGGTAGGTCGTACGGCCATCACGGGCGGGAAAGGCTTCCCAAAAATATTGGCATTGATTTTGGATGGGCGTGAAAGACACCAACAAATCACCGGAATCGTTTTTGGGAAAGCCTTGAGCACAAGTCCCAACCACTAAACAAATGCCATCCGGAGTTTGACCTTGCCGAGCCTGCTGCACGATGGGTGAAAAGTGGCCCATCGCATCAATCAGTAATCGTGCCTTCAGGTCTTGCCCTGCTTTGACTGTCACTCCGTTGGGATGGGCGATCGCGCCTGCAAAACCTGTGTGTTCTAGCAGCTTACCGCCACTGGCTAAAAAGCGTGACTTGAGCTTATCCAGCAAGAAAACTGGGTCAATCCCAATATTGAGAATGTCGCGCACCCAAAGGTCAGAACTCCCTGAGAAACTAATGCGGGCAGGATTGTATTCTGTGGCGATCGCCTGCTCTAATTCCGGTTCAGTCAAGAGATCCAGTTCTAAGAAAACCTGTAGTTCTTGCCGTGAAATGTTCCACTCTTGCTCACGCCCGCGCAACGCACCCCGCTCAATTAGTGCGACTCGCCAACCTTGCTGAGCTAAAGCTGCGCCAATAAAAATCCCTAAAGTTCCCCCGCAGATTACAACATCCCAATCGACTGCTGCCAATGGCTCCTGGCTAGTTTTCACCACTGTAGGAACGGAAAGCTGCTGGTGGCGTAGCTTGTACCACAAGTCGTCGGTATGCCGGAGTCCTCCCAGAATATCTCCCGGCAGGGTAGAGAGAATTTGTTCGGTTAGGGTCATGGAAGTGAACTCAAAGTGGGAACGGGGCGATCGCATCTACTTAAATGGCACCAGCTCATTAGATGCAAGATGAGATGTAAGCAGGGCATGGACTCTATTTGTAGGATAGTGCCTGAAGTTGAGCTGAAATGGCTGAGTTTTGCCTAAAACTTCCGACTCAAATTCCAATAACGATTTGGTTGAAATTATTGGCTGAACGCCAGAACCGCATTTTGCCCGCCAAAGCCAAAGCTAAAGCAGAGAGCATTTTGGACAGCGCGATCGCCCACTTCCCTCACAAAATTCAAATCAAATTCTGGTTGCTGTAGTCCTACACAAGGCGGCAAAATCTGGTGTCGTAAGGCCATGAGGCAGAAAGCAGCGCCGAAAGCTCCAGAGGCTCCTAGCGTGTGCCCTGTGGCTCCTTTGGTCGAACTCACGGGAACCCCTTGCGGAAACACGTGCTGAATCAGATGCGCTTCGTTGCGATCGTTGAGTTGGGTCGCCGTGCCGTGAGTATGAATGTAGTCGATCGCTTCTGGAGTGAGATGACTGCGATCGAGGCATTGCTTGACCGCATTGATTGCGGTGCGGCTTGTCGGGTCGGGGGCGCTCATGTGATAACCATCCGCAGTAAAGCCAAACCCTAAAATACGGCCATAGATCGAAGCCAATCGCTGCTGAGCTAACTCGGCTGGCTCTAAAACCAACACAGCGGCTCCCTCCCCCAACACCAAGCCTTCTCTGCGGCGATCGAAAGGGTACACCCCTGTGGTTGCTAAGGCCCCCATCTGCTGAAAGCCAGCCAAAGTCAGAGGAGTAATCGGCGCTTCCACAGCTCCTGCAATCACCCGCTGACATTGCCCCGTTCGTACCAGCTCATAGCCCTGTGCGATCGCCCATAAGCCAGTCGCGCAAGCCGCCATCGGTGCTAATACAGGTCCAGAACTCCCTATTTGTCGAGCTGCTGCGATCGCTACTTGACCTGGCAGCGTATCTAGCCAAGGAAGCGCGATCGGATCATCCGGTAGAGCTTGGGCCATGAAGCGTTGCCGTACTTGCAGCTCCCACTGGCTTTGATAACTGCGGCTTGAGCCGATCACAACTCCACAGTCAGCCAGAGGAATTGCCAAACCTGCATCTTGTAAAGCTGCGGCTACCACCTGTTCAGCTAAGCAGTTAAGCGTCACTGGGAACTTGCCCAACATGGCTAGAGGACGTGGCTCTAATTCTGGAAAAAGCTGCCGCAGCAAAATTCCGGATTGATTAGCCAGAAGTTTCTGCCAGCTCGACTGCAAGGTATCACCCAACGCAGACACTAAGCCAATGCCTGTTACAACTACGTCCACAGCACCCGCTACCTAGCTCACCAGAAAGCGACTTATTGAGGAGACGGTGAGGGGCTAGAAGTTGCCGCTGCGCCACTCTGCTTCAAGTTTTCAATGCCTTTAGTGACCTTGGCCGACTCAATGCGATCGCCTTGCTGGATCTTGTCCACCACATCCATGCCCTGAGTCACATAGCCAAAAACGGCATAATCTCGATCCAGGAATTTCAAGTCTGTCAAGGCAACGTAGAACTGCGAAGAAGCAGAGTCGGGAATAGACGCCCTAGCCATTGCCACAGCTCCACGTGTGTGCTTTAGCTGAGGTGGCGCAGCAATGCCAGCCGTATCCAATGTTTTGCCGTAAACCGGAGATGCACTGCCTTCTGGCTTAATTTCCAAAGGAATGTTACGAGGTTGGCCAGTCGCTGGATCTACAAAACCGCCCGTACCCAATTGTTCTAAGGGGAAATTAGGATCTTTACTTTGCGGGTCGCCCCCTTGGACAACAAAGGGTTGCGGCTCTCGGATTACTCGATGAAAGACTAAACCGTCATAAACACCTTGTTGCACCAAGTCCACGAAGTTTCCGGCTGTGATGGGTGCATTCGTGCCATCCACCTCAATCGTGATGGGCTTGCCACCTTTCACAGTCAGTTCTACGGTTGCTTTACCCTCTAAGCGAGGCAGATTTGCAGGCTCGGGGCTGCTAACTGGAGTTGCGCTTGCCGAAGGAGTGGTGGCAGCAGATGAACTGTCAGATGGTGAAGGAGATGTTTCTTGAGGAGAACATCCTCCTGCTACCAAAGCACTAACCACTAGAAGTGACACTAACCAACGCCGCATCTGCATGTTCCGTTACCTACTCAATCAGAGCCACTTATCATCTCATGCGACGATCCCTTCTCTCAACAGAACTGACTGAGTCCCAAAGAGTCTAATGGGATACCAAATCCTAATCGAGTGAAGGGATAGTTGCTAAAAAGCACCGAACTCATAGGGAACTAATGGTTACAGGCCTTCTAAGGGAACGTTCAGAAAGCGAGCTAACTCAGCACCTTGATTCTCTAGTTCCGATAGAGGTAGCGGTTCGCCTACCCGCGTTAAGGGGATGTCATTACGTCCCTTAAGCCTCAAATAAAGAGCGCGGCGCGGATTCAATCCTTCTCTAAGATCAACACGTACCGCTTGGACATCCGAAATTGGGCAAGTAATTTCGATGCGCCGATTCTTCCCCGGAAATCCCCAACGAAAAATCTGGACTGTGCCTTTGTCTTGATTGAATTCGTTGTAACCGCCCCCTACGTCCGCAATAATTACTAGCCATAGGTAGAGCGCGAGTAGTAAACCTGCGACTCCATAGAAACTCATGGCCAGTCCCTGCGGGACAAAAACTAGTTGAGTTGGGTCGGATACAGGCAGCAGGTTTACCTTGAGATAGCTAGACAGACCTGATAGAGCAAATCCAGTGGCTCCAATTGAGACAACGGTTGCCCACCAATAGTTACTGAAACGACGAGATCCTAAAATCGGTTGACGTAGGACGAGATTGCCTTTGGAAGCAGCTTGTGCAGTCATGCGACTCGCTCAATATAAATTCGCAAAAATTAAAGAAGTGGAATTCCAAACTGGAATTATCTAATCCCACAACCCTATAGTATGAGTTAAGCGGTCTAAGAGCCAAAGATTGCTGAGAGAGTACGTGTCAGATTGTAAAAATCCTGATATTTTCTATCATATAGAAACGTTAACTCCTATCTCAGGATCGGATGTCGGTTGTCTAGACAAGGCCAGCGAGAACCAATATGGCTAAGGCTCAACCTCAGCAAGCATATTGGCCGACATTAAACTGAAAACTCGCAACTTTCTCGATACCAGGCAGAAACTTTTCTAACCTTGGATAATGAGAAGAATGTCACTGAGGCAAAAAACTTTTTGCTGCAATAGTAAGAGGATTTGAAATGACCATAGCAATGGGACGCGCGCAGGCAGAGCGGGGGTGGTTCGACGCCCTCGACGACTGGCTGAAACGCGATCGCTTCGTCTTCGTTGGCTGGTCCGGCTTGCTGCTGTT
>NZ_JACJPA010000093.1:0-34663 GCF_014695845.1 Trichocoleus sp. FACHB-591
GCGGAGGTTGGCGGAGCTGAGGTCGGCGGAGCTGAGGTCGGCGGAGCTGAGCTTGGCGGAGATAAGGTCGGCGGAGCTGAGCTTGGTGGAGATGAGGTCGGCGGAGATGAGGTTAGCGTAGCGGAGGTTAGCGTAGCGGAGGTTAGCGTAGCTGAGGTTGGCGGAGTTAAGGTCGGCGGAGCTGAGGTTGGCGGAGCTGAGGTTGGCGGAGCGGAGGTCGGTGGAGCGGAGGTCGGCGGAGCTGAGGTTGGCGGAGCTGAGGTTGGCGGAGTTAAGGTCGGCGGAGTTGAGCTTGGCGGAGATAAGGTCGGCGGAGTTGAGCTTGGCGGAGCTGAGCTTGGCTTTTGTTAACGGTGCTTGCCTAAGAGAACGGCAGTTTCCAAAGAGACGTTCAGCCAAGTAGGGCGGTAGCCACTTCATTTGTTTTTGCGTCTCACATCCTTGTACTAACGCTCGAACGGCCTGTTTTTCCTCGTACGTTCCTTCTGGATTTAATCGTGCCAAATCTGCTTTGGCATTGGATTCACGCAGATTGTACTCGACCACTCCCACCACCACTAAGGCTGGGATAATCAACCAACTTGCTGTTCTCAGTCGATTCCAACGGCGTTGTCTGACACTTTGCCGAATGAACCCCTTAGCAGAGTCGGATAGCGGAAAGTGATGACGCTGCTGTTTCTCAAAGTGAAGGGCTTCAGTCAGGGGTAGCCCATCTAACAAATACCCCTGTTTCTGTCCCTGATCGCGCCATGCCATCGCACTGGCTTCAATTTTGCGTTGTTGTCGTAGTAAGTCTCGATCTTGTTCAATCCATTGTCGCAGTAGGTTCCAGTGTCGGATCAGGGCTTCGTGCGCCACATCCACGATCGCCATCCGCTCTGACTGATTTCCTTTGCTGACAACTTCACTCGTAACCAAGAGGCGATTTTCAGGACTAGACAGTTGCTCAGTTACTGCTTGCACCCGTGCTGGAGGATGCTGAGGTTCAGCGACTAAATCTGTCTGAAACACGCGGCGACGGGTGTCTTCTGTCCCTTCACCCAGCTGAGTTAACTGCTGAAAAATGTACTGAACCGTTTGCTGTTCTGCTGCTTCAAAGCTGTTGTAGATCTCGGTAGCCCGTTTGTCTAACGTCCCATTAATCCCACCTAAGTCTTGATAGGTAGACAAGCAGATTCGGTTCCCTTGTCGTTGCTGCCAAAGTTCTTTCAGCGTGTATTGCAATAACGGCAGGCTACCAGGTGCTCCTGCAATGTCGTTGAGGATTTCTGTCACGAGTGCGGGTTCGATCTCCAGTCCCACTTGCGCTGCTGGCTTGCAAATCACTTCCTTCAGTTCTTCTGGTTCCATCGGCAGCACACTGAGTAGGTGTTGCTGAATCAGCTGGGCTAGACCACTGTATGGTTGCTCAAAACATTTCCCAACAAAATCGGCACGCATGGCGATGATTATGCACAGCCTATCGTCCGTATTTGATAGGGCTCCCATCAAGCAGGCCAAGAACTGTTTCCGATCTTCAATCTGCTCGCAACGAGTGAACACTTCCTCAAATTGATCGATAACTAATATGAGTCGCGGAGCTGTAGACGCTTGTACCAAGCGTTGCAATCCAGCTGCTCCTTCATTCAGTAATCCAGTCACACGCCCTAGTGCTTCTGCGCGATCGAGATCTGATAGACCCTCATCTACAAAGGCTAGTGCTAGGTTTTGCATCGGTTGCTGGTCAGGGCGAGTAATCCGAATTCGCCAACGCTCGCTGCCTGCAATGCGTCGGCCGAGTTTTAGTTGATGAAGTAGCCCCGCCCGCAGCACCGAAGACTTGCCATTCCCCGATGCCCCAACCAGAGCTAAAAAATTGTTGGTTCTGACGTGATCGAGGAGTTGCCCAACCAGGCGATCACGTCCAAAGAAGTACTTGGGGTCTTCGTCATTACAATCGAAAAACTCTAGCCCTTTGTAAGGGCAAATGCCACTGTCTATTTGGTTGGCATGGGTAGATTGAGCCGGAACTTGCCAGGTTCTTGTCAGGTTAATCGCTTCACCAAAGTTGGTGCAGACAGGGGTTTGCAGTCCACCCTGAAGTGCTTGGTTGATGTAATCGACTAAAGCAAAGGTATCAATCCATCGCCCTGGCAATCGAGTCGGATCTAACCCCTCTAGCAAGGCTTTGGTGAGCACGCTGTAAGAGCTATTGAGGTCTTCCCAGGAACTTTCAAAGTCACGCGAGGAAGCAACAAAACAGCGATCGCGGCTTTCGCTGTTGCCGGGATTAGCGGCTGCAACATTAACAAGTAATGCCCCACTATGGCAGCAATCGAGCCAAACAATTTGCTGTTTGACCGGGCTTTCCGATAAGAGCCACTGCAACCACCGAAGCGAGATTCCAGAGTCAGGGTTACGAGGATCTGTGTTGCTAGTGGCTATGTATCCTTTGTCAAACCCTTCTGTATCAGGGATGCCATGCCCAGAAAAATAAAATAGCGCCGTTTCAGGTGCCTGTTGGCTTTTGAGTAGGAAGAGTTGCTTCAAAGCTTCCTTCAGTTGTAGCTGAGAAACTGGAAGTTTTCTGCCTACAACAGGGGTCTTCTCTTTACCGTTGTCGATTGCTTCTGGTAGTCGTTGCACCTTCTGGAAGTCCCCATGCTGTTCCAGGCATTGTGCGATCGCCTCTGCATCGGCAGCAGGTTTAGACAGTGCAGGCAGGTGAGAATAGGTGTTAATCCCAACAACCAGGGCATCTCGGCTCATAACATCTGATTTTGGGGCTAGTATTTCTATCCAAAGTATGGATACATCATCTACATTACCCCTTTCGCTCAGCGGATAATGTTATGCCCCAACTTACTCCCATCCAACTTGATGACGGCACTCTCATCTACATCGAAGCTTCCGAAGATGTCACAGTTCCGCTAGTGACAGACTCAACAGAAGAGACTCGGGAAAAGACTCGGGCTGATTTGGGGGCAGATGAAAAGGGGTGGCCGAAAACTGATCCCAGAGATGTACAGAGGGCAGCGGCTCAAAGTTTTCAAGCGATCGAAGGCACCATCAAAGCCTACACAACCTACACCCTCAATGCTTTTAAGAAGGTGGCGATCGCCAATGTAGATAAAGTGACTCTGGAATTTGGGATTGAGATCGGTGGAGAAGCAGGGGTGCCTTACGTAACAAAGGGCACGGCCAAAAGTAATTTGAAAGTAACCGTAGAATGCTCGTTTCCTAAAATTGAGCGTCCTGGGCCTTGATTATTTGCGAGTTTAGAAATAGCTTAAACGTCAGGCTAAGCAAGTAGCTGTAATCTATAGCCAACCTAATGCAAGCCTCTTGAGCTAATTGGGGTGATTGAAGGGTTGCTGTCACCAGATGCAATTAGAGCAAATCCGGGGTTTGAAACAACGCAATTACGTTAAAGACTGGAGATTGATTTGGGATATACCAAAAATTCTTAGTACAGAATAACTATTGGCAATCCCTTTTCCTGCAAGGGTTTCAGCCTAATTGCATTCTATGACAGCTACGCTTCAATCACCCCATCAATGTTCGCAGCTATCAGAAGGACAGCACGCTCATGACCAGGTACTGAGCCAAGGTGCGGCTAGTTCGGAGGCTGAACCGAATGATACTCAGCCTCCGAACTAACCTGAAGAACTTTACCCAGCAGACGCTGATTGAAGTTATAGATGGGCGCAATCCGGCTCTGTTGAGTCTGTTGGTTGTAAATTTCAGTCTGCATCTTGCGATCGTGATGCATTGCATAGGCAGCTGCTTCCAATTCTGCTTCTGAGGCTCCCTGCTCTTTCAGATAAGTCACGTACATTCTTCTCATTTCCTTTGGAGTGACTGGGACTCCAGTGAACTTGAAGAATAGTTCTCGAAAAATGCTCCGCAAACATTCTTCATCCATTTGCTGTCCGACCATGCCTGTAAAGAAACACTTGTGTTCAGGCTTGAAGGCTTTGCGGTGCTCGTTTAACCACTCATCTATATAGCGATAAAGAGTTTTGCCACCTTCTAGCTGCCCTGGCTTGGTGTTTGGCATGAGGCCCCAATATTCCCCATAAATATCGCCAGTTTTGTAATCCTCAGGCATCAAATGTATCCACCACTCCGCCTGAGCTGGGTCTTTCATCTTCTGAACCGGGGTGAATCGGACTCCATCGTAATGACCTAGAACAAACGTCCTGCCCACCTCCAACTCTTGATAGGTTCGACTTCGATCCGGAGGAATCAAAGATAGAAAAGCAACTAAAAGGAATTTTTGTACGCTTCTGGCGATGGCCGTGGGTGAGCGTTTGACTTTCCTATCTTTGGCCCAGTAGAAGTGTAAATCTGCCTCCTTTTGAGTCTGTTTAAGCACCTCAAAAACTTGCTCCCAAGGGACACTTTTCTGCTCGTAAGGCACACTATGAGGACTATTTCTACCAATCTCGCTGTAATGACAACTAAGCTTGCGAAGCCGTAGAATAACGGGAATATCATCGAAGTTGTCATGTAGCTCCTCGTTAGTCTCGTCTCTATAAATAAACTTTGCAGTGTTAACTAGAGCTTGCAAGACCAGAACGTTCGACTTAGCTGAAAAAGAAAAAAAGCTGAAATAGTTGTTGACCAACCGAATGGTTTCACTTGCAGCTTCCTGGGCTTCCTCTTGGGCTAAAGCTTTTGCGATCGCGTAGCGGTGGATGTCTACTTCACCATTGGCACTTTTATAGTTCTTAAGCTTTGGTTGCAGAGGCACGGAACGAATCAGCATTTCGAACCGTAAGTCTTCTAGGGGCACCTGATGATGATGATGAAGCCATCCCAGTATTTGTTTAATCCGCTGCAAGTTTTTTGCAACTGTAGGTTCCCTATTTTTCAAACGCTGCTTGCTAAAGTTGCAAAAAGCTTCTATTTCTAGTTTTAAGCTGGTCTTAATCTCGGAGTCATCAAGAATAAATTTTCGGCTATAAGGGCGTCCTGATTGTTTCAGTTGGTAAGCATAGGTCCGACGTTCCCCATCGGGACGTTGAAAGTAGTACTTCTCCGACGGTTCAGCTTCTGTTTGTTGGCTACCCAATAAGTTTGTTTCTGTCGCCCAGTCCAACAATTTTTTGAGATAAGACCGGGGAGTTCGTTGCTTATCTTTAGGAATGTTTAACTTCTCAAATACTTCTTGCTGTACAGCTAGACAATCAGCAAATTGTTGCAGTGAGATCTGCTTCAGAAACTCTAGACCAAGACTAACCTCTAATGTAGTCGCTTTGGCTCCCTTGGGAGAGGGGCCGCCCCATCCTGGATTGGTAAAGCGGAGCAAAGCAGTTTGGGCCATTGAGACATCAGCAGCTTTATTAATTGCTAAAGAATGCTGCTTGTAGGCTTCAAAAACTTCAAAAACGTTTGGAGAAACTACCGTCATAAATACCGCCCTCAATCATTTTGATTGAATCTAGTTATTCATCCAAACTAGAGGTAAGCACAGCTTATAATGCGAAAACCAGGAGTTTTACGCATTATAGAATAAATTGCTGTAAATAAATAGGTGCTAGTCAGTGGCATCCAGATATTTACTAAACACAAAACCATTTATATCAATAGGTTTCAGGCTTTGCGTTATAAATAATCGTTCTAAATATTTAGAACGATTATTTATAACGCCAGTTCACCTTATTAACTAAACCTATATAAAAAAAGCTCTTTAAATATTTAGAACGCCTCAAGGTAGTATGGTTTCAGCGCTGAGTACTAAAAAACCTTAGTTTTTTAGTTAGTACGACAAACTGAAGCCTGACCCAATGAGCAAAAAAGTAAAAACTTCTGATTGGTCAAGAAAGCCGAGTCACAAAGGCCAGAAATGCCTTAGAGGTGTTCCTTTAATGCATGATGAAGTGAAGCAAAAAGTGACCCTCTGCTTAACTCCGACTGCTTTAGCGCGCTTACTAGAGCTATCGAATGAGCAGAAATGTAGTCGATCGGAAGTAATAGAACAATGGCTGAGAGGATATTTCCCCCCTGATTCTGCCTGAATTCCAGTTGCTCTCGAGTTTAGAGCTTTGTTAAGCCTTACTGTTTTTTCAGAGAGATAGCTTGGAATTCGCCTTTTTGTTAGCCTTCTATTGACTGCTAAATGTGGCAATGGCAATCATGATCAGTAAGATCTTCAGCCTTGGTATCAGCAGCTTTTTTGAGGTAGCAGCCTTCCCCTCCATACTCTTAGCTACCGGACGATCGTAGGCCAATCGAAATCTTTGTACTCAGGAGGTACTTTTTACTGCAACCGTTGCCCATCAGCAAATCGGCAACTCTATTAGCTATACCCCATCTAGCTTCAGAGATACCTAAGAAACTTTTATGCAAGATTCGTTATTAGCATCAACAAAATTGGGGAAATACTTGAACCTTGAGGATTTTTGCACTTGCACCCAAACGTATGGCAAGTATCTGGATAGGATTGACCCATACCCCAAAAATCTTGAGGAAACGATTCCATCGTTACAGATGCTTTGTCAACTCATTGTTGACCCACTCATTGAGCACTTTGGTAGGAATCAATTTCATCTGACTTATGGATTTTGTTCAATAGATCTAAAGCGACTTTTAAGTCAAAAAGACTCAGTGGAGGCGATTAAAAATGGTCGTGTTGCTCCAAGCCGCGATCAACATATGGCCCATGAGGTAAATCGAAACGGTAAGTATTATTGTGATCGCCTAGGTGCAGCCTGCGATTTCTATATTCTAGGTTTGGAGAGCGATCGCCTTGTGGAGTGGATTTTAGAACAACGATTGCCATTTGACTCGTTGTACTACTATGGCAGCGATCGCCCCATCCACATCAGCTATGGACCTCAAGATCGGCAAAATGTTTGGGCTTTTACTGACAGAGGAGTGCCTACTAGAAAAGGGACTGAAGAATGGGTTAAGGAGTTGTGCTAATACTTATCGAGCTTTGTGATCACCTCGCTGCTGCCTAAGATTTTCGGATTGTGAGGTTGCAGAGCGCTCAACTGGTGGAGTCGGCTCTAGAGCAGCAGTTACCGTTTGATTCGCTGTACTACTATGGGAGCAAGCGCCCCATCCACATCAGTTACGGTATTGAGCATCGACGCAGTATCTAGACATTCACAGATAGGGGAGTCCCTACTGAAAAAGGGTTCAAGCTAAGGTAAAGTGATGGGAAGATTGAAACGTTAATTTTGAAGTATGACTGTGAGTATCTCCTGGTTAAAGTGACTAGTGAAGATGCCTAAAAACTTCGGAGCTTTCTGCTGTTCCGACAAATCGCCAATGCCAAGGTTCATAGTTGACTCCTTGAGAATTGTTTTCTGGAAATGAAAGTTCAAATCCAAACTCTTTAGCACGAAGATTCATCCATTTAAATGCTTCTGTTTTAGCAAATTCCAGTGAGACATCTTGTTGGGGAGAGTGCCCATCAGCAAGATCCAGAGCATAGCCAGTATGGTGTTCACTATAGCCAGGCGGAGCACTAGACTTGGCAGCCGCCTCCCGAGAGCCTCGACGCTGTATCTGAGCTGTAAAAAGTTTGCGCTGATCCTCTGAATTGCGAAAGCAGGAAACTGGGATAATCCACACGCCTTCATCTCTAGCAGCATTGGTAAGCTTCATTAGCGCGAAGGCTGCCTCTGGCATCAAGCGCTCGAACCGCTGATATTCTCTCTGGCCATAACTACCAACAAAAAGCATTTTGCTAAAATTACCCTCTTGATAAGGAAAATGTCCTAGTGAAGGAGCGCTATTTATTGGTATGTTTTTAGGGCTGGAAGTGGGCTGAGGATTTTGAGAGGGGATGGGTTTTAGGGTACTAAATTGGTGTGATTTAGCGGTGTAAACAGACGTAGTTTGGAAATTTACTGATGGTTTTTCCAAAGGAAGGTGTATTCCAATGTACGCATTCAAACAGATGCCGACTGAAATGAGAGTTGCAAGAGATAGGAACCACCATCGCTGCCAAAGCTTGAGCAAGGAATTTTTCATGATCGACACAAGTACTATTAGCAGCGTTCTATTGGAAATCTTTGTAGTCAAAGATTTTCCAGGCTCCATTCTCAAGCCTTAGTTCAAACTGATAGCTCTTAGGGTTGTTCCTAGCGGCGTTTTTGATGCTCCCATTTTCGTAAAGAGTTACTTCTTCAGTAATCAACACATTAATGAATGCTTTATCGCTAGAGGATCTGAACCCACCTAAGAATTCGGTTTGTTGATTACCATACTGGTAGTACTGATTTTTTTGACTTAAGGAGTCGATTGCTTTTCCACGCTGAACAATGTCATTGTAAAGAACGCCTGTGGTGTAACGTGCAGCTAGTTCGCGCGAGAACGGTGGCGCAAAAATTTCTCGTTTAGCTTGGAGATAGCTACGAATTGTGTCAAGTGCTGCTGCTTGAGTAATGCCGCTTTGAGAAGAAGTACTAGACAAAGCTTCTGGAGCACGCTGAACCGGTTGTGAAGCCCCTATTTCCGGTGCATCATTAACAGGATTGATGGTAATTGATAAAGCCGCTTCTGCTCCTCTGCCACCATCATCAACCCGAATGTTGAGGGAATCTGTCCCGCTATAGTCTTGCCTGCCACTATAGGTGATAGCGGCAGGGTCTGCTAAAGTTGCGTTAATAGCAGCAATCGTACCCTTGAGGGTTAAATCAGGGGATGAATTGCCATTGATACTGTCTGCTTTTAGCCCATCAGCAACGTTAGGCTTTACTTTAAGCGAACCATTTTGCACATTCAGAGTCACAGTAACTGGTTCTTTGTCGCCTTTGCTGTCTGGATCTTTGATTGAGATACCAACAATGCTTAAGTCATTATCTTCATTAACGGCTTTACTGTCTGGAAGATTGATAATAGGGAACTGATTGCGAGGAATAACAGAAATCTTGATAACTTTGCTGGCTTCTTGAGGTTGTCGAGCCTCAGGTGGCCAAACCAATGATGCAGTTTTTTCTTGGATGGTTGGGCCATCATCAATAACTGTAATCTTGAGAGAGTCATCCCCTGCGAAATCTGTATTTGGCTTGTATGTAATTGCAGATGGATTTGCGAAGGTTGCTTTGATTTTCTCAAGCGACCCTTTTAGTTCAATAATTTTGCTATTGTTACCTCCGATTTCTTCTGTTTTAAGTCCTTTTGGAATATCCCCTTTCACGGCAATTATGCCGTTTTCACTGCTGAGCTGGACTGTAACAATTTTGCTGTCCGGATCACTGATTTCCACCTTTCCATAGGTGAGAGCGCTGGATTCTCGAATTTTGAGACTTTCAGGAGCAACAATTGTGGGTATTTGGTTCTTGGCTATCAGGCTGATGTTGCGAGTAAGTGGTTTGCTGACTCCACCGTTACCATCACTAAGTATGAACTGAACAGTACGAAAGTCAGGAGTAACAATTGGAGATTTGTGCTTATAAGCCACATTCTGCAGTAGGGCCTGAACGGCTTCAGGTGTAGCTTCAGAGTTTAATGCCACTCTTAGAGGCTTTTCGCTGGTACCCTCTGTGAAAGAGCCAATTAGCTTGCCACTATACAGAACTTGGTTACCACTAACACCAATTTGTCCGACTTCTCTACCTTTATTGAGAATGGAGAGCAGATCATCTGGAGTACTGTTGACTGTGAATTTGACTTGTAGTTCGCCTTGATCAAAATTTGGGGAATCCTTATCTTGAACTCCTACAGCATCAACCATAGAAATTCCTCCATCAATTACCCTTGCTACCGATGGATTGTCTGGGTAAGAAAGGCCTGATTTAGGTGTTCTCGGTAGAAGGCTTGTGATTTGATTGCCAACCGCTTGGCCAGCTGTTTGGATTGTCATAACCCCCAAAACGGAGGCTCCCACACCGACGAGCATTAAGGGTACTTTATTGTCCATCACCCATAGTCCCCGCCGTAGAGCAGTAGCGGTCGGTTTAAGTCTCAGGCTGTGAGCATCACCAATAAATTGTTTTGGTGATTGCTCCCACTTGCGAAGTACAAAGTTCATGCCTGCTCGGTGATCTTCATGGTGAATGAGAGCTTCAGGCAAAATATTCTGCACAACAGGTTGATAAACCTTTTCTTGTAGGGTAACTAGCCAAGCAGCAACAGGTGCTAACCAGTTGTCATGCCAAGGTTGTTGATTGTCGAATTGCACGTCTTCATCCTGATGCACCGACGAAGATTTCAGGCTCCTCAACCGATTGAGTTCGGTCTCTTCGCCTATATCTAGTGCTTTGGCAAATTCGATCGCTGCTTGAGTAGCAATTTGCTGAGCTGTTCGATTCTGGCTTTGTCCCAACCATTGAAGTAGAATATTTTCAATCTCAGTAGCTGGGCGATTTGTATTGATCCAAATTCGATACCGTACCTTGTTTACCTCACAGAAACCTTCGCCACCTGTTAGCTCTGCACGTTGTGCAAGATAGATTTTTGTTAGGTGAGAAACGAATTGATTACGCTCCGATTTTGTAAACTTAGCAACCTGCTTCAATAACATTGGAGCAATGATTAAGCAATTCTGCTTTAACCGGTTGCTCATCCCTTCAATTACTGCTTCACGAACGGTTATACGTTTCTCATCTCTCAAGAGGCTTGAAAGCTGTTCAAATGCGAATTCGGGCGTAAGATTGCTGGGGTAGATGCCGCAATTTATGAGGCCATAGGTTCTAGCAACAGCGCAGAGTAAAGTAATTTTTGTGCGGTCCTGAGTCCATGCTTTTAGGCACTCTGGAACCTCGTCGGGATAGTTATTATATGCAGTGGCAAGGCTGTCAGCGATCGCAAGACTTAGATCGCTCTGCCTTTCTGCTATTTCTTTGAGGATTGGGTGAATCTGCAGTAAGTGTTCTGGTACTACGTAGCCGAGAGTATGAAGGGCAAAATAGACACGGATTAAAGGATTTTTGCTATTCGATAATGTCACTAACCAATCACAAAGATGTGGATGCAATTGGTTGGGTGGGTCATTTAAGGATGCATAGCTAATCGCAAGAGCGACTGTGGCTCCAACATAATCTCGGCGATTAAGAGAGTGTGAATCTTCTTGATTGGATAAACTATTAGTGGAAAAGTCATAAAAAAAGCGGAGCGTTCTTAGGAATTTATCAGAATCGCCTTGATACCAATAAGCTAGTACCGTAGCCACAAAATCCTGAACAATAAACTCATTATTTGATGCCAACGTTATTAAGAGATCTCGTACAGGTGCAGTTGCTTCAGCTGTTACTAACCCAACGTCAGCAAATGCTCTACTAGTTCCTTCGTAAAGTCGTTCTCGAAGTACATCATTACCATATAGCTGGTAATCCGAGAGCTTAGGAAAATTCTCCTGAGCAGAATTGTCGATAATCTCGATAATCTCTTCTAAAGCTGTAATAATTTGCCTACGATGACTTTCCCAGGCGATGCAGAGAAGCAACTTCCCAGCTTCAGGGTCTTTTACATTAAGACGACGAAGTACAAAATCATCACCTTTCGTTACTTCCGAAAACTCACAATAGTTACCTAGATTTTCTAAATCGCAATGATCAAGCGCTCGAAGAGAGGGATCTCTTTGCTGCCATACGTTCTCAACCACTCGCTCCAAGGCAGCGAAAAACTGGTCAGTGTATAGTCCATTGAACAACGAGACTCCTATTGCGAGTAGTTGCTCTCGTGAACTTAAGGTTCGGAACCATCTTTTTAACCGCTCTTTCTTGTCCTCTTTAGCATTTTGAATAGCTGCATCTAGGTCACTTGAAGAAATTGGTTTCTTACAGACTCTTAACCAGTCAATACAGATATCTATAGCTGCTACCGTGCTTAGTTTCTCAGCAACTAACGTACGGAGTTCTGCTTTCATTTCGACACTAATAGTAATCCCCTCAGGGATGCGCTCGATCGCCGATTCAGCCAAAACATCTGGTTCATATGAAAGATGATTTGAATCAAGCCATAATCTGTTTTCTGACTGGCTCAAGCTCCATTTTTCATACGGGTTTTCTGTCGTTGCAATAATAAAAATTTTGTGTTCGTCAACAAGTTCTCTTAATGCACTTAATTCAACGTTCTGATGACTCAATTGAAATAAAACAAAGATTCTGTTAACTTCTTTATCTGTAGGCTCTATGCCATTGATTTCTTCCCGAATCGCGGCAATAAGCCCTTTACTATCCGACGTTGATTCCCACTCGTAAATCTCACTGCTAGTAGAAGTAAAAGTCGATTCCTGAAGATTAACAGCGAGATGTAATGCCAAGGGCAACTTATCTGGATGGCTACCACCTATTACTACAATTTGATCTTCATAAAGACTCTCAATGATTTCATCAAGGCAAGTTAAAGATGGGAAATAAGGATACGTAAAAGTTTTGAGGTTTGTACGTTTAAAGAATTCAAATCCATGCTTCCGGGTATGATGGTTGATAGTCTCATAAACATCTCCCACATGCTGATGAATACCTTCAATATGGATCTTGCTATTGCCATCAGCAGAAATATTTTTCACTGCCTCCTGATTTATCTCTTTTGAGAATAAGTTCCTATTTTTTTTGCCTTGGCTTGTGTATTTGCGGTCTCTCTTATTCATGATGTTTAAGTAATTTTATGGTTTACAGCCGGGTATTCTGTTAGACTTAGTTTTCTTGAGTAATATTTTCAATCCTAATATTTTTCCCTTTGATATTTTTCAGAGCTTCCTGGTTACTACTAGAGCCGTGATGTGATCTCTGAACTACACCTTTAATCTCAATATTTCCTTTTGCTTCAAGATCAACTAAAATACTTTGGATTCTCTGATCGTCTGTAGCTTTAATTTGTCTAAGTAATTCAATGATTGAGTTGGCAAAATTCTTGTCTTTAGATAATTGGACCGACAGCATATTTGAAAAAATAATTTTGTTAGTTTCATTTGGCTCCTGTTGTACCTCAGTTAAAACTTTTTCAATTTGTGCTGATCTAAACTGATAACGGATAAGACAAACCAGCTTTCCAATTAGATCAGTACCTAGCTTGGCGATTGATTTACCGGCTTCTTTGGAAGCTTCAATAATTAAGGCTGTAACAGCTCCAGTAATTACGAGAGTTGTTGGCTCCACTTGATTTTCTCCTACTTACTAAAATTGCAGTTATAACTTTGTGCTTCTTAGAGATAATTCCCGCAATTAGAAGAAATATCTCATGCGTATGATTTTTTTGTAATTTTTCATGCTAGTTTTGTGTTGTATGCTCCAATACCTATTGGAGTATGATTTACCCGTCTTGTAATACGGTCTTAGGTGTGCCTAAGAGATGGCGTTAAAGTCAACAGAGTGTATAACTGGACACAGACTTTAACTGAAAAAGCATTGATGTCATATCCTAGAAGGGTAATAGTTACTTTGCTCTGATATGGAACCTCTAACTGCCGCGGCAATTGCCACACTGCTTGTTACCAAGATGGTTGAAAAACTAGGTGCATCTCTGGGAGAAAAGCTTCCTGACCTAGGGAGTAAAGTTTGGGAGCAAGTTAGCAACCTGAAGGGACTGTTAAGGGCCAAAGCACCTGAAACGGCAGCGCTTTTAGAGGCAGCTGAAAGTGCTCCAGCATTAATTAATGACACACCGGATGTCTTTGGTCTGCCCGTGTTAACTGGAAAGGTTGAAGCTTTGGCTACGGCAGAACCAGAGATTGCTACTTTGATTAATACTCTGGACTCAGAAGTTCGTCCTCAATTGCCTTCAACCTTTCAAAACAAGGTTGTGCAGCAGGTGATGTTAAAGGGAGTTAAGGCCCAAACAATTAAGGCTCAAAGTTTGACGCAAGAGGCGGATGCATCCGCGACTCAAGTTATTCAGGAAATGCTGACTGATGTTGATGCAGGTAACATCGATTTAGGCGATGTTAGCCAGACTTAAAGTCAAATAGATTCTAAATCAAATAGAAAAATGTGCTGTGGAATCTAACCAACCCGGATCTCAATCCAAGGTAAATCAGAATCTACTAACTGACTTAAATGTTGGAGGAAATCTGTCGGTTGGTAGTATTCGTCAAGAGACACACTATTACGCTGCTCCCCGTGAAAAGCCGACTAGCATTCCTAATAATAGTCCTATTGGAACGGGTAAGTTTGTAGGGCGAATCCAAGTCTTGGAAAGTCTTCATACCCAGTTTCAGCAATACTACCAGAGAGTTGTGGTTATTGTAGGGATGGGAGGGTTGGGAAAGAGTGAGCTAGCGATTCAATACGCTAACCGTTATCAAGATGTTTATCCCGGTGGCATTTGCTGGCTGAATACTCGAGCAGGGGATTTGCTGACCCAACTCATCCAGTATTGTCAATTGCGGTTGGGTATGATGTTGACTGAAGAATTAGTCCAGCAGCCCCTTAGCATCGCAGACTCTGTGACTTGGTATGTGTCCAATTGGTGGATTGAAGGGAATGTCTTGGTAGTGTTAGATGATGTGTTCAACCTTCTAGACTGCAAACCTTTGCTGGATTTGTTGTCTCCCCGGTTTCGAATTTTAATCACTACACGACAACAGGGATTGGATGCTAGCTTTTGTGAGTTTCCACTGAATGTACTGCACTTAGAAGATGCACTAGAGCTATTGGCCACCTTGGCTGGAAGCCGTATTGAGAAAGAATATGTAGCGGCCACAGCTCTATGTGAAGCTTTGGGGTGCTTACCACTGGGGCTTGAGTTAGTTGGGCGTTACTTCTCCACCAATCCCTTTTTATCTGTCGCGGAGGTTAGTCAATCCCTGGCACTGCAAGACCAGTACCTCATGTCTCAAACTACTTATATGATGGCAAATCAGCGGGGGGTGTTAGCTGCCTTTAACTTGAGTTGGCAGCAATTGAATGAGGTTGCCCAGCAGCTAGCCCAGATTCTTAGCTTCTTTGCTCCTGGAGAAATTCCTTGGGAACTTGTGAACCAAGTCGTTGCTGAGACCGATCTAGAAGAAACATCTCTGACATTAGCAAAGACTCTGCTATACCAGCAGAGCCTGCTACAAAAAGTTAATAAGGTAACTCTTCAACTTCATCCTTTAATAAGAGAGTTTTTTACGGCACAGCGACAAAACCACCCTAACCAAGACATTTGGCAACAAAGCTATATACAAGGAATAGCCGGGTTCGCTAAAGAAATTCCCTATGTTTTGTTGTTGGAAGACATTGCCCGGCTTGCCCCAGCTGTCCCTCACATAGTCGCCTTAGTGAAGCAGTCTTTGACGCAAATCCCCAATAAGTTGTTAGAGCCGTTATTTAGGGGGATAGTTTACTTTTATAATGGCCAAGCCCTTTATACCGAAGCTCAAACGTGGGCAGAGCAGGGATTAGCAGTTTTGAGAGAACGCTTTGGGGAAGAATATCTTGGCTTAACAACAATACTTACCACTTTAGCCAATTTATATCAGGATCAAGGCTTCTACAGTGAGGCTAAACCTCTCCTCTTGCAATCCTTAGAAATCACTAAACGCCATCTAGGAGCTGACCATGCTTTGGTGGCAAAGAATCTCAACAATTTAGCCAATTTATATAAGGACCAAGGCCTCTACAGTGAGGCTAAACCTCTCCTCTTGCAATCCTTAGAAATTACTAAACGCCTTCCGGGAGATAATGATCTCGAGATGATACCGAAGCTAAACACTCTGGGCGATTTATATCAGGATCAAGGCCGCTATAGTGAGGCTGAACCTCTCTTCTTGCAATCCCTAGAGGTGACTAAACGACGGCTGGGGGATGACCATCCTATTACAGCTAGAGTCTTAAATAGCTTAGCCTGTTTATATAAGGCCCAAGATCGTTATAGTGAAGTTGAACCTCTCTTCTTGCAATCCCTAGAGGTGACTAAACGACGGCTGGGGGATGACCATCCCATGACCGCAGTGGTGCTGAGCAATTTGGCCAATTTATATAAGGATCAAGGCCGCTATAGTGAAGCTGAACCTCTCTTCTTGCAATCCCTAGAGGTGACTAAACGACGGCTGGGGGATGACCATCGTGAGATAATACCAAAGCTAAACAATTTGGCCAATTTATATAAGGCCCAAGATCGTTATAGTGAAGCTGAACCTCTCTTCTTGCAAGCTATCCACATCGCTAAATGCCGATTGGGAAACGATCATCCTAGTATGAACATATTGCTAGGTAACTTAGCCAGGTTGTATAAGAATCAGGATCGCTACAATGAGTCTGAATCTTTCCTCCGACAATCCTTAGATATAACTAAACGCCACTCGGGGGAGAACAGTCCTAAGGTGGCCGAGTTGTTGAAAGAATTGGTCAGTCTAAAGCAGACCAAGCGTCGTAAAAAAGCCTTTACCTTTGTCCGTCTTGCCTTAGTCGGGTTGATTATTGGTTTAGTTCTTCATACTTTGATAATCTTTATAGCAACTCAAAATCCGCAAGTGCTGTTTCGACTTATGATTGCACTTGCACTAGGACTCATTCTTTGGGCTTGGAATTCTAATTGATTAATGAATATAAGCGAAGCTGCAAGCTATGTTATTTGTGACATTTAGTTAAAGAATGGATAAAGAAGGGTGTATCCTGCCGAAAACCAAAAATCACCAGCAAATGAGATACACAATGAGCCAAGATATTCTAATTTCATTGAAAGCGCCAGAGCCTGTTTCAGGTTTAAGTGATGCCATGACAGAACTAGTTCGCCAAGGATCGCGTCAAAAAGGCTACTATAGCAATCCTAATTTAATTGACTAGACACATTAAGAGAGACCTTTTGTGTTGCACTCAATAGTCTAGTGGTCGTGGCTCCAGAGTGGCTGTAATCGTATTTACAAGACACTTAGTCTAAGCGCTATCATCAACATGGAGAACTATCGCTTGCCGATGATCTTCTAGCCCTAGGGATGGTCTTTCAGAAGCTATCTTCAGAAGCAAGATTCAACCACCCTGCTACACAGGTCTGGAACATCACCAATTTCTCTTAAGTGACAGCAAGTTACATTGACATATTGTTGAAATTCGCAGCGATGCTGCCCAGTAAAGCCTTAATTCTATTAAAACCAACTCTCTAGATTGATTCAGTACTACAGGTCTGCTTGACTGACAAAAGTCTGAGTGATTGAAACGAAAGATAAGAGGGAAGAGGAGCTTGTTTTAAGCTGATAAGTTACCACACCCATTAGCAAAACCAATGGCTCCTAATTCCCGTCTCTATGATGCGTTGCATGATCATCTGACTCAATGCCAAGACTTCTGGCGCGATGGTGGCAAGCGTGCATCAGGTGCTGATGGCTCAAGCCTTGTCTCAATGGAGCTACAAGCGGATCTATTTGAGCTTGGACACCACAGTGCTATGGAATTGCTTCTGCCTGGTATGGGTCGGGGTTGTGTATCGAGGACGAACCCTTCCCATTGCCTGGAGAGTCGTTGCCCAATCCAGCAGCAGTGTGCGATTGTAGACAATTCAATGGATGCTGCGGCAGTCGGCGCGGTTGATGCCTGAGGGAGTCGCAGTCGTATTGCTCGCAGACCGAGGTCTTGCAGATGGTAAGTTGATGAAGTATCTCACCCAGACCTTGGGTTGGCATTTCCGTATCCGCATCAAAGGCTCGTTCCAGTTTCAACTCGCAGGTCGTTAACACCGGGTTTCATCGGTGCGACTGCAAAAAGGTCAAGCCTACTTCACCCCAGCTGTGTCTCTGGGTAAAAAGAAACCCTATGGCAATGTTTACCTGGCCTTTGCTCATGACCAAGATGCTGATGAAGATTGGGTGGTAGTTAGCGATGAACCCACCACTTTACAAACGTTTGCCCAATACCGATTAAGGTTCCAAATGGAAGAATCCTTTTTGGACCTGAAGTCCAATGGCTTCAACCTAGAAGCGTCACGCCTGCGGGACAAGTTTGCACTGACTCAACTGTGTGGGGTGATTGCGCTGACCATGCTGTTTCCAGTTTTGCAAGGCACTCAGGTGGTGACATCGGGCCAGCGCCGTTTAGTCGATGCTCACTGGAATCGGGGCATGAGTTATCTCAAGTTGGGCTGGAATTGGATTCGTTTAGCACTGACTCAACAATGAAGAATCTCTCTTTTTCGGTTTCTATCGAGTGCACCGGACCCGCAGCCTGCGATCGCTTCTCAACGACAACAGGATCAGTGTTTTAATCGTGAATTTATTGTCCTGAAACGCTTTCCAGCTTTTTAGTTTTGTCAGTCAAGCAGACTACAGGTAACAGAGTTACTAAACTCTTCCTAAATTTGGTAAAGAGATTATCAATGCTTCCTAACGTTCTCTTGTGTAAAGGTCTAAACCGTTGTTTGTAAGCTCAAAACTATGATTATTACGATCGCAAGCTTTAAAGGTGGTGTAGGTAAGACGACAACAGCTCTGCATCTAGCACAATATTTAGGCAAGCGTCGGAAAGACAGCAAAGTTGTGCTATTGGATGGAGACCCTAACCGTAGTGCATTGAGCTGGTATGAACGTGGGCAGCAGAGAGCAGCATTTACTGTCATGGATGGTGATGAGGAGCCATCAAACTTTGAGCATTTAATTGTTGACACTCCTGCCCGTACTGATTCAACTGAACTATTACCGTTGGCTTCTGCTAGTGATTTGCTGATAATTCCTTCTGAAATTTCTATATTTTCGTTAGAGGCGACGATCGCGACGGTTAGTGTTTTACAATCGCTGTCTGACGATCAATACCGAATCCTTCTAACCATGCTACCCACCCGAGGCCTCAAAAGAGAGGTAAATGCTAGGGAAGCACTTAACGAGGCAGGGCTGAAGGTGTTTAATACAGGTATTAAAGCCAGAACCATTTACCAGGATTCGGCATTAGAAGGGTTACCAGTTTCAGATTTACGTGGTGACGCTGCTGCTGCTGCGTGGAGTGACTATCAGGCTTTAGGTAAAGAAATCTGGAAGGGTTGGGGAACAAAATGAGCGTCAGCAAGTTGACTGGGGCATTAGCGATCGCGAAGAGTAGAGGTGCAGACACACCATCGTCAACCGCCACTCTGTCTGTGGATAGCATCATAGATCGAGTGGATGGTGATACCCGTCCACTGAATCCTGCCCATATCGAAGCATTAGCCGATAGTATTGCGGTTGTAGGGCTGATCGCTCCCATTGCAGTGGATAGTCGGGGCAGGCTATTAGCAGGAGGGCATCGACGAGCCGCAATCGCACTATTACGGGAGCAAGACTCGGAATCTTTTGCCAAACAGTTTCCAGATGGGCAAGTTCCAATCCGGCGCTACGATTTTGATAGTGAGACTGAACCGGACAAAGCGCTTGCTATCGAGGCGACTGAGAATGAAAAGCGCAGAGACTATACGCCAACTGAAGTTAGGGCGATCGCAGATCGGTTGAGGGCCGCAGGATATAGAGATGCACCTGGAAAGCCTAAGAAGGGAGAAAAAGCCTTACGCCCTGCTCTGGAGTTAATCATTGGCAAGTCAATCAGGCAGGTCAGGCGGTATCTGAATGATGTCCTTGATGCCTCCACAGAAAATGATGAACAAAACCAGGACAAGCAAACCCGGACAGATGTCCTAGTTTTGAATCGAGCACTAGTTAGTCTACAAAAATGGGCCACTTTAGCTAATGAATATGATGAACCTGGTACGGCTATTAAAGGTCTACAAGGCCGTGTGAAGCGGATGATGCGGGATATTGAAAAGGCGATCGCCGAGTTGGAAGACAAGTAGGCACCGTGATTGCAGAAAAGTTGTGAGCTATGACGGACGCTGAAGCACAAGCACTGACTATTCTCAATGCTTTGACCGAAGTCCCTTTTTCAGAATGTGTGCCGATTAGCAGAGATTTTGCCGAGATGACCACAAGGCCAGGTATTTATGCAGTCAGGCACCGGACTGAGGGTTTGTTATACGTAGGCAAAGCTCAAGATATTAAGGAACGATTTAGAGGCGGGCACAAAGCTCTAACTTGGTCGTGGCTGGCGGATTATGACCATAGGGACGTGGCGATCGCGAGTCATGCTATCGACTTCATGCAATGGCGAGCGCTATCATCGGAGTTAGAGCGTATTATTCTTCAAGCTAGCAAGCCACCGTTTAATGCTCGCATACCTATGAGGGACTAGCTATGCCGCCGATTGTTGAACAAGAAACAACAGAGCATCTCAGTCCAGTTGTGGCCCGCATGATTTTAGTGGCGCTACCTGACCATATTAGAGAAGCCTTTGAGCGGCGAGCGGCTGAGATTGATTACCCGGTAGAGGCTGTACTTGAGATGGCGCTGGCTGGTTTTCTTGATAGTGAATGTTTAAACTTCTCTGATTGCAAGCCTCGATATTAAAGGTTGGTGATCTGGTTTGGGCATTGTAAGATTTTAGCGCTGCTTTGTGCTGGCCTTGAAGTAAGACAACTAGCTTCAATCTTTACTGGTATTGTGATTTGGGCGCTTTAAGCTTCGTATCGCTTGAGGTGTCAATGTTTACTGGGCTACACCAGGGGGTAACATTAACTGTTGGCGTGCTCGCTGGCTGCAAATGGCACCAGTCATTATGCCCTCTGTTCTGAAGCTCTTGATTTTCGTTGGCTAAAGCTCGGCATGGCTGTCAAAAAGACTGAACTTTATAGCTCACTTTGGGCGAGTTGTGATGAACTGCGGGGTGGCATGGATGCCTCGCAGTACAAGGATTATGTGCTGACGCTACTGTTCATGAAGTACGTCTCTGACAAGTATGCGGGTGATCCCTACGCCATGATTGTCGTGCCTGAAGGCGGCTCGTTTAAGGACATGGTGGCGTTGAAGGGTGATAAGGAAATTGGCGATAAAATCAACAAGATTATTGGGGCGATCGCGGAAGAGAATGGACTCAAGGGCGTAATTGATGTTGCCGACTTCAACGATGAGGATCGACTAGGCAAGGGCAAGGAGATGGTCGATCGCCTGTCTAACTTGGTAGCGATTTTTGATGGCATCGATCTGAGTGCTAACCGAGCTGAGGGTGATGACCTGCTAGGAGACGCCTATGAATACCTGATGCGGCACTTTGCGACCGAGTCGGGTAAGAGTAAGGGGCAGTTTTACACGCCAGCGGAGGTGTCGCGGGTGCTAGCGAAGGTGGTGGGGATCACCACTGAGACCAAGCAGGATCAATCGGTTTATGACCCAACTTGCGGTTCGGGATCGCTACTCCTCAAGGTAGCAGCAGAAGCCCCGCGAGGTCTTTCGATCTTTGGGCAAGAAATGGACAATGCCACTGCTGCGTTAGCCCGAATGAACATGATCCTGCACGACAATACCTCGGCAGAAATCTGGAAGGACAACACGCTGGCAGCACCTCACTGGAAAAACTCCGATGGCAGTCTAAAGACCTTCGACTTTGCGGTTGCTAATCCGCCGTTCTCTTACAAGTCTTGGAGTAACGGGATCAATCTAGCGAATGACGAGTTTGAGCGGTTTGAGTATGGCACACCGCCAGATAAGAACGGTGATTATGCCTTTTTGCTGCATATTCTCAAGTCGCTGAAGAGCACGGGTAAGGCAGCGGTGATTCTGCCTCATGGCGTGTTGTTTCGTGGCAACGCAGAGGCACGGATTCGGCAAAACTTAGTGCAGCAGGGTTACATCAAGGGCATCATCGGCCTACCTGCCAACCTGTTTTATGGCACGGGTATTCCGGCTTGCATCATCGTCCTTGATAAGGAAGAAGCCTCCAGCCGTAGCGGCATTTTTATGGTGGATGCCAGCAAGGGCTTTATGAAAGACGGAAATAAGAACCGTCTGCGGAGCCAGGACATTCACAAAATCGTTGATGTCTTTAACCGCCAGATTGAGCTGCCTCGCTACAGCCGCATGGTCTGCTTCAAAGAAATTGAGAAGAACGACTATAACCTCAACATTCCCCGCTATATCGACTCTAGCGAGCCGGAGGACTTACACGACCTCAATGCTCACCTAAATGGCGGCATTCCCAATGCTGATATTGATGCGCTACAAGCTTATTGGCAGGTGTTTCCGACGGTGCGGAGTACGCTGTTTGCACCCGGCGATCGCCCTGGCTACAGCAGCAGTTTGGTGCCAGCGAACCAAGTAAAGGCGACGATTCTCAATCATCCAGAGTTTGCTGCCTTTGCCGATCGCGCACTCAATCTTTACACCGACTGGTGCAAGGAGCACGATGCCCGCTTGAAGGGGATCACTAAAGGTGACAAACCAAAGGAGCTAATTGCGCTGTTGTCTGAAGACTTGTTGGCTCGCTTTGCCGACGCGGATTTGCTAGACAAGTACGACATTTACCAGTTGTTGATGGACTACTGGGCCGAGACGATGCAGGACGATGTCTATGTACTGGTGCAAGATGGCTGGGAAGCGGGGAAAACGCTGCGAGAACTGGTCGCGAAGAAGGGCGAGAAGCTGAAGGAAACACCTGATTTGGTGATCGACAAGCGGAAATACAAGGCAGACTTGATCCCGCCGAGTCTGATCGTTGCTCGCTACTTTGCTGACAAACAAGCTTATATTGATGAGCTACAGGCTAACCTGGATACTCTCGGCCAAGAGTTAGAAGCGTTAATTGAGGAGCACAGCGGCGAAGAGGGGTTGCTGAGTGATGCCCAAACGGATGTGGGTAAGGTGACGAAGGCCAGTGTTGCGGCTCGGCTGAAGGAGCTAAAAGGCGATGCTAGCGCTAAGGAAGAACGGACAATTTTGAAGCAATGCCTTGATTTGTTTGACCGAGAGGCTGAGGCGAAAAAAGCGGTGAAGGATTCCCAAACAGCACTAGACAAGGCGGTATTGGCTCAGTACCCAAAGCTGATGGAGTCCGAGATTAAAACGCTGGTGGTGGATGACAAGTGGCAAGCAACCCTGAAAGCGGCAATCCAGGCAGAAATTGAGCGGGTGACGCAGCAGTTGGCGAACCGGGTGAAGCTGCTGGAGGAGCGCTATGCGGAACCGTTGCCGCAGTTGGTGCAGGATGTTGAGGCATTATCGAGCCGAGTGGATGAGCATCTGAAGAAGATGGGGTTGGTATGGTAAGGAACGGTTATAAACAGACGGAAGTTGGGGTAATTCCTAAAGATTGGGAAATCAGTGAGCTCAGTGAAAAAGCTAGGATTATTGATTCCCTTCATCAAACACCAAAGTTCTGTGAAAATGGCTACTCAATGGTTAGGGTTGCAGATATTAAACCTGGTGATTTGTGTCTAGATGAAACTCTAAAAGTCTCTGATGCTGTATTTGAAGAATTTACTCGAAGTTACAGGCCCAAGAGAGGAGATATAGTTCTCAGCAGAGTTGGTAGCTATGGAATTACTAGCTTTGTTGAAACAGATGAGCCTTTCTGTCTAGGACAGAATACAGTTGTTATAGAATCCAGAACTCTACCACGTTTGTTGTACTACGCCTTAAATTCAGGTTATGTAAAGCAACAAATAGAAGATGGCTCGTACGGCTCTGGATACAAATCTTTATCGTTAAAGAATATTAAAGAACTTATTGTTGTTCTACCTTCTACGGTCTCTGAACAAGAAAAGATCGCCCAAGCCCTATCTGATGTAGATGCCTTGATTGCTTCACTAGATAAGTTCATCGCCAAAAAACGAGCAATCAAAACCGCTGCTATGCAGCAACTCCTCACAGGCAAAAAACGCCTACCAGGATTTGGTGAATGTAAGGATTATAAGTCAACCGAGATTGGCTTAATCCCTGAAGATTGGGATGTTTCCTGTTTGGATCTAGTTACAAAGCTCTCAAGCGGAACCACACCATCGAGGTCGCAAGAAGACCGGTATTTCCGAAATGGTGAATATTATTGGGTAAAGACTACAGATCTAAATAATTCACAAATTACAACAACTGAAGAGAAAGTTACGAAGGCAGCACTAGAGGAAACTTGCCTTCAAATATATCCATCTGGGACAGTGTTAGTGGCTATGTATGGTGGTTTTAACCAGATCGGAAGAACGGGATTGATACGTGTTCCTGCTGCTGTTAATCAGGCTCTAGTAGCTATTCAAGCAAAGCCTAACAAGCTAGATTCTGAATATTTGTTGACAACTCTAAATTATCGAGTTGAGCACTGGAAATCAGTGGCTAGCAGCAGCCGGAAAGATCCTAATATTACTAGCCAAGATGTAAAAGCCTTCACTCTTCCTCTTCCAGTTATAGAAGAACAACAGGCGATCGCCACAGTTCTTTCTGATATGGATGCCGAAATCGCCGCCTTAGAAGCTCGTCTCGCCAAGACTCAATCTATCAAACAAGGCATGATGCAAGAGCTTCTTACAGGAAAAATAAGATTGATAAGTGAGTAGGAAGGAAGGTGTGACATGAAATATCTTAAAAATAGGCTTCTCTACTACAATTTGAGCTGGCTTAATCCTAGATTCAATACAAGTATCCGAAGGAAGTTTATAAAACGGAGAGCTTTAGAATGAGAGGCATAGTAAATGAAAGATACTGGAATTTAATAAGAAAGATTAACTATATTGAGGGAATAATAATTGTCCCACTATGCGATCACAATAATCCTCGTTATCAATTTGATCCGGGCGATTATGATTTTGAAAGAGCAGCCTCTTACAAAATGAGTATTCAAAGGTGGAAAGAAAAAAGGCTCTTTAAAATATATGGATTCTTTAAATGTGAGGTTTTAAGTCTAGAAGGAGGTTACGCTAGTAATCCTTCTTCTCTAGGTCTTGTAAAGCAGTACATAATTGATGAATGGAGTTTCTTAATTACAGTACGTGGAGCTAAGGAAAACCTAGAGAAATTTAAAGAGGTTCTTCTGAAATATGATATAGAAACTACTCTTGTATATGAGAAGGACACTTCTCCGGGATTTTCTTCTTTTCTATCGTCTTTTTTTCTTAAAAATGCTAAGAATATTGCCTATTGTTTAGCTGGTGTTATCCCCAGAGTTGTAGCGTTTCCTATTCAATGGGAAAAAGCATCATTAAAGCTAAAAGACTTGGCTAATCAGCATTCATGCATTCTTGAAGTAAAATCAATATCTAGTTTTGAGATTGAACGTGGCTATGTCAACGTAGCTCATGAGTCAATTATTATAGGAGCAATACCAGTTCCTCAAGAATGTTATGATAAGCAATACATTTATCCGTTAGAAAAGTTGCAAAATCCATTGTAATCTTTAATTTTATATTTGCTTTTCAGATTAAATAAAATTGCTGTCAACTGATGCGCATCAGCTGGAAAGGCTTAAACCGCGTTTATCACACCGTCCTCCTCTTCGACATCAAAGACGACAAAATCTAGCTCTAGCAAAATACCATTGGCATCAATGTTGGGCAAGAACTCATTGATATGGGCATCCCGAAAGAAGACATCGTTTTGGAGATGCACCCTGCTTGTAAGCGCCCCTACACAAGCTATGGTGTTGCCTAAAGCACAGTCTAAATGTGGGCAGTTCAAAATTCTCTAGGGCAATATAAGGTGACATGCATTCCCTGATTCTTCCACCCAAGCAAGAAGAGTGCAGTCAGGAATTGCTTATCTGGAGAACGCGATCAGCATGAGTACGATTACACCCCATTACCGCAGTGTGCAACAACTCCTGCAAAGCCAGTCCTTTGCAATTGATGAGTACCAGCGCGAGTATAAATGGGAAAAAGAAAATATCGACGAACTGCTGACAGACCTGCGGGACAAATTTCTCAATTGCTACCAGTCAGGTGACGGAACCCAAAAAGTCAGCACTTACGAGGATTACTTTTTAGGCTCCATTATTATCAGCAAACGTAACGGTAAGAACTATTTGGTGGATGGCCAACAGCGTGTCACGTCTCTTACTCTACTGCTGATTTATCTCTACAACGCTGCGAAGAAGCAGGACCTGGCTGTAGTCGGACGCCTTGAGCCTTTAATCTTTAGTGATGACTATGGGGAACCTAGCTTCAACCTAGACATTCAGGAACGGTTGCCAGTCATTGAAGCGCTCTTTTATGGAAAGGACTTCAACCCAGAGGGTAAAGATGAGTCCATCCAGACAATGTATGCGCGCTATGACGATATTGAGTCCAAAGACCTTGTGGGTGAGTTAGGTGATGCCTTACCGCACTTTATCTACTGGCTTATGACCAAGGTGGGGCTGATCGAAATTGCTACGGATAACGACAACTACGCCTACGCCATCTTTGAGACTATGAACGACCGGGGCAAACCCCTCAGCCCGGTAGACATGCTGAAGGCTTATTTGTTAGCACCAATCGGAGATGCGGATCAACGGCATAACGCCAATCAAATTTGGAAAAAGCAAGTGTTAGATTTGATTTCTTCAGGAGGAAATCATGAACCGGAGCGCGATGCAACCTGCATCAAAGCTTGGTTTCGAGCACAGTATGCAGATACTATCCGCGATCGCAAAGCTGGAGCAGCAGACAAGGACTGGGAACTGATTGGCAGTGCCTTCCACCGCTGGGTGCGAGATAATCGGGGGCGGCTCAACCTTGGCACTCAGGTAGAAAACCTAGAGCTGATCTCAACCCACTTCACCTTCTTTGCTAAAACATACCAGCTCATTTTAGAGGCTAGCCGCACCTATACAAAAGGGTTGGAATCGGTATATTACAACGCCCACAACGAATTTACCTGGCAAAATACGGTGTTGCTAGCGCCTCTATGCGTCACAGACGATAGTGACACGGTGCGACGCAAGATCGCTGCTACAGCAACCTATCTAGACATCTGGCTCATGCGCCGGACAGTGAACTACATTCGGGTTGGTTATTCCAGCACCGCATACGCAATGTTTATCCTCTGCCGTGACATTCGCGGTAAGTCGCTCAGTGATTTAGTCACTATCCTCAACCAGAAACTGGCAGGCGATGATATCACCCTTGATGGCAGCCCCTCGCGAGGACGTACCGGAATTAAAGGATTGGGGCTTAACCAGTTCAGCCGTCGCTATGTCTATCACCTGCTTGCCCGCCTGACTGCATACACAGAGGTAAACGCTGGCAAACCTGACCTGTTCGACAAGTATGTAGACCGCAGTTGTCCCAACCCATGTGATATTGAGCATATTTGGTCTAACGACTATAGCCAGTACAAAGACCAATTTCAATCTGAGCAAGAGTTTCAAGACTGGCGAAATGGCATTGCTGGGCTACTGTTATTGCCAGCAGATGTTAATCGTAGTTATCAGGACAAACCATTTGCAAAAAAAGCTCCTTGCTACGCTCAGCAAAATCTATATGCAGCAAGCTTGACCGCCAGTGCTTACCAACATCAACCACAGTTCACATCATTCCTTAAACAGCAAGAGCTACCATTCAAGCCCTATGATCAATTTGGCAAAACTGAGCAGCTAGAACGGAGGCAACTAGTAGAAGCCCTCGCTAATTGCGTGTGGTCACCTGACCGGCTGCAAGAGGTACTGTCATGAGTACTGTTGGTCAAATCGAGCGGATCACTCAAAATCGCGTTATCAAACTGTTTCGTGAGCAGCTATATTACACCTACCTCGGCAATTGGGAAAGCCGCGACAGCAATCGCAACATCGAAGCGAGTTTGCTGAGCCAATGGCTTCATGGGCAGGGGGTCAATGATATTTTGATCAACAAAACCCTCCGCGAACTCGACCAGGCTGCCGCTTTAGGGGAAGGGCAAAACCTCTACGATGCCAACAAAGCCGTCTACCGCCTTTTGCGCTATGGGGTCAAAGTCAAAGAAGGGGTGGGGCAGCAAAACCAAACTATTTGGCTGATCAATTGGGATGAACCTGAAAAGAATGACTTTGCGATCGCCGAAGAAGTCACCATTAAAGGCGAAAACAAAAAACGCCCTGATATTGTCCTCTACGTCAATGGCATCGCCTTGGGAGTGTTAGAACTCAAACGCTCTAGTGTCGCGATCGAGGAAGGCATTCGTCAAAATCTCGACAACCAGAAGAAAACCTTCATTCGCCCCTTCTTCACCACCCTGCAATGGGTCATGGCAGGCAACGACACTCAGGGCTTACGCTACGGCGCGATCGAAACGCCAGAAAAGTATTACTTGACCTGGAAAGAAGAAAACCCCCACTACGATCCTCAAACAGACCCTAAAGACCAGAAGTACTTACCTATCTCCAACTGTGAGCAGGCTGTTAGTCCCCTCGACTGTGCCCTCTTACGCCTGTGCAACAAGCAACGGTTCCTCGAACTGATCCATGACTTCATTGTGTTTGATTCAGGCATCAAGAAGACCTGCCGCCATAACCAGTACTTCGGCATCCAAGCGGCTCAGCAACACATTCAACGCAAAGAAGGCGGGATCATCTGGCATACCCAGGGTTCTGGTAAAAGCTTAACAATGGTCTGGCTAGCCAAATGGATTCGGGAAAACGTCACTGATGCCCGTGTCCTCATCATCACTGATCGCACCGAACTCGATGAACAAATCGAAAAAGTCTTTCTTGGCGTTGACGAAAAAATTTACCGCACTGCTAGCGGCGGCAACCTGATCGACACCCTCAATCAGACTACGCCTTGGCTAATTTGCTCGTTGATCCACAAGTTCGGCGGCAACGAAAGTGACGCTAACAAAGCCACCGACGAATTTATTCAAGACTTCAAAAGCAAGATTCCAAGTAATTTCGTGCCTAAAGGCAACCTCTTCGTCTTTGTAGACGAGTGCCATCGCACCCAGTCTGGTAAGCTCCACGAAGCCATGACTGAGCTTTTGCCAGATGCTGTCTTGATCGGCTTCACAGGCACGCCGCTCTTGAAAACAGACAAACAGAAAAGCATCGAAGTCTTTGGTGGCTATATCCACACCTATAAATTTGATGAAGCGGTTGCTGACAATGTTGTCCTAGACTTGCGCTACGAAGCCCGCGACATTGACCAGCGTCTGACCTCTCAAAAGAAAATTGACCAGTGGTTTGAAGCCAAAACCCGTGGCCTGTCCGATCGCGCTAAAAATCAACTCAAAAAGAAGTGGGGCACGATGCAAAAAGTGCTCTCCAGCCAGTCGCGTCTAGAGCAGATCGTCAAAGACATCTTGCTCGATATGGACACTAAGCCGCGCCTCATGGATCAGCGCGGTAATGCCATGCTCGTTTGCTCCAGCATCTACCAAGCTTGCAAAACCTATGAGCTATTTAGCAAAACTGACCTAGCGGGCAAGTGTGGCATCATCACCAGCTACCAACCCTCTGCCGCCGACATCAAAGGCGAAGAAAGCGGCGAGGGTTATACCGAAAAGCTGCACCAGTACAGCATCTACCGCAAAATGCTTGCAGACTACTTCGATGAACCTGAAGACAAAGCGATGAATCGAATCGCCGAGTATGAGAAGCAAGTTAAAGAGCGATTTATCAAGCAACCCGGTCAGATGCGCCTATTGATCGTGGTTGATAAGTTGCTGACTGGTTTTGATGCACCTTCAGCCACTTATCTCTACATCGACAAGCAAATGCGAGATCATGGCCTATTTCAAGCCATTTGCCGCGTTAACCGCCTCGATGGAGATGACAAGGAATATGGCTACATTGTGGATTATAAAGATCTATTTAGGCGGCTAGAAGGGGCAATCACGGACTACACAAGTGGTGCACTCGATGGCTATGATGCTGGTGATGTCGCTGGGCTACTGAGCGATCGTCTAGAAAAAGCTTGCGATCGTCTAGAAGCGACTCTCGAGACCGTCAAGGCTCTCTGCGAACCAGTCAAAGCTCCCCGTGGCACCCAAGATTACCTGCATTATTTCTGTGGCCCAGATACAACCGACAAGGAAGCTTTAGCCGCCAACGAACCGAAACGAGTAGCGTTGTACCAAGCCGTTGGGGCCTTGATGCGCGCCTATGCCAACCTAGCGAACGAAATGCCTGAAGCGGGTTATAGCGCTCAAGAAGCCGCCACGATCAAAGCTGAAGTCGAGCACCACACCAAAATGCTGGATGAGGTCAAAGTTGCCAGTGGTGACTACCTCGATATGAAGCGCTACGAACCCGCAATGCGTCACCTGCTCGACAGTTATATCTATGCTGATGAAAGCGTTGTGGTATCTGAGTTTGAAGACCTAGGTCTAGTAGACCTCATCGTTAAAAGCGGACTAAATGCCCTAGATCAACTGCCCACTGGTCTGAAGAATGATCCCGCAGCAATGGCAGAAACGATCGAAAATAACATTCGCAGAACCATCATTGATGAAAACCCAGTCAACCCTAAATATTACGAGCAGATGTCAGATTTGTTGGATGCTCTGATTCAACAGCGACGCCAACAAGCAATCAGCTATCAAGACTATCTAGAGGAAGTGAAGCAGCTTGCTCGCCAGGTGAAGCAGCCGACCGGAGCCTCGCAAGAAAACTACTCTGCCTCACTAGATACAGCAGCTAAACGCGCCTTGTATGACAACTTAGACAAAGACGAAGCCCTAGCCCTCCAAATTGATACCGCTGTACGTCACACCAAAAAAGAGGGTTGGATTGGCAGTCGATTCAAAGAACGAGAAGTCGCCAACGCAATTCGGATTGAGATAGGCGAGCGTAATATTAATGTGACCGACGTGCTAGAGCTGGTGAAAAACCAACGTGAGTATCAGTAACCCTACAATTGAGCAGAACATTGTAGTCAGCGGCATCGCTGTGCAGGTTGTGCGTAAGCCAATCAAGAACTTGCACCTCTCAGTGTGCCCCCCTGAAGGGCATGTACGGATAGCAGTGCCTCTGCATATGACCGATGACAACGTGCGCTTAGCAGTGATCACACGCCTCAGTTGGATTAAAAAACAGCAAGCCAGCTTCCAAGATCAGCCGCGTCAATCTGAGCGCGAGATGGTCACTGGCGAGAGCCATTACCTGTTTGGTAAGCGCTACCGTCTGGAAGCGATTGAGCGCCGTGGTCGCCATGAGGTTGTGATCAAAAACAACAGTACACTTCAGCTCTTCGTCAATCCTGGCACATCAACCCAAAAGCGATCTCTCGTTTTGAACGATTGGTACCGCAGTCAACTAAAAGCTCGAATTCCGGATCTGCTCAGCCATTGGCAGTCGATAATCGGCCAGCAAGTTTCTAACTGGGGCATCAAAAAAATGAAGACCAAGTGGGGAAGCTGCAATATTGACCAGCGCCGCATCTGGTTAAACCTAGAACTAGCTAAAAAGCCCACTGAATGCCTTGAGTACGTCCTCGTTCATGAACTAGTGCATTTATTGGAGCGCCATCACAACGAACGCTTTAAGGCACACATGGATAAATATTTTCCACAATGGCAACGGAGCCAGGATGTTCTAAAGCGTGAGCCATTAGCTTATGAGAATTGGACTTATTAGCCCTGACTCAATTCCAATGAGCTTAATAAAAGCCCTTTTACTTTATTTAATCCACTCAACTACCGCTCTTAGTTCATTTCCTTCATTCGCCTGAAAATAGAGACGATTACTGGGCTGATCAGGTAAACTACTCTTCAAGTTATGTAAGAGTGGAGGAAATCAGAGATCATAGGGTTGCAAAAGATGTCATCACAATAAAGGAGGTCAAGATGTCTTATGTATACTAAAAGCCAAAAACCCCAACTGCTGTAACAGAAGGGGTTCAAAGGCTTTTTATTATCTATTCGGAATAGAGGGGACTCTAACTTGTGTGCTTTCCCGGGCCGCAGTTAAGTCACCCACTGTGCCATGCGTCTATATTACGGTCATCTGGCAGAAAGTGACAAGACCTTTTGAAAGTGTGAAAAAGACGCATGGTTCTCTATTCCTGTCTCGGTAAGGAATTGAGCGAATTAAAAATGTCAATACACTTGTCAATACACTGTCATGACAGTGTCAATACATTTGTCAATACACTTGTCAATACAAGTGTAAGTAGCTGTCCCTGAAAACCTGTAGGCTAAGCCAGAGTAAGGGCTTTAGTCCGAGAAAGTGATCAATGAGAATTCGTAAGAAGATGCGCGAACCCCAAAATCTGAAATTTTTCTGATTTTTAGGGAGCCTTGAAGGTGGGTTTGCTGCTCATTTCAAAGTTTAGGTTCGTTGAAACAGTCTTCTGCAGTTCTTCTCAGCCCCTAATAGTTGCAGGCCCCGGAGGCGTGGACCTCTTAGGGATAGCTAAATGATGTAAGTACAGCTGTATTGTCATAAAACGCTCTCCTTTACCAATGTGAATCTAGGACGGAGAGGTCATTGATACTTATTGTGATTGTTATCTGCGGTTGCAGCGTAACGCATCATATCAACTGACTTTGGACTCTCTGTTCCTTTGCCCTCACCGGACTAGAGAGTTGCATCATGCCACGCAAACAAACACCTGCCTGTGGAAGTCAGGCGATCGCCTCACAACCGGCCCGTCAGCGTTTATCAGAACCCCTGCCCCGTGACCCCTTAGGCCAGCGCTTCTGCCAGCTCTTCCCCTACCCCTGGCAAGCGATCGTCGCGCCTACCCCCGCTGATGCTAGCCAAAAGCCTGCTTGGCAGACCCTCACCCAATACCCCCTTAAGCCCCGTAGTCTCTGGACCTGCTGGCAAGATGCTGCTCAACTCGTCGGCGTCCGCTTTGGCCCCACTACCTACCACGGCCTCATCGACCTCGATGCCTTCAGCCTGCACCATCCCACCCGCGATCGCCAAGCCCTTGCCACGATTCGAGCTGCCCTCGCCAGCATCGGCATTCATCAAACCCTCCTGCTGCGCTCCAGCTGGAACGGTGGCCTCCACCTCTACATTCCCTTGCCCGAAGCCGTCCCCACCTTCGGCCTCGCCGTCGCCTTGAAGCACTGCCTAGAAGCTCACCACCTACCCCTGCAAGCAGGTCAGCTGGAAGTCTTCCCCAACGTCAAGCGCTACAGCAAAGCCGGAGAATACAGCGAGTACAACGCCCATCGCCTACCCCTGCAACCCAGCAGTGGCTCCGTCCTCCTCAGTGACACCCTGCAACCCCTTCCCAGCGATTTGTCCTCCTTCTTCCAGCAGTGGAACCAAGCCGCCGCAGCTCAAGACCTAGAGCAACTGCATCAAGCGATCGCCGCAGCAAAGAAGCAGCATCAGTACCGCTCCTACAACCGCCGCAGCAACATTGCCCTGTGGCAAGAAGAACTGGAAAATGAAATGGAGCAAGGGTGGACCGGACCTGGGCAAACCAACCACCTGCTCAAAACTATTGGCTGCTACGGCGTCGTCTTTCAATCCCTCTCTGGCCCAGCCCTAGCCCATTACATCGAACGAACTGCCACTCACAGTCCTGGCTACCGAGAGTGGTGCCAACACCAGCACGAAATCAGCCGACGCGCCCAAGAATGGGCCGAAGCCACAGAAAACTACTACTGGCCTCTCGGTACTAGTCCCAAACGCGATCGCAGCCTTGTCCTAACCACGGCTGCCAACAACATCGTCAACTTCAACCAGAAGCGAGCCGAAGAGGCCCAGGCGCGGATCAAGCAAGCCGTTTTGGAACTGACCCAAAAGGACCAGCTACCCGATCGCTTGACTGCCCGAGCCCAAGCGATCGCCTCCTTAGCCCAGTGCAGCCATAGCACCTTGCAGAAGTACAAAGAGTTGTGGCATCCCGAATGGTATGTAATAGAGCTACCAGAGCCAGTTACAGCTTCATCACTAGCTCCAGCGATCGAACCTGCTAAAGCACTAGAAGACTCTCCCAGAGAGGAATTACACACCTCCGCCTATATGAAGGGTGGGGGGCATGATGGTGTCTTAGAAAAACAAATAAACTCCGATGGGGAGGGTCTAGGGAGGGGGAAATTGAGTTTTCCACAACCTGTGCCTCTAGCTCCTGCGATCGCCGATGAGGATTTGAGTGAGGTTATTGCTGAGATTCAAGTGCAATTCCGTCGCTTGGCTTGGGATGTCCAGCAGGTCGTGCAGTTTATTGCTGATAATTTTGACGGTAAGCGGCGAAGTCAGTTAACAGACGATGAATTGGTAGGTTTGCTGTATCGATTGCGGACGCGATCGCTTTCAGATTGAAAACCCATGCCTAGAAAATGCATTACCTATTAAGTGGCAACTAGCCTGTGATTATATTCCTACTAGGGTTGTAACAATTGATCCGAGTTCGGTCTAATTAAGGTTGTTTCCGTTCCTCGTCTAACCATTCTTTTGCCTCATTCAGGGTTTTGAACCACTGTGGATATCTTTTGAGTAACTCTTGGGGTAGCCGAGCGCAGTCGCGATCAGATAAGCCTGCCATTGCATTTGGCAGCTTTGTGCCGCAAATGAAGGGGGAGTTTGAGCCAGTTAGTTGATTTAGACTGAGTCCTTGGCTATCACTCAGATTGGCTAGGAGCAAGATTGTGGTTTGGAGATTAGTGTAGCGGAGGTTAGCGTAGCGGAGGTCAGCGTAGCGGAGGTTAGCGTAGCGGAGGTCAGCAGAGCGGAGGTCAGCAGAGCGGAGGTCAGCAGAGCGGAGGTCGGCGAAGATGAGGTCGGCGGAGTTGAGCTTGGCGGAGTTGAGCTTGGCGGAGTTGAGCTTGGCGGAGCTGAGGTTGGCGGAGCTGAGGTTGGCGGAGCTGAGGTCGGCGTAGCGGAGGTCAGCAGAGCGGAGGTCAGCATAGCGGAGGTCAGCATAGCGGAGGTTGGCGGAGATAAGGTCGGCGGAGATGAGGTCGGCGGAGCTGAGCTTGGCGGAGATGAGGTCGGCGGAGCTGAGCTTGGCGGAGATGAGGTCAGCATAGCTAAGGTCGGCGGAGCTAAGGTCGGCGGAGCTAAGGTCGGCAGAGCTGAGGTTGGCGGAGATAAGGTCGGCGGAGATAAGGTCGGCGGAGCGGAGGTCGGCGGAGCGGAGGTCAGCAGAGCGGAGGTTGGTGGAGCGGAGGTCGGCGGAGCTGAGG